>JALYQD010000031.1 GCA_030856025.1 Actinomycetota bacterium
GTTCATGAAATCGGGAAGACGCTACTCGTGTTCCTGAGCCGAAGAAGCGGCGCCTGCGGGCGATCAGTCCCGGGGATGATCGCCGGTCACACCGTCGATGAGCTCGCGCAGGATGTCGACGTGGCCGGCGTGACGGGCGGTCTCCTCGATAATGTGGATGAGTACCCAGCGCATCGACACAGCCGGCCCGTACCAGGCGGTCCCGGTCTCCCCCAGCCCGGTCGACTTGATCACCGCGTCCGCGGCGGCGCATGCCCGCCGGTAGTAGTCGAGGATGTCCGCGGTCGATTCGTCCGGTCCTACGCGCATGTCGGCCTCCGGATCGTCCGTGTCGAAGGTCACCGGCAGAGGTGGGCGGCCGAACGTCTCACAGAACCAGCCGCCCTCGACATAGGCAAGGTGTTTGACCAGTCCCAGCGCGCTGGTGCCGGTAGGCGTCATCGGTCGGCGCAACTGCTCGTCGTCGAGACCCTCGACCTTCCACAGGACCGCTGCGCGGTTGCTGTCGAGGCAGGCGTGGAGGGACTCTTTTTCGGCACCGGTGTAGGGAACGCGTGGCTGCATACGAGGAAACTAACAGCGGTCGCCGACAGTCGGCACAACAGAGGACTCCCGCAGAGGCCGGTCGGATGGTACTTTCCGGCGTATGGCAAACCTGACTATTGAAAACCTCCCCGACGAAGTTCTCGAGATCATCGTGGAGCGCGCAAAGGCCCAAGGCGAGTCCGTCAACGACTTCATGCTCGACCTCGTCAACAGGGAGTTCGGCACCGCAACAATGTGGTGAGCCCCGATTTGAGTAGCATTGACGCTTGCGTCGACGTCTGGGAGTGACACATGCGAATCATCAAGGGAGCAGTTTCGGTTGCCATCATCATGGCGGCAATCGGGGGAGCGGCAGGAAGCATCGCGAACCGCTAGCGCTGTTGTGCGAAAAGGTCGCCCATAACTACCCATCGGTAAGGGTTATGGGCCCACAAACGTGAGGCTATCGTCGAGTTGGTGCACCCCATCAACTCCGGAGACCTCCATGGATGAAGCCTCGTTCGAGATCGACCAGCAACAACTTGCCGAATCGGCGCGCCGGTTTCCGGCACACCGTAACCTGCGTCCGGTCGCTCATCCGAGCGCCGACATGAGCTATCTTGCCTCGGGATCAGGCGCCGAATTCGGCAGCCATGCCTGGGATGAGTGCGGGCACCTCTAGCACAACGATCCGCGCATGCGCGTGGACTCAGGGAATGCCAAAGGGCCGGAGACAATGTCTCCGGCCCTTTGGTGTCGCTCTTTAAGTCAAGAGCAGCCGTAAATCAGATTCGTAAATCAGACGGGGCGAATGTTCGCTGCCTGCAGGCCCTTCTGGCCCTGCTCAACATCGTATTCAACCTTCTGGTTCTCATCGAGCGAACGGAAGCCGTTCGACTGGATTGCCGAGAAGTGTGCAAAGACGTCTTCGCTGCCGTCGTCCGGAGCGATGAAGCCGAAGCCCTTGTCAGCGTTAAACCACTTAACAGTGCCTGTTGCCATTGTTCTTTTCCTTCAATTTCGATTCTTCACCCATGGTTTTCATGGATGACCGTCACGGTGTTAGTCCAAACTTCTGATCGGATCGCAAACCCCCTGTGACGGGGATCGAGCTGGTCAAACGATGTTAGGCACTGCAACTTCCTTCGTAAGCCTAGTGCAGATCGTCCCGAATGTGTAAAGCGGACGCGCCGAAGAGATGAACGCTTCGGAAATAATCGCCGGGAGCCATGGAATTGTTGGCCGGAAATAGTCGGCGCGCCGCGTGCGTTGGCGACGAGGAGCCATCGTTCGGACAGTCTTCGGTCTTGTCGATTGACCACGGATAGTCCCTTATGACCACGGATAAGTGGTCCTCTATACCTATTCGTCTCAAAATACAAGACTGCCATTTACCTGAGAATTTACTTAAGGTCTGCCTTGGTGTGCCGCGCATGTGTCCTACAGGGCGTGCGTCCTGCCGGCCGGGCAAATCGATCCGGTCAAGACAACTACACATCCTCAGGGGGAAATGTGAGACGTGTGACCTCAGGCCTATTGGGCCTTGGACTCGTCGCCTCATTTGGAGTCGCGTATGCGACGCCAAGTACCGCATCGTCGGCACCGCCAGTTTCTGGCGCCGACCGCGTGGAAAAGCACGATGAACTGCCCAACCCGCTAGAAGACAAGCGTCGCGCGCTGCGCGAGGCCGGACTCAAATCCGTCCTCAACGGCGACTCCAAGGCGGTGCAGAAGAACGGCAGCACGGTTGTCAAGGTCGGCAAGGGCTACAGCCCCGCTGATGCGGCAGCGCAGCACAACAAAAACGCCGAGAAGGCACGTAGGGGCCAGGCGCAGAAGGCCAAGAAGGTCGATCAGTATGTCGAGCTCAAGCAAGAGCGCGCCGACAAGATCTTCGTGATCCTCGCCGAGTTCGGCAATGAACGTCACCCGGACCACCCCGATGCTGACACCGATCCGGGCACGCCCGGACCGACCACCTTCGAGGGCCCTCTTCGCAACAAGATCCCCGAACCCGACCGCACCAAGGACAACTCGACGGTCTGGCAGAAGGACTTCAACAAGAAGCACTTCCAGGACCTCTACTTCGGCACCGGCAAGAACGTCGAGTCGGTCTCGACCTACTACAAGTCGCAGTCCTCAGGTCGCTACTCGGTCGACGGCACAGTGTCCGACTGGGTCAAGGTCCAGTACAACGAGGCCCGCTACGGTCGCGAGGACTCCGGCGCCTGGTATCTCGTCCAGGATGCGGTCAACAAGTGGGTCGCTGATCAGGAAGCCCAGGGCAAGACAGCCGCACAGATCAAGGCGGCCCTTGCCGAGTACGACAAATACGACCGTTACGACTTCGACGGCGACGGCAACTTCAACGAGTCCGACGGCTACCTCGATCATTTCCAGATCGTGCATGCCGGCGGCGACGAAGCCGATGGCGACCCGCAGCAGGGTGAAGACGCCATCTGGTCGCACCGTTGGTATGCCTTCGTGACCAACGCCGGCATCACCGGTCCCGACAACAACAAGCTCGGTGGCACCCAGATCGGTGACACCGGCATGTGGGTCGGCGACTACACGGTCCAGCCCGAAAACGGCGGTCTCAGCGTGTTCGTGCATGAGTATGGCCATGACCTCGGTCTGCCCGATGCCTACGACACTTCCGGTGGTGGTGACAACAGCAACGAATACTGGACGCTTATGGCGCAAAGCCGACTCAGCGCGAAGGGCGAGCCCCTGGGTACGCGCCCCGGCGACTTCGGTGCGTGGGAGAAGCTGCAGCTGGGTTGGCTCGACCACGAGACCGTTGCCGCGGGACAGAAGAAGTCCCTCGAGCTCGGCCCGCAGGAGTACAACACCAAGAAGGCGCAGGCCGCAGTCGTCGTGCTGCCCAAGAAGAAGGTGTCGTTCGACAACGGTGCTCCGGCTTCGGGAACGAAGCAGTTCTACTCCAACAAGGGCGATGACCTGGCCAACTCCATGGCCACCGACATCGACCTGACCGGCAAGACGACTGCCAAGTTCACGTCCAAGGCGCGCTATGCGATCGAGGCGGGCTACGACTATGCCTACTTCCAGGCATCGACCGATGACGGTGCGACCTGGACGTCACTCGACGGCACGATCGGTGGCCAACCGTTCGGCAAGGACACGTCGGGCACTCCGGCGCTCGACGGCGAGCAGGCCAGCTGGGCCGACGTTTCTGTTCCGCTGGATGCGTATGCGGGCAAGAGCATCAAGTTCCGGGCCTACTACAAGACCGATGGCGGTGTCGCCGAACAAGGATTGTTCCTCGATGACATCACGATCACGGCCGACGGTGCGGCGCTGCTGAGCGATGGTGCCGAAGCCGGCGGACCGGCGTGGGACTACGACGGATTCACGATCGTCGGAGCCACGTCGACCGCGGACTACGACAACTACTACATTGCCGGCAACCGCACGTATGAGAGCTTCGACAAGTACCTGAAGACGGGTCCGTACAACTTCGGCTTCGCCAACACGAAGCCCGATTGGGTCGAGCACTACTCATACGGTCACGGACTGTTGGTGTCGTACTGGGACACGTCCCAGCCTGACAACAACACGTCCAAGCACGCGGGTGAAGGACGCAACCTGCCGATCGACGCGAACCCCACGCCGATCATCAACATGGCGGGTGTTCCCTGGCGGGCCAGGATCCAGGTGTACGACGCACCGTTCTCGCTGCACAAGGCGGATTCGATGACGTTGCACACCAACGGCAAGCCGAGCTACATACGTGGCCAGGCCGCCAAGCCGCTGTTCGACGACACCAAGAAGTACTGGTTTGCGGAACTGCCGAATCACGGTGTGAAACTGCCTGCTGCCGGTGTAAAGATCAAGGTGGTCAGCGAAAAGGGCACCTCGATGAAGATCAACATCTCCTAACCGGGGATAGCGCCTCCTCCGGCCCGTGCGACGGATACTTCCTCACCGTCCCGGGCCGGAGGTTTGCGTTGCGCCTCGCACTGGTTATGCGTTTTCCGACGCGCGGGTCTTTCGCAACTGTTCCCAACTGCGTACGGAGTGCAATAGCCTCGCAAGTACTTGACCCTTGAAGGAGTGAACACATATGGCGGATTCACCCGCAAAGAAGACGGCGGCAACGCCGGCCAAGACCACCGCTGCAAAGAAGACCACGGCCAAGAAGGCCCCGGCCAAGAAGACGACCGCGGCCAAGAAGGCAACGGCCAAGAAGACGACCGCGGCCAAGAAGGCAACGGCGAAGAGGGCTCCAGCCAAGAAGGCTCCGGCCAAGAAGACGACCGCGGCTCCGAGGGCCGCGGCGCCCCAGGCCGCCGCAGCTCCAAGGGCCAGCGCCACCCCGCCGGCCAGCGCCTTCAGCGAAGCCACAGGTGCGGCCGCGCACGTGCGCGATGCGACTCTCGAACGACTCGAGAAAGTTGTCGGGTCCTTCGAAGCGACGGTCAAGCGACTCGAAGGCGAGATCAAGGACTTGCGCAAGGAGGCCAAGAAGGCCCAGAAGACTTACGCCAGTCTCGCCAAGTCCGCTGCAAGCGAGGCGCGCAAGAAGTTCGATAAGCGCACGAAACGCACCAAGAAGTCCTAAGGTCAGCACAGGACAACGAGTGGGTGCACACCTCACGCAGGTGTGTGCCCATTTTCTTGTTCCCGCACAGTGTTGTCTGCAGAGTGTCGTTCAGCGGGAGGTCACGTGCCATGAAGCCACGCCGGCGAGAAGCACGGCTACTCCTGCCGCCACCGAGCTGACCGGCAACGAGATGGCGAGCAGGAGGCAGCCGACCGCTCCGATGGCTGGCATAATCCGCGCCAGGCCAGGGCGTGATGAGGGAAGCGTCCACGCCGAGGCATTGGCGATCAAGTAGTAGATGAGCACGGCGAACGACGAGAATCCGATGGCCTGGCGCAGGTCGACGCTTGCCGCCAGGATCACGACAATTGCCCCCACGGCCACCTCGGCGTGATGCGGGACGTGGAATCTCGGATGAATGGCACCCAGCGTCCGAGGGAGATGCCCGTCACGGGCCATGGCGAGCGCCGTGCGGCTGACACCGAGAAGGAGAGCGAGCAACGCTCCCAGGCCGGCGATCACAGCTCCGGCCCTGACGACGGGTTCGAGACCCGACGTCCCGGCTGCGGCGACTGCTGAGCTCAGGGGAGCGGAGGCAGAGGCGAGCCGGTCGGCACCGAGAGTCCTCAGGACGGCGTACGCCACCAGGGCATAGACCGTGACTGTCAATGCGAGGCTGGTTGCGATGGCGCGCGGAATCGTCCGCCGCGGTTCGCGCACTTCCTCCCCAAGGGTCGCCAGCCGTGCGAATCCGGCGAAGGCGAAGAACAGCAGTCCGGCCGCCTCGGCAACGCCGTGAGCGGTAGCGGGTTTGACGTCGCGCGCCGCGCTTGGAGGCCCGGCGAGGCAAACCACTACGACTGCGGTGAGTACGACGAGCGTGATCGTGACAATCACCAGGGTCGCCGCTGCCGACCTCTGTATCCCGACATAGTTGATGACTGTCGCCGCCACGGCGGCACTTGCTGCGACCAGGTGGGCGTGCTCGGGCCAGGCATACGAGCCGATCGCCAACGCCATGGCCGAGCAGGAGGCAATCTTGCCGACGATGAACGACCAGCCGGCGAGATAGCCCCAGAACGGCCCGAGTCGTTCGCGCCCATACACGTAGGTTCCACCCGATTGCGGGTATATGGCGGCGAGGCGTGCGGACGACATCGCATTGCACAAGGCGACGAGGGCAGCGATCGTGAGGGCAATCCAGATTCCGTGTCGGGCAGCGGCAGCTGCCGGCGCGAAGACGACAAAAACTCCGGCGCCGATCATCGAACCCAGGCCGAGTGCCACCGACGTACCGAGGCCGAGTCGCCTGCGGAGCGAGCCGTTCATCGGTATGACCGTCGGGCGAAGGTCCTCATGGGATCATTCAATCAAACCGATGAGTTCGCTTGGGCGCGACGTCGCCGGAATGAATACATTTGACGACAGTTGCGTTCGCAAATTCATTGATATTGCAGGCTTTTTTTGCCAAATTCCTCTTGTCATCACCGGCATCCGAGGCATACGCTCGATGACACGTTACATACGCAATATGACTCGCGCCGCCAGTGAATCTCCCGATAGGGCTGGCAACCGTCGAGCACGCCGGGCTTAGCCGCGCCGCTCGATCGAAGTTGTTTGGCCCGCTCTACTGGCGGCGCGCTCCTGTGTCTGGCCGTGGCTCAGATGTCGTAGTCGATGACCAGCGGAGCGTGATCGGACCAGCGCGCGTCCCAGCTCGGAGCACGGTCGACGACGGCCGTCGTTGCCAACGCCGCGAGTTCGGGTGTGGCCATTTGGTAGTCGATGCGCCAGCCGGTGTCGTTGTCGAAAGCCTGGCCGCGCATGGACCACCAGGTGTAGGGCCCGTCGACGTCGCCGGCGAGGTTGCGGTGCACGTCGACCCAACCGAGGTCGCCGAAGAAGCGATCGAAGTAGGCGCGCTCTTCGGGCAGGAAGCCGGCCTTCTTGGTGTTGCCCTTCCAGTTCCTGATGTCGCGTTCGGTATGGCCGACGTTGAGGTCGCCGGTGACGACGCCGTGGTTGCCGCTGGCGCGGATCTCGCCGAGGCGGACGGTCATCTGGTCGAGGAACCGGTATTTGTCGTCCTGCTTGGGGCTGCCGACGTCACCGGAATGCACGTAAGCGGAAACTGTCGTGAGAGTCGACCCGTCCGAGAGCGGGACGTCGGTCTCGATCCAGCGGCCTGACGTGTCGAAGTAGTCGTCGCCGCAGCCGACCCGGATTTCCTTCGGCTCTTCGCGACTGAGAATGGCCACTCCGGCGCGTCCCTTGTCGGCGGCGACCGCGTGGGAGATGTGATAGCCCGAGTCGACGAGAAGATCGCGCACGATCTCGTCGGGTGCACGGACCTCCTGCAGGGTGACGATGTCGGCTTCGCGCTCGGCGAGCCATTCACGCAGGCCGGTGGCCTGACCGCGGGACTTGTTGTAGGCGGCACGGATTCCGTTGACATTGACGGTGGCGAGTCTCAACACCCGAGAGAGCCTAACGGTTGAGTCCGACGACTTATCCCGGTGCTGAGGTGTAAGCGGCAGTGTCCGACCGGCGGCAGCGATGGCGGCATCCCGGTCCGTACCGAAGGCGATGCTGGCCGCGCCCCAGGCCTCGCTGCTCAGCGTCATGAACTCGACTCCCTCGGCCGACACGGACCAGGCGGCGACCTCTTGCGGGTCGACGGCACCTGCGCCGGCGATGTGCAATGTCAGGCCCATAGGTCTGCCCTGGCCTGACGACCCGGAGCTCGGTGCCCTCGGCCGGTTTTGAACTGATTTCGCGGGCGACCGAATTGATCTGTTTGTCGACGTCGATCATGTGCCCTCCTTGGGCGTGGTGGCGCGCCGTTGGCGTTTGCCGCGCGCTACTTCGGTGGCGAGGGCCTCCAGGTGCGGAGTCCAGAACCGCCGGAACTGGTCGAGCCCTTGGTCGACTCCGGCCAGCTGGGCCGCCTCGACCGCATACAGCCGCCGGTTGCCGTCGGGGCGTACGGACGCGAAGCCGCTGTCGCGCAACACCTTGAGATGCTGGGAGACGGCGGGCTGGCTGATGCCGAACTCGCTGCGGATGACGTCGGTGACGGCTCCAGGCGATTGCTCGCCGTCGGCAAGCACTTCGAGTAGTGGCGACTTATATAAGTCAATGCCTATATGGCGATGATTGCCGTGACCACTGCGATGAGCGGAAAGAGGCCCTGGGTCACTGCGGCCTGGATGTATTGCTTGCCGGTACTGACGAGCACGAGAGCCGCGGCGAGCATGCTGCCGCAGCTGAAGATGATGAGCGTCCATCCGACGGTGTCGGAGTCCTTCGCGACGCACACGATGCCGGCCGCGGCACCGATCGCCAGGAACAAGTTGTAGAAGCCCTGGTTGAACGCCAATGGTGCCGTGGTCTCGGCGTCGGCCTGTGACTCCAGGCCGAACCGCTTCCACGTCTTGGGCTGTTTCCAGGTCAGGGATTCCATCGTCCAGATGAAGACGTGCAGTGCGGCGGCAAGGCCGGCAAAGATCAGCGCAACTGTGGTCATGGCCAGAGCCTAGTGCCAGCCCGCCCCAAGATTTGGCGGCTGAAGCACCTGAAATTGTCGAATTCGGTTGATTTGAGGTTCAAGATCGGCCAAATCTTGGGGATCAGACGACGGCTTGGGCGGCGGCGCGTCCGGCGGCCCGGCCGGAGAAGATGCAGCCGCCGAGGAACGTGCCCTCCAGCGAGTTGTAGCCGTGGACGCCACCTCCACCGAAGCCCGCGACCTCGCCGGCGGCATACAGGCCGGGGAAGACGTCACCGTCGGTGGTGAGTACCTGCGAATCGAGGTTGGTCTCGAGGCCGCCGAGTGATTTGCGGGTCAGGATGTGCAGCCGCACGCCGATCAGCGGGCCCTTGTCGGGGTCGAGGATCTTGTGAGGCTTGGCGACCCGGATCAGCTTGTCGCCGCGATAGGCGCGAGCCTGGCGCATCGCCACGATCTGCAGGTCCTTGGTGAAATCGTTGTCCATCTCGCGGTCGCGGGACTCGACCTGGCGGCGTATGGATGTCGCGTCCAACAACGGCTGGTCGGTGAGGGCGTTCATACCGTCGACGAGCTCTTCGAGAGTGTCGGCGACGACGAAGTCCTCGCCCTTCTCCTTGAACGCCTCGACCGGGCCGGTGGCACCCTTGGCCAGCCGCTGCTTGAGGAGCTCCCGGATGCTCTTGCCGGTGAGGTCGGGGTTCTGCTCCTGACCGGAGAGGGCGAACTCCTTCTCGATGATCGCCTGCGTGAGGATGAACCAGCTGTGGTCGTGACCGGTCTTGCGCAAGATATTGAGCGTCCCGAGCGTGTCGAAGCCGGGAAGACCGGGCACAGGGAGCCGCTGGCCGGTCGCGTCGAACCAGAGCGAGGACGGGCCGGGGAGGATGCGGATGCCGTGCATCGGCCAGATCGGGTCCCAGTTCTTGATGCCCTCGACGTAATGCCACATGCGGTCTTGGTTGATGTGGCTGGCGCCGGCCGTCTCGGCGATGCCGAGCATACGACCGT
>JALYQD010000067.1 GCA_030856025.1 Actinomycetota bacterium
TGAAGGCGACCAACGGCCAGCTCGTCGAGAGAGCGGGCACGCTCGTGGAGACGCTGGGTTCAAAGGTCGCGACGCCCGACGATGCCCGCGCGATCCTCAACCTGAAACCGAGGAGCTGATATGGACCGGGTTGCTCCGGAGGCCGTCAGGCACATCACCTGCGTGGGAGCCGGCGTGATCGGCGGCGGCTGGGTCGCATACTTCCTTGCGCACGGCTACCAGGTAACCGCCTGGGATCCCGCGGACGATGCCGAGGAACGGTTGCGTCGGATCGTTGACAGCGCCTGGCCGGCACTGACCGAGCTAGGGCTGTCTGAAGGCGCGAGCCGCGCCAATCTCGTGTTCGAGCGCGACCTTGCGACGGCGATGACGCAAGCGGAGTTCGTGCAGGAGAGCGCACCGGAGAATCTCGACCTCAAGATCCAGCTGCTTTCCGATATCGACAAGGTGACGCCGGACCATGTCGTGGTGTCTTCCTCGACCTCGGGATATGGCATGAGTGAAATGCAGGTGAATTGCGAACACCCCGAACGGATGGTGGTGGGCCATCCGTTCAACCCGCCTTACCTCATTCCACTCGTCGAGGTTGTCGGCGGCGACCGGACCTCTGCGGAGACGGTCGAGTGGGCCTCGGAGTTCTTCCGTCACTCGGGTAAGACGGTCATCACGATGGATCACGAGGTGCCAGGGTTCATCGCGAACCGGCTTCAGGAGGCGCTGTGGCGCGAGGCATTGCACATGATTGCCGCGGGGGAGGCAACCGTCGAACAGATCGACGTCTCCATCACCGACGGGCCGGGGTTGCGTTGGCCGATCCACGGACCGATGTTGACGTTCCACCTGGCCGGAGGGCAAGGTGGGATGGCGCACATGCTCGACCATTTCGGGCCGTCATTGAAGTCACCGTGGACGCGCCTCGAGGCCGCCGAGCTCACGCCACAATTGCGTGACGCCGTGGTGGCGGGAGTCGACGAAGAGGCGGCGGGACGGACCATCGATCAATTGATCGAGGAGCGCGACTCCGGCATCATCGCGATCCTGCGGGCGCTGGGGCGAGTCTGATGCAGCTGGCGCCGTGGCGGGAGTTGGTGCGACCGGAGTGGATCGACTACAACGGTCACCTCAGCGAGGCCTACTACGTTCTCGTATTCGGGCATGCCACCGATGCGGTGATGGAACAGGTCGGCCTGGGTGAGGACTACCGCGAACGTACATCGGCGTCGCTCTTCACCGTCGAGGCGCACATCCGGTACGTCGACCAGGTTTCCGAGGGCGAGGAACTCGAGATCCGCTCAGCGGTCGTCGGGGCAGGCCCTAAACTGCTGCACGTCTGGCACGAAATGTGGGCCGCGGACCGGATCAGGGCGACCGAGGAGATCCTCGGGGCCCACGTGAACACGTCCGCGGGGCGTTCCACGCCATTCCCCAACGAGGTCGCCGCACAGATAGAAGCGATGGTCACCGAACGGCCCGAGCATTCGGGCCGCCGCATCCGCATCCGCGAGAGACCGGTCGTGGATTCCTAGGGACTCAGGACCCTCGCCGCATGGGTGCATACCCACCGCTGGCTGGCGCGGATGGGTGGATACCCACCGCCGCGAGAGAAGCTGCCGGCCGAGGGGTCAGCCGAAAGCGGCGTGCAACCGGTCCAGGGCCTCGACCAGGACCTCTTGTCTCTTGCAGAAGGCCCACCGCACCAACGGCCGGCCGGCCTCCTTGTCGTCATAGAAGACTTCGTGCGGAATGGCCACGACGCCGGCGCGTTCGGGAAGCATGCGGCAGAACTCCACGCCGTCGTCGTATCCCAGTGGCCGGATGTCGGTCGAGACGAAATACGTCCCCTCCGGCACGAACACGTCGAAGCCGACGTCGGAGAGGCCGGCGCACAGCAGGTCGCGCTGGTCGGTCATACCGTGACGGAAGGAGTCGAAGTAGTCCGAACCCGATCCGAGAGCCAGCGCGATCGCCGGCTGGAACGGCGCCCCCGAGGTGTAGGTCATGAACTGCTTGGCCGTCATCATCGCCCGGACCAGCTCGGCCGGCCCCGTGCCCCAGCCGATCTTCCAGCCCGTCAGCGAAAACGACTTGCCGCTGCTGGAGATGGTGAGGGTGCGTTCGGCCATGCCAGGCAACGTCGAGATGGGCGTATGTGCCAGTCCGTCGAAGGTCAGGTGTTCATAGACCTCGTCGCTGATGACGGCCAGGTCGTGATCGATGGCGAGGGCCGCGATCGCCTCGAGTTCTTCGGCGTTGAGCACCATCCCGGTCGGGTTGTGCGGGGAGTTGAGCAGGATCGCCGTCGTCCGCGGCGTCACGGCGGCGCGAAGCTCGTCGATCGGCAACCGGAAGTCGGGTGCCCGCAGCGTCACCGGTTTGCGCACACCCCCGGCCATCTGGATGCAGGCGACATACGAGTCGTAGTAGGGCTCGAGGACGATGACCTCGTCGCCCGCATCGACAAGGCCTAACAGCGCCGCCGCGATGGCCTCGGTCGCACCGGTCGTCACCGCGACCTCGGTGTCAGGGTCGATCGCTAGGCCATACCAACGCGCCTGGTGGGCGGCGATCGCCTGACGGAGCACGGGTATGCCGGTGCCGGGCGCGTACTGGTTGTGGCCCTGTCTCATGGCGTCGGCGGCGGCATCGATGATGGTGGTCGGTCCGTCGGTGTCGGGGAACCCCTGACCGAGGTTGACGGCGCCGGTGCGGACGGCGAGGGCGGACATCTCGGCGAAGATCGTCGTCCCCAGGCCTGAGATACGTGAGCTCGAAGTCTTCATATTGCTCCGACTCTAACCGGCAACCGCGCGCTGGCCAGCCGAGATTGGAGTCAGGCCCTACGATTGCGCTGATGACTACCTCGACCGGCGCCGAAGCGCCCCATTCGCCCCGCGGGCTCGGCGCATTGCTCACAGGCGGCGGTGTCGTCGGCCTCATGGCGGCGTTCGTGCTCACCCACGACAAGCTCGAGCTCCTCAAGAACCCCGACTTCGTGCCGAGCTGCAACATCAGCGCCGTCCTCAACTGCACGAACATCATGAAGAGTGACCAGGCCGGGGTCTTCGGATTCCCCAATCCGCTGCTCGGCCTGATCGGGTTCGCGGTCGTCATCACGCTCGGCGTTCTGCTGATGGCCAAGGTCGACTTCCCCGAGTGGGTATGGGCCGGGCTCCAGGCCGGCGTCCTGTTCGGCGTCGGCTTCGTGACCTGGCTGCAATACCAGAGCCTCTATGAGATCAGCGCGCTCTGCCCGTGGTGCATGCTCGTCTGGGCGGTCACCATCCCGATCTTCCTCTACGTGACGTTGCGCAATCTGCGGGCGTGGATCCCCGGCAACCGGTTCGTCGAGTTCCTGCGCGACTGGCACGCCCTGGTCCTCATCCTGTGGTTCATCGCGATCGCCACGTTGATCTTCTTCAGGTTCTACGCTTGAGATGAGCGCGGAGCTAAGTCGTGCCCGCCTCGCGGTGGCAGCCGGCTTCTTCCTCCAGGGGCTCGTCTTCGCCGCGATTCTCACCCAGATTCCCGGCATCCAGGACAAGATCGGCCTGGGCGACGGCGGCGTCACGGTGGTTTCCCTGATCGTGGCCGTCCTTGCCGGTTTCGGCAGCGTCCTCGCCGGCGCCATCGCCGAACGCCGATCGAGCTCCACCGCCTTCGGCCTGGCCCTGCTGACGATCACGCTCGGCGCGCTCCTGATCGGACTTGCCCCCAACAAGGCGACCATCTTCCTGGCCTTCGCGCTGTACGGCGTCGGGGTGGGCGGGGTCGACGCCGGCATGAACATGCAGGGCGTGCGGGTCCAGGTCGCGTACGGCCGCAGCATCATGGCCAACTTCCACGGCGTATGGAGCGTGGCCGGCATCGCCGGAGGGTTGTATGCCGCCGCCGTCGCCAAGCTTGATGTCCCGCTCGCCTGGTCCCTGGGCGCCGTAGCCGTGGTTGCATTGATCGTGACGCTGACGGCACGCCCGCACTTTGTCGACGACTGCGTCGTCGACTTCGACGCGCGTGAACAGGCGGTGGACCTGGGCGGCGGGGACCGGCACGTTCCGTGGCGCCCGATCCTCGTCATCGGCCTGGCTGTGCTGGTCTTCTACGCTTCCGACACCGGCATCCTCGCCTGGAGCAGCAAATACCTGCACGACGCACTCGACGCCTCCAAGTCGATCGCACCCTTGGCATTCGCCGCGTACGAAGCGGGTGCATTGATCTCCAGGTTCGGCGGGGACTTCCTGGTCCGGCGCCATGGTGCGGTTCCCGTCGTCCGCATCGGCACACTCATCGGAATCGGCGGCCTCTAGGGCGTCGTGGCTGCGCCGATCCCGGCCCTCGCCATCCTCGGCTTCTTCTTCGCCGGCCTCGGCCTCGGCCTGGCGATCCTCGCCCCTCTCGCGTTCGCCGCGATCGGTGGAGCCG
>JALYQD010000075.1 GCA_030856025.1 Actinomycetota bacterium
CCGCCCGACGCAAAGCCATGCCAGCATGGATCCACGAATACAACCACCACCGGCCCCACAGCGCGATCGGAAAGGTCCCGCCCATCAGCCGCTTAACCAACCTGGCTGGTCAGTACACCTAGACCTCGGCGTTGTCCACTTGTTTGAATCGCGCGATAGCGTCCGGGACGCTGTCGGTCACATAGATCATGTCCAGGTCCTTCTGACCGATCTTGCTGTCATTGAGCATCGTGTCCCGGAGCCAGTCGATGAGGCCGCTCCAGTAGTCCTTACCGATCAGCACGATCGGGAACGACGTCACCTTGCCGGTCTGCGCCAGCGTGATGGCTTCGAACAATTCGTCCATCGTCCCGTAGCCGCCCGGGAGCACGATGAAACCTTGGGCATACTTCACGAACATCGTCTTGCGCACGAAGAAGTAACGGAAGTTGATGCCGATGTCGACCCATTTGTTCATGCCCTGCTCGAACGGCAGCTCGATGCCCAGCCCCACCGAGACTCCGCCGGCTTTGACGGCTCCCTTGTTGACCGCTTCCATGACCCCCGGACCGCCCCCGGTGATGACGCCGTAGCCGGCCTTGACCAGTGCCATCCCGACCTCGACGCCCTTGCCGTACATCGGGTCGTCCCTCTTGGTGCGCGCCGAGCCGAAAACGCTGACGGCCGGACCAAGTCCCGCGAGTCCGCCGAAGCCCTCGACGAATTCGGACTGGATCCGCATGACCCGCCACTGGTCGGTATGTACCCAGTCGGCCCCGCCACGCGAGTCGAGCAACCGCTGATCGGTCGTGCTCTCCTCGACCTGGCCACGCCGCAGCCTGACAGGACCTTTTTGTGATTCACGAGGCTTCGTCATAGAGAGCAGGCTAAAGCATGACGTCCCGCATTTGACCTCAAGTCCGATTGAGGTTCTACGTTTGTCACAAGCCGGGTGGACACTGGCCTATAAGCACATCAGGAGGACACCGTGAGTATGGACGCCGTCGCGTGGACATCGTTGTATCGCACGATGCACACGCAACCCGGGTCGCAAAAGCTGACCCGGGAAACGTTGAGACGCATCGCAACGTTCGCAAGGCCGCACAAACGTAGATTGATCCAGTTCCTGATCCTGAGCGTGGTCACCGCGCTCCTCGCCGTCGCGACACCTGTCCTGGCCGGCCGGATCGTCAATGCCATCGTCGACGGCGACTCCCAGAGCACGGTTTTCAAGATCGCCGGACTCATCGCGCTGATCGCCATCGCCGACGCCGGTTTCGGCATCCTGACCCGCTGGCTGTCGGCCAACATCGGCGAGAGCCTCATCGTCGACCTGCGCACCACAGTCTTCGATCATGTTCAACGGATGCCGGTCGCCTTCTTCACACGCACCCGCACCGGCGCACTTGTCAGCCGGCTCAACAGCGATGTCCTCGGCGCACAACGCGCCTTCAGCGACACCTTGTCCGGCGTCGTCAGCAACTTCGTCACATTGACGTTGACCCTGGTCGTGATGCTCAGCATCTCCTGGCAGATCACCGTCGTCGCGCTGATCCTGTTGCCGATCTTCGTCATCCCGGCGCGCCGGATGGGCGGCCGGCTCGCCGACCTGCGCCGCGAGGGGGCCAACCACAACGCGGTCATGAGCACCCGCATGACCGAGCGGTTCTCCGCGCCGGGCGCCACTCTCGTCAAGCTCTATGGACGCCCCGACGAAGAGTCGGCCGAATTCGCCGAACGCGCCCGAAGGGTCCGCGACATCGGAGTCAAGTCGGCAATGCTGCAGTCGGTCTTCGTCACCGCCCTGACGACGGTTTCCGCCCTCGCCCTCGCCATCGTCTATGGCCTCGGTGGGTTTTATGCACTGCGCGGCTCGCTCGATCCCGGCGCTGTCGTCTCGCTGGCCCTGCTGTTGACCCGGCTCTACGCTCCGCTCACCGCCCTGGCCAGCGCCCGCGTCGAGATCATGAGCGCGGTGGTGAGCTTCGAGCGCGTCTTCGAGGTGCTCGACCTCCAGCCCCTCATACGCGAAAGGCCTGACGCGGTCACCGTGCCGGAGGGGCCGGTGTCCGTCGAGTTCGAGAACGTCACCTTCGCCTACCCGTCCGCCGACAAGGTCTCGCTCGCTTCGCTCGAGGAAGTCGCGATGCTCGACAACCGCGGCGGGGTCGACGTGTTGCACGGAGTGTCGTTCCGGGTCGAGGCCGGCCAGATGGTCGCCCTCGTCGGCACGTCCGGCGCCGGCAAGTCGACGATCGCCAGCCTTGTCCCCCGGTTGTATGACGTCGACGACGGTTCCATCCGCCTCAACGGCGTGGATGTCCGGGACCTGACCATGACGTCTCTGCGCGAAACCCTCGGGATGGCCACACAGGACGGGCACCTCTTCCACGAGTCGATACGCGACAACCTCCTGTTGGCACGGCCGGCCGCCACCGACGACGAGCTCTGGGAGTCACTGCGCGACGCCCGCCTCGACGAACTCGTCGGCACTCTTTCCGAAGGACTCGACACGGTGGTCGGAGAGCGCGGTTATCGGCTCTCCGGCGGCGAACGCCAGCGCCTGACGATCGCCCGACTCCTGTTGGCGCGACCCCGTGTCGTGATCCTCGACGAGGCGACAGCCCACCTGGATTCGACCTCGGAGGCGGCGGTCCAGGAGGCCCTGGCCGTCGCCCTGGCCGGCAGGACGTCCGTGGTCATTGCGCACCGGCTGTCGACGGTTCGCGCCGCCGACCTGATCCTGGTGGTCGAGGACGGTCGTGTCGCCGAGCGCGGCACGCATACGGAGCTGCTGGCTCTCGGCGGGCGCTATGAGGAGCTCTACCGGACCCAGTTCGACCAGGGGACGGTGGCCGAGACCGTCTAAGAGGTGAGCCAGGTGACGAGCTTTTCCTCGACCTGCACGAGGTGATCGATCGGTACGTGTTCTTCGGCCTTGTGCGCGAGCATCGGATCGCCGGGGCCGAAGTTGACCGCCGGGATGCCCAGCTGGGTGAACTGGGCGACATCGGTCCAGCCGAACTTCGGCTTGACCTCGCCACCGACCGCCTCGACGAAGGCAGCAGCCGCGGCGACCCCCAGTCCGGGCATCGCGGCGGGCGCGGAGTCGGTCACCTCGAGCTCGAAGCCGTCGAAGACCGCCCTGACATGTTCTTCAGCCTGCGCTTCGCTGCGATCGGGAGCAAAACGGTAGTTGACAGTCACCCGCGCTTCGTCGGGGATCACATTGCCCGCGACTCCGCCGCTGATCGCGACGGCGTTGAGGCCTTCGCGATAAGTCAGACCGTCGATCTCGACCCACCTGCTGGCGTGGCCGACAAGTCGCTGAAGGATCGGCGCTGCGGCATGGATCGCGTTGACACCCATCCATGAACGGGCCGAATGAGCACGTTCGCCTCGGACGATCACGTCGAAGCGCATCGTTCCCTGGCAGCCGGCTTCGACGAGGGCGTCGGTGGGCTCCATCAGGATGGCGAAGTCGCCGGCGAGGAGTTCGGGCTTTTCGCGGGCGATCCGGCCGAGACCGTTGAACTCGTGGGCGATCTCTTCACCCTCATAAAAGACGAAGGTGATGTCGCGGGTGGGTTCGGTGACGTGTTGGGCAAGCCGCAGGGCGATGGCGACACCGCCCTTCATGTCGCAGGAGCCGAGCCCGTACAGGAGGTCACCCTCGAAGTGCGACGGCAGATTGCCGTTGACCGGGACGGTGTCGAGATGACCGGCGATGACGACGCGCTGGTCCCGGCCGAGGTCGGTGCGGGCGATGATCGTATGGCCGTCCCGCTCGACCTTGAGGTGCGAGAGCCTCGCCAGCTGTGTTTCGACGGCATCGGCGATCTTCTGCTCGTCCAGGCTTTCGGACTCGATGTCGACAAGGGCCGCCGTCAGCGAGACAACGTCCTGGTCCAGGTTCAACGCGACCATCAAGGCCCCCAATCTGATTCAGAGCCTATCGACGAATGGCGTCGGTGCCGCGTCCATCCATCCGTCAGTGCTCAAAAACACAGAACTCGTTGCCCTCGGGATCGGCCATGACGGTCCAGTCGATCTCGTCGTCCTGCGCCCTCAACACGGTCGCCCCCTTGGCCGCGAGGTCGTCGATCGTCGCGGCGCCGACAAGCGTCACGTCCCAATGGATCCGGTTCTTGACCGTCTTGGGCTCGGGCACGTCGAGGAACACGAACGAACCGAATGGGCACCCCGCCAGGTCCTCGATCCAGAAGAACTGCCTGTCGCTGTCGCGCAGTGTCGCACCGAACACGTCCGCCCACCACGACGCTATTGCCCGGCTGTCGGCCGCGTCGACACACAGTTCGTAGAGGCGGTAGGCATGGTCCCAGCGCGGCGGGACCTCCCGGTGACGAGGCACCGGTGGCCGGTCACGCTCGAACAAACAGAATTCGCCACCCTCGGGATCAGCCATGACGGTCCAGGCGAACGGCCCCCAGTCCGCAAGCACGCGCGCACCCATGGCCTCATACTCGGCCACCGAGCCCCCGTTGACGTCCAGGTGGACGCGGTGCTTGACCGTCTTGGGCTCCGGAACGTCGTTGAGCCAGATCGTGTGCTGCGGGGTCGGGCCGGTGAGGATGGGGTCGCCATCGGTATGCGTGGCCACATCGAGGCCGGCTGCGGCGGACCAGAAGCGGGCCATCCCGGCCTCATCGGAGACGTCGATGCACAGGGAGGTGAAGCTGACGAGAGCCATGCCACAACCTAGCCTTCGTACCAACTGGTCACGGCGCGAAAACGCAGAACTCGTTGCCCTCGGGATCGGCCATCACGGTCCAGTGGATGTCCTCGTCCTGGGCACGGAGAAGCGTCGCGCCGTTGTCGACCAGGTCATCGACAGTCGCACCGCCGACGAGCGTGACGTCCCAGTGGATCCGGTTCTTTACCGTTTTGGCTTCGGGCACGGGCACGAAGTCCATGTTGTCGAAAGGCACGCCGGGAATCTCGTCGAGATAGGAATAGCCGTCGTCGTGGATGACTTTGCCGCCCATGACGTCGGCCCACCACTGCGCCGCGGACGCGGGATCCGTGGCGTCGACCCCGATGGCCTTGAGCCGGTAGGCCGGCACTTCCTCGGTCTCGAAGATGCAGAATTCGCCGCCCTCGGGGTCCGTGACGACGGTCCACGGGAACTCACCGGGTCCGGACAGCCTGCTCGCCGCCGGGATGTCGTCGACCGAGCCGGAGACCACGTCCAGGTGGACGCGGTGCTTGACGGTTTTGGCTTCCGGAACGCGATTTATCCAGATCGTCTGAGCCTTGTCGGGGCCGCTGAGCTTCATGTCCCCGTCGTCCAGATCCTCGCCGCGGAGGCCGAGGGTGGACGCCCAGAACGCGCCCAGCACGATCGGGTCTTCGGCGTCGATACACAGATCCTTGTAAGAGACGAGAGCCATGCTTCACGATATCTCTGACACGGTAAGTTTGAACCTATGACTTCTGCGAATGGCGCTTACGGATATGGCGTGGCCACCGTCACCGACGAGGCCAAGGTTCTCGATGTCTGGTACCCCGAACCCCGACTGGGGGTGGCGCCCGAACGCAACCTCGAACCCGACGAGCTGACCGCGCTGAGCGGCCAGGACCGGATCCGCCGAATCCGCCGCGTTGTCGTACATACCGTCATCGACGACCTGCAAGCACCCCCCAGCGACACGTACGACGCCTACCTGCGCCTGCACTTGTTGTCACACCGGTTGGTCAAGCCCCACGGCCAGAACCTGGACGGCGTCTTCGGGCAGCTCAACAACGTCGTATGGACGTCGATCGGACCGTGCGCGATCGAGGGGTTCGAGCACACCCGCGCCCGTGCGCGTGCCGCCGGATTCCACGTCCAGGTCACCAGCGTCGACAAGTTCCCGCGGATGACCGACTACGTCATTCCGTCGGGCGTGCGGATCGGCGACGCCGACCGAGTCCGACTCGGCGCATACCTCGCCGAAGGCACCACCGTGATGCACGAAGGGTTCGTCAACTTCAACGCCGGCACGCTTGGCGTCGCCATGGTCGAAGGGCGGATCTCCGCCGGGGTTGTCGTCGGCAACGGTTCGGACGTCGGCGGCGGCGCCTCGATCATGGGCACTTTGTCCGGTGGCGGCAAGCAGGTCATCAGCATCGGTGAGAACTGCCTGCTCGGCGCCAACTCGGGTGTCGGCATCTCGCTCGGCAACGACTGCGTGATCGCCGCCGGTTGCTATGTCACAGCCGGCACCAAGGTCACTCTTCCCGACGGCAAGACGGTCAAGGCTGCCGAGCTTTCGGGCCAGGATGGCATCCAGTTCTGGACCAACAGCGAGACCGGCGCGATCGAAGTTCGCCCGCGTGGAGACCGCGGCGGCATCGAGCTCAATTCCGCGCTGCACGCCAACTGATGCGGCTGCGCTGGCTCCTTGTCCTCGGCCTCATCGCCTCGGCAATACTCATCACCACGGTCTTGCGCGACCGGTCCCCCGTTCGCAGCGAATACTGCACCGCCAAGGTCGGACTCGTCGACGCACAGATCGACCTCGAACAGGCGCAGTGGTCCTCACTCATGGCCGCGATCGGCATTCGCCGTGGACTGCCGCCGCGCGCGACGACGATCGCCATCGCGACGGCATTCCAGGAGTCGAAGATGCACAACATCGACTACGGCGATCGCGATTCGGTCGGCTTGTTCCAGCAACGGCCGTCGCAGGGCTGGGGCACCCCCGAGCAGATCCTCGATCCGCACTATTCGATCGGCAAGTTCTACGACGGTCTCGTCAGGATCAAGGGCTATCAAGGGCTGGAGATCACCGCCGCCGCCCAGAAAGTGCAGCGTTCGGCCTACCCGGGCGCCTACGCCCAACACGAGGACTACGCGAGGGCCCTCGCCTCGTCGTTGACGGGCTACAGCCCTGCGGGGTTCACCTGCCAGGTCAACGCGGCCGAGCGCGGCAACGCTGCCACGGTCGACAAGAGCGTGCAGGCCGCCTTCGGCGAGATCGCCGTGACCGGCCGCAAAGACACACTCACCTATCCGTTGAACGGCTCGCCGGCCAACCAACAGGCTCGCGGCTGGGCTCTCGCGCACTATCTCGTCGCCAATGCCGCCGACCTCAAGATCACCGGAATTTCGTTCGCCGGCCGCACCTGGACAGCCGAGGACTCACCCGACGGCTGGGTCAAGGACTCGAGCGCCAAGGCGACCAACGTACGAGTGAAGACGAACTAGCTCAGGTCGCGCGAAGGTTCGCCGATGCCGAGTAGGCGCGAGCCCTGTATGCGAGCATCGCGTCATCGGAGAGCTCGATCCCGTCGGTCATCCGGGTCGGATCGAACACGACGATGTTGCCGTCGGTCTCGGGATCGGCAATGACCTTGGTCAGCTCGAGCGTCCCCGCCACCAGAGTCTCCCGGTCCTTCGGCCAATGGTGCGAAGGGTCGTGGGTCTGGTCGCCCGGATTGCCAATGGTCACTTCGAGACTGAAACGGGCCGGCGCCTCAGCCACACGTGCGGCGATCTCCTCCCGGAGGTAGTCCCTGCCGCCCGATCGTGCCTCCATCACGCCGATGCGCTTCTCTCCCGCCTCAGGCACCCAGATCCAGCGCACGTTGCGCGTACCGCCATCGGCGTCAACCCACCGGAAGGCGTGGACGCCGAAATAGCGGCTCTGGGCGTATGACGCCACCGGCTGCAAGGCAGGCGCGTTGTCCCGGAGGTGCCAGAGCGCTTTGGGGTGTGTAGCCAGGAACAGTGGCATCTTGATCGCGGTGGATCTGCCGGTGTTGGCCCGGATGAAGTTCAGGAAATCGTCCGACGTCGGGTTGAAGAACTTCGGCACGCTCTGCGCGACCATGTCCGTCGCCGAACCGTCAGGCAGCCGAAAGGAGACTGCCAGCCCACGCACGTCGGGGACGTAGTCGGGCAGCTTCGGGTTGCCGGCACCGTTGGAGACCCGCGCAAGCACTGGCACCGGTTTGCCCTGCAAGTGCGCCGCCCGGCTCAGATCCGCCGCGGCGGGCGTGCCGGTGAAGGTGCCCTCCAGCCAGCTCCCCTTGGCGTGAAGAGCGCGCGCCCGCGCATGTGCGCCGAAGCGTGCGTGAATGATGTCGATGGCGCCGTCGGGTTCGATCATTTCCGCAGCATATTGCGTTGAACGTCTCAGCGCGTGAGATTGTCGTTGCGGTTCCATGCTGCGTGTCAGGATCAACACATGAACCGCTGTTGCTGACAACCGACCGCTTGCCCCAAGGGCGAGCGCATCGCGCTGTGGCCGAGTGGCTGAGGCAAGGGACTGCAAATCCCTGTACGCGGGTTCGAATCCCGCCAGCGCGTCGAAGCGGCGACATACATCAGTCCGAGGCGCCCACCGCCAGAATCACGTGACCCCCTCGCCTTACAAGTGGGGTTAGTATCCGAACTGTCGCCTGAACCGCTGCGACCACTATCGGGGGGTATGTGCAATGTGGGAACTCGGTCTATGGAAATCGCTCGCCGTGCAGGGCGATGCGACGGGTCGCGGCGTAAAGCGGCTCGCCGCGCTTGCCCTCGGTTCGACGATGCTGTGCATCGCACCGGCCTCCGCCGCGTCACCAGCCACAGAGTCCGTCGCTTCGGCTGAGGTCACGAAAGTTGTCACGTTTGTCGTCGAGAACAAGTCCCTGGAACAGATGAAGGTCGGCATGCCGTACACCTACGGCCTCGCTCAGGAGTACGGGCACGCCACCAACTTCTCGGCGCTCATGCACCCGTCGCTGCCGAACTACCTGGCCATCGCCTCGGGCTCGACGCAGGGAGTGGAGGACGACAAGTCACCGTCGTCGCACAAGCTGGAATCCCCGACCGTGTTCGCCAAGGCCATTGCCAACGGCAAGACCGCCAAGATGTACATGGACGGCATGTTCAGCGACCGGTGCCGCCAGTCCAACTACGGCAAGTACGTCGTGCGCCACAACGCCTGGGCCTATTTCCCCGGCGAGCGCGCCCTCTGTGAAAGGTACGACTTCGACTTCAAGTACTTCGCCGACGACGTCGACGACGGCAAGCTCGGAAACATCACCCAGGTCATCGCGCACAACGGCAACAATGCCCATGACGGAACCATGGAGACGGCCGACAACTGGATCAAGTCGCGCATGGCAACGATCTTCGCCGGCCCCGACTGGCAGTCGGGCAAGCTCGCCGTGGTCATCACCGCCGACGAGGACGACAGGGAGTCCGGCAATATCGTCCTCACCGCCGTGATCCACCCGTCGCAGCATGAAAATGTGGTCACGACCCCGCTGAGCCACTACTCACTGTCGCGCTTCTACTCCGAAGTGACCGGCACCGCGCCATTGCTCGATGCTGCCGACGCCCCATCCATGGCAGACGCCTTCGGATTGGCAGTGCCGGCGAGCTAGCGTCTATCGCAGCCGTTCGACGCCGGTGGCGATGCGTTCGTCGGTCGCGGTGAACGCGACACGTACGTGCTGCGCACCCTTGGCCCCGTAGAAGTCACCGGGAGCGGCGAGTATGCCGCGGGCGGCAAGCCAGTCGATCGTGTCGCGGCACGACTCTCCGCGAGTCGCCCAGAGGTAGAGGGCACCTTCGGAGTGTTCGACGGTGAAACCGGCCCCTTCGAGGGCCTTGCGGAGGTCGTAGCGGCGAGCGGCGTAGGTCTTGCGCTGGATCTTGACGTGGGCGTCGTCAGCAAGGGCCGCCGCCATCGCCGACTGCACCGGCGTGGGCAGCATGGCTCCGAGGTGCTTGCGAACGGCGAGGAGCTCGTCGATGACGGACTGGTCGCCGGCGACGAAAGCCGCCCGGTAACCGGCGAGGTTGGACCGCTTCGACAAGGAGTGGACCGTCAACAGTCCCTCGAACGACCCGCCGCATACGTCGGGGTGGAGGACCGAATAGGGCGTGTCTTCCCAGGCGTATTCGAGGTAGCACTCGTCGGAGACGAGGAGGACGCCGCGTTCGCGGGCCCATTCGACCGTCTTCCTGAGGTGGTCGATGCCGAAGATCCGACCGGTCGGGTTGGACGGCGAGTTGATGTACACGAGCTTGGGCGTGATCGGGCCGTAGCCGACCGTCGAGTCGCTCGCGATGACGTCGCAGCCCGCGTAGCGCGCACCGACTTCATAGGTCGGGTAGGCGAGCTCGGGAAGACCGACCGTGTCGCCCTTGCCCAAGCCGAGCTGGAGCGGCAGGTTGGCGATGAATTCCTTCGAACCGATCGTCGGCAGAATCGCCGAGGCAGTCAGGCCGACGATCTCGAAACGGCGGGTAAGCCAGTCGGCGGCCGCCTGGCGCAGCGACTCCGGTCCGTAGACCGTCGGATAGCCGGGCGAATTGGCCGCATCGTTGAGGGCTGCGCGCGCGACGTCGGGAGTCGGGTCGACCGGCGTCCCGATCGAGAGGTCGACGATCCCACCGTCATGAGACGCGGCGATGGCTTTGGCGGCGGCGAGAGTGTCCCAGGGGAACTCGGGGAACCGCTCGGAGACCTTGTTCAAATCAATCCTGGTTCTGTGGAGGAAGGGCAGCGATGATCGGGTGATCGAGATCGATCACACCGAGCTTTGCGGCGCCACCGGGCGAGCCCAGCTCGTCGAAGAAATGGACGTTGGCGTCGTAGTATTCCTTCCATTCACCAGGAGTGTCGTCTTCGTAGAAGATCGCTTCAACGGGGCAAACCGGCTCGCAGGCACCGCAATCGACGCATTCGTCAGGCTGGATGTAAAGCATCCGCTTGCCCTCGTAAATACAGTCGACGGGGCATTCGTCCACGCAGGCGAGGTCCTTCAGGTCCACACACGGCTGAGCGATGACGTACGTCACGAGCGTCCTCCTTTGAAGATGTACTGATCTTGGATGCACCGCCAGTATCTCGCGCCGGAAAAATCGGGCGCATGTCAGGTCCACCTAATGGACGTGGAAAGGTTTGGGTCATGACGATAGATGCCGCGAGCGTCGGCCACCGGATGGTGATCCGGTATGTCGTCGCTGGCCAGGGGCCTAGCGGCGGCCCGGCCATGACAGATGTCGTCGGGCGGATCCTGGCCGTCGGGGACGGTCGGGTGACCGTCGAACGACGCGACGGCAGCCCCGTGGTCGTCGACCTTGCCGATGTCGTCGCGGCCAAGGTCGTCCCGGCCTCTCCGGTGCGAAGTCGCCGGGCCCAGTCGATCAGCGCCGACAACCTCACCAGGATCACCTCACGCGGCTGGCCGGCTGTCGTCTCCGAACCCCTCGGGGAGTGGGAGCTGCGAGCGTCCAACGGCTTCACCGGCCGCGCCAACTCGGTCGCCGTCACCGGCGATCCCGGTGTGCCGGGCGCCGAAGCGATCGCCGCGGTCGTTGACTTCTATGACCGCCACGGTTCGCTGCCGATGGCCCAGGTCGTTGTCGGGTCGGACGGCCAGAGGCTGTTCACCGGTGCCGGCTGGGTGCCGGTCGAGCGCCGTCCCGGAGGCGCGATCGTCCAGGTCGCCGAGCTACCGGATCGCCCTAAGGATCCGGCTCACTCGATCGGCGACGCCTCCATCGCGGACCGCGCATCGGATGAGTGGCTCGCCCTGTATCACCGGGTCGACGAACCGGCCACGGCGCGAGCGGTGCTCGAGGGCCCGGCGACAGTCGGCTTCGTCTCGATCGGCGAGCCCGTCGTCGCCATCGGCCGAGTCGTCGTCACCGGCGAGTGGGCCGGCCTCGCGTGCGTCGAGGTCGCCTCCGACAGCCGCCGCCAGGGTCTGGGCACCCGCATCGTCGAGGCCAGCATCGCCTGGGCGCGCCAACATGGCGCCGACAAGGCCTACCTGCAGACGATGGCCGACAACGCCGCCGCCATCGCGTTGTACGAGCCCTACGGCTTCCAAACGCACCACACGTATGTGTATCTGACTGCGCCGTCTGCCTGACTGGGCTGCGTCTTACTGCATGACCGCCAAGCTCAACGTCCCGGTCTGGTAGTCCCCAAGATTTGGCCGATGTTGCACCGGTTTTCGCCGGTTTCGGCCATTCCTGGGTGCTTTTTCGGCCAAATCTAGGGGACGGACGGCCAGGTTAACCGTCGCAAAGGCGCCACGTTCCTACTGTGATTAGTCCTACTTTGATTAGTCCTACTGCGACTAGTCGGCCTTCTTCTTCGGCTTTTCCTCGCAGCGGATCTCGTCGGTTGCCCGGTAGCTCGCCGTGTCGGTCTCGGTCTTGACCTTCTTGCCGCCCTGATAGAAGTAGCGGAACACGTCGACGTCGAAGCCCGTCGACGGCGACTGCGCAACACAGCGGTCGGTCGGGTCGTAGCGCAGGCCAGGCTCACGGATGTTGCGCTTGGCCGACAGGCCGGCCTTGATGTCGTAGACCTTCGTGCTCCACATCTCGACCGTCGTCGCGCCCTGTGATCGGCCGGCGCTCTTCTGGACATAGGCCCGGACCAGGACGCCGTACTTCGTGTCGTTGCGGAACCTCAGGTCGAGGTTGCCCCAATAGACCGTCGCCTCGCGCCCGACCGGATATCGGCTGATGTAGAGGTCGTGGGGGTGGTGTTCGACGTCGGTGAGACCGGCGAAGAAAGCTGCGTTGTAGGCCGTCGTGACGACCTGGGAGACACCGCCGCCCTGCTCCTCGCGGAACACGCCGCCGTTGATGACCGTGCCGACGACAAAGCCGTTGGCCGCCGTGCGCTCGCCCACGGTGTCGTTGAAGCTGAAGGTCTCCCCGGGCTTGACGATCGTTCCGTTGATGATCGCGGCCGCCCGCCCCTGGTTGATGTCGCGATATGCCGCCGGCGGGTAGTTGGTCGTGAAGGAACCGACTTTGGCCTTGATGCCGAGCTTCTTGACCTCTTCGGTCGTGGTCTTGGGCTCGACGGCCTTGGCCTCGATCTCGAGCACCCGCTCGTCGCCGGTCTTGGACAGCACCGGGATGAGTGTCTTGGCCAGCTCTTCGGGCTGCAGGCCGATGCCCATCTTGCCCGGTACGACTACCGGCGTGTTGCCCTCGATCCGGACTGTGGCGTCGACGGCCTTCTTGCCGATGCCGGTCGTGGAGTCGGTTAGCGGCTTGGCGAGCTTCTTGGGATCGATCGACGGTTTGAGGGCGCCGTCCTCGACCTTGACGATCAGCGCCGGTGAGTAGGCACTGGGCTTCAACGGCACGTCTTTGTCGCCGACGCTCAGCGTGACCGGGCCGCTCACGGCGGGCTTGGCGAATTCGTCCATGGCCTTGGCCAGACCATCGGCATCCACGGCGGGTTCGACGACAGCCGTCGGGACCTCCACAGGCTTCTTGCTGACGAGGTAGGCGTCACGGAAGGCCTCTACGGTGGCGTCGCGGTCCACGATCAGTCCGGCCTTCGGCTTGCGGTCCACCGGCTTGTCGTCCTTGAACGTGATCTGTGCCTCGATGACGTCCTTGTTGATCGCTTCGCCGAGCGAGTCCAACGCGTCCTTGATCCTGCTCTCATCGACGTCGACGGCCGGCTTGTAGTCGTGGTCGCTGAACAACAGGCCGAACATCGTGCCGGGATTCCAGCTGCGCTTGCCACCGGCCCCATCGACGCTGCGCTGCACGTCGAGGGACAGTCCGACGTTGCGCGGCTGGAAATCGGCCGAGAGCGATTTGTGCTTCATCGTGATCGTGTCATCGAGTCTGGGCATCAGTGCCTTGTCCAGCTTCGACTCGGCGGCCGAGGGACTCATACCCGCGACGTCGACGCCGGCGATCGTGGCGTTTGCCGGCATACGCGAGCCGGTCAGGAAATATCCCGCGAAATACAACAGCCCCAGCACCAGGATGCCGCCCAACAGAGATCGGCGGAGCCACGTGGGCTGGGCCAGGTTGAGCTTGAGCTTGGAGAACGTGTCTTTGAGGATCATGAGTCGTCGGCCTTCAGGATCGTTTTTTCGCTTGCTTCCAAACGGATGATGGTGGCGTAGTGCGAGCGGTAGTACAAGAGCGGATCGTCTATGTCGTCGCGCACGCCGGCCCCGGTCACGGAGCCGACAATGATCGCGTGGTCGCCGCCGTCGTGGACGGCGGTGGTCGTGCATTCGAGCCAGGCGAGCGAGTCGCCCATCAGCGCGGCGCCCGACTGGCCCCGCGTGCAGGGGAAGTCGGACAGCTGGTTCTCCAGCGGCCTGCCGCGGTACGCGAACCACGCCGAAGCGAGCTCGCCTTCCTCGGCAAGGACAGAGACCCCCCAGAATCCGCTCTGGAGCACGGCTTCGTGGAAGCGACTCGTCTTGTGCGAGCAGATCAGCACGAGCGGCGGATCGAGTGAGACCGACGTGAATGCGCTGGCCGTCATGGCGTGATCGATGCCGTCGAGGACCGTCGTGACGACCGTGACACCGCTGGCAAAACGGCCAAGGGCGTCGCGGAACGCGGACTGGTCAACGGTAGGAGTCACTGGGAGAGCCTATGTTGTTGCGGAGCCTCGCCAAACCGCGAGGGCAATTGCGGCAAGGCTTCCGAACAGGAAACAAAGGCCGATCCAGTCCTGCGCGACGAGATAACTGCCGCCCGGGGCAAACATCGGCACCGTCAGGCCCACACCCCATCCGAGGCCGAAGAACGCCGCCCCGAGCCGCGCCCATGGATCGACCAGGCGGGCGATCGAGTAGGCACCGGTCAGGCCGAGGAGCAACCCCCAGGGCAGGTGAAGTCCGGCGATCGCGGTCGTATGCCGGTGCGCGATCGTCGCGGCGAAACAGACATACAGCCCCAGGAAGCCGAGCGCCGCCTGTCTGAGCCTCACAGGCCGGCGAAGAGATCTTCTTCGAAGCCGGAGTCACCGATCGGGCCGACGGTGCCCTTGACGAGCCGGTAGAACTCGGTTGCCCATACCTTGTTGCCGACGTTGTTGGACAGCGCGAAGAACGGTCCGTCGACCTCGATCTGGGTCGCGTGGGCGCGCAGCGCATCCATCTTGCGGTCGACGTAGGCGTCACCATCGATCGCCGAGGTGAGATCGGCATCGGCCACGGCGAACGGTGGCAGGTTGTCCGGATCCATGCCTTCGAACGACGTCAGGTCGCCGGACTCTCGCAGCTGGCGGATGCCGTCGCCCATCCGCGAAGCCGACATCGCGCTCCAGTAGACCTTCGGCGTGTCCCAGGCGGCGCCGAGGTCGCGCCGGTATGAGGGTGCCGCGGCGAGGGCGACCGCGTAGGTCGTGACGCGATGGGCCTGCACGTGGTCGGGATGGCCGTAGCCGCCGAACTCGTCATACGTGACGACAACCTGGGGCCGCTCGGTGCGGATGACCTCGACGAGCAGGTTGGCCGCATCGATCAGGTCGGCGCGCCAGAACGTGTCGGGGCCGGTGTCATCGGCCGCGGTCGCGTGGCCGTCCTCGCCCCATTTCATGCCTGAGTCGCGGAAGTGGCCGTAGCCGCCGAGGAATCGATGGTCGGTGACGCCGAGGATCTTCATCGCCTCGGCCAGCTCACCGACGCGGCGATCGCCGAGACCGTCCTGGTCACTGGATGCCAGGTGGGCCAGCGCGGGGACGAGGACTTCGCCCTCTTCGCCGGCCGTACAGGTGATCAGGGTGACCTGGGCGCCGTCTTCGACATATTTGGCCATCGTCGCGCCGTTGTTGATCGTCTCGTCATCGGGATGGGCGTGCACGAGCAACATCCGGCGATCGTTCTGAGTCATACGGCAAGGCTACGGGGCGGTGCCCCGCACCGGCCAAGCATGCCTACTTTGCCTTCGACAGAACCGACTGCACCGCTTTGACCACCACGTCCGGCTGTTCCAGCGGAACATTGTGTGCACTCTTGTCTGCGATGACCTGGTCGCCGCCGGGCACCAGGCGCACCAGGTCGGCCTGTTGTTCGGCGCGCAAACGGTTGAACACTTTGGCGTCCCAGCCGGGCGGCCACTCCTCGGGGACACCCGCGGTGACGACGACAAGGGGCAGGTCGGGGAGCCGTGATGGCGCCTGCATTTCCTTGAAGCTTGCGAAGACGTCGATGCCTTCGGTGTTTTCGCTGACAGACTTGCGATCCTCGGCGATCTGCGCCGGGGTCAGTTCGGCCTCGAATTGCTCGACTTCGTCGGGATGATTGCTCTCGACCAGCACCATGCCGACAACCTCGTCCGGGTAGGTGCTGGCGTACAACTGAGCTGCCAAGCCGCCGAAGGAGAAGCCGGCCAGCACATAGGGAGGCTTCTCACCGGAGGCACGGAGAAGCTTGTGAAGGTCGGCGACCATGTCGGTGACAGTGCGCGGCGTGGGCGCCGGATCGCTGGGGTCGATGTTGGCCCTGTCGTACGCGCAGGCACGCGATTTCGCGCCGGTCCGCGGCAAGACCTGGTCCCAGGTGCGATGGTCTCCGGTCAACCCGGCCTCGAAGATGACCGTCGGGCTGCCAGACCCGTCACACTTCAGGTAAAGCGAGCGGTCCCCGATGTCGACTTTTCCGCTGAAGGGCGACGATTTCGCCGTTGCGCGGCTTGACGGTGCGCCGTTGTCGCCGCATGCGGCCAGAATCAGACAACAGGCGAAGGCAACAGCGAAACGCTTCATCTTCTGGCTCCAAGCGTGAGGCCACAAGCATAGGCGCCTGTTGTCGGGATCGGCTGGTTCAATGAACCCATGGCAGAGCGACGTCACGGTCATCTCGCACCACCGACGGAGACGTCGATGCACTCCGCCGACTGGTACGGCGAGGACATCTCGGGCAAGGCCCATACCCGCGTGGCGTTCGTCGACCTGGACATGACCGAAGTGACCAACAACGGCTCAGTCTTCGACGAATGCACGTTTCGGGGCGGGCGATTCAACGTCTCGACCCACACCGACGCCGCCTTCCTCAACTGCACCGCCTGCTCGTTCTTCGACGCCACCTTCGAGCGGTGCAAGATGGTCGGCAGCACGTTCGACCGCTGCAACTTCAGCATGATGAAGGCGATCGGCGGCAACTGGTCCTTCGTGGGCCTGCCCGGAGCCCACCTGGGCAACGCCTCCTTCGACGGCACCAACATGCGCGAAGTGGACCTCGTCTGCACCGACTTCACCGGCGGCAAGCTCATCAACGCCGAGCTGACCGGCACCTGGTTCCACCACGCGAACCTGTCGGGCTGCGATCTGCGCGGCAGCAACCTGATCAGCGTCGACCCGGCGACGACCGAGCTCAAGAACGCGATCATCACCATCGATCAGGCAATCGTCCTGGCCACGGCCCTCGGACTGGACGTACGGGGTATGTGAGCCCGCCGGCAACGTGATTGGATCGGTTCATGACCGTTTCCTACCCCCGATTGGCCGCCCGCACGCTCCGCTTCACCCTGGGCATTCCGCGCAGCATCTGGGTCAATCCGCTGGGCAGCAAGGTCTACTTCATCCGTACGCCCGACGGCGTCACCCGAGCCGGCCAGTTGTGGGAGTACGATGTCGCGACCGGCGCCGAATCGGTCGTCGTCGATCCCGGAGCCCTGCTCGGCGAGGACGGCGAACAGCTGTCCGCCGAAGAACGTTCTCGCCGCGAGCGGAGCCGCGAATCGGCCGGCGGGCTAGTCGGGTTCGCTCCTGACCGCGACGGCCGCTGGGCGACGTTCGCGCTGTCGGGACAGTTGTGGTCGGTGCACCTCACCGGCCATGCCGTCACCGCGTTGCCCAGTGTCGGCGCCGTCATCGACCCGCGAGTCGATCCCACCGGGCGCACCATCGCGTATGCCTCCGGCCGCGCGCTTAGCGTAATCGGTGTGACCCGCAAGGACGAGCGCGCGCTCGTCTCCCCCGAAGCCGGCGAGGTATGGGGGCAGGCCGAATTCATCGCAGCCGAGGAGATGGACCGCTACCGCGGTTTCTGGTGGGCTCCCGACGGCCAGTCGCTGCTGGTCGAACGCTTCGACGACTCGCCTGTGCAGACGTGGCACATCGCCGACCCGGAGAACCCCGACCGTGAGCCGGTCGCCCAGCGCTATCCCGCCGCCGGCACACCCAACGCTCTCGTGACGTTGTGGCACATCACCCTCGACGGCTCGAAGACCGAGATCGTGTGGGACCGGGAACGGTTCGAATACCTCGGCCGGGTGTCGTGGACCAAGCACGGCGGTCCGGTCATCCAGGTGCTGAGCCGTGACCAGAAGGACTCGCAGATCCTCGGCGTCGACGTCGCCGACGGCAAGACGCGCATACTGCGCGAGCTCCACGACGACGCGTGGGTCGAACTCTCGTCGTCCCCGCAATTCGCCCCGGACGGACGACTCGTCAGCGTCGAGGACAACGGCGGTTCGCGCCGGCTGCTCGCCGACGGCGAACCGTTCAGCGATGCATCGTGGCAGATCCGCGGCATCGTGAGCGTCCTCGACGATTGCGTGATCGCCACAGCATCGGCGGAGCCGACCGAAGTGCAGGTCGTCCGCTTCGGTTTCGACGGCGAAGCGGACGCCATGACCGAAGGCGCGGCCGTCCACAACGCGGTGACCGGTGGGTCAACGGTCGTCATCAGTCGTTCCGGACTCGACTCGACCAAGACGTCGATCGCCGTCCACCGGGAGGATCACTCGGTCGGTGCGCTGACCGTCGCCAGCGAGCCGGCGCCGTTCGAGCCCAAGGTTTCGTTCCTGCACGCCGGCCAGGACGCCCTCCGCACAGCAGTCGTGTTCCCGCAGGGGCACGTGCCCGGATCACACAAGCTCCCGGTCCTCATGGACCCGTACGGCGGCCCGCACGCCCAACGCGTCCTGGCCTCGGCCCGGTCATTCCTGGAACCCCAGTGGCTGGCCGATCAGGGCTTTTGCGTCGTCGTCGCCGACGGTCGCGGCACCCCGGGGCGCGGCACCGACTGGGAGCGGGCGATTCGCGACGAATTCGCCTCGGTCACGCTGGAGGACCAGGTCGTCGCGCTCGACGCAGTGGCGGCGGCCTATCCCGACGACGTGGACACGTCCCGGGTCGGCATGACCGGCTGGTCATACGGCGGCTACCTGTCGGCCCTGGCTGTTCTGCAGCGTCCGGACGTCTTCCACGCGGCGGTCGCGGGTGCGCCCGTGACCGAGTGGCGCCTCTACGACACGTGCTACACCGAGCGCTATCTCGGCGACCCCAACACGCAGCCCGAGGTCTACGACCGCAATTCGCTCATCCCGCTCGCGCCGAAACTCGAACGACCGCTCATGATCATTCACGGCCTCGCCGATGACAATGTGGTCGCCGCACATACGTTGCGGTTGTCCTCGGCGCTGCTGGCGGCCGGGCGACCGCACATGGTTTTGCCGTTGTCGGGAGTCACGCATATGACGCCGCAAGAAGTCGTCGCCGAGAACCTCAAGCTCCTGCAGGTCGGCTTCCTCAAGGACGCGCTCGGCGCTTAGGCCCTTGTGGGGGGTGAGCCTGGTCCTTGAGCCGTTTGGGCTCGTCGGGGAGCGGCAGCGGCTCGGCCGGCAAGCGCTCGTCGCCGGGCAGCCAACCGCCGTAGACGTCGACCATCTCGGTGATCCGGTCGTCGGACTGCGCGACCTCGAGCACCCATGCATGGTCGTCGGAGTCGTCCTCGCCGGCAAAGGCCTCCCGCACGGTCTCGATCGTGAAGCCTTCGGACTCGAGCGCTTTGGCGAGCTCGATCGAGTCGTCGGGCTCGTCGAAATAGATCCGGGTCATGCCGCCGAGGATAGTCGTATGCGGCGCGAGATGGCGGCCCCCCACAAGGCTGCGAACACGAACATGAACAGCGAATAGACCGCGGCAGGAATCGAGATCTCGGTGTTCCTGAGCCCTTCGACCGCGACGTAGATGGCCAGTGTCGCGTTGTGGACGCCGATCTCCATCGAGGAGGCGATCGCCTGTCCTTCGGTCACACCGAGCGCCTTCGGGACGGCGTAGCCGATCACCAGGCTCGCGGCGCAGAACAGGCCGGCGACGGCCCCGACCTGGGCGAAGTAGTCGGCGACGTTTTCGCGCTGATCGAGAAGGATGCCGAGGACGAGTATGGCCAGAATGGCCGCCGAACCGATGCGGACCGGCTTCTCCATGCGGTCGGCGAATGCCGGCCTCTTCGCGCGGACGAGCATGCCGATCGCCACCGGCACGAGGACGATCGCGAAGACTTCGAGGACCTTGCCGAACGGCAGCGCGACGTCCTCGTCCTGGTCGAAATAGGCGATCGCGAGGTTGGCGATGAGCGGAAGTGTCACGATCGCGATGAGCGAGTTGATGGCCGTCAGGGTCACATTGAGCGCCACGTCTCCGCGGAACAAATGGCTGAACAGGTTGGCGCTCGTCCCACCCGGAGAGGCGGCCAGGATCATCATGCCGATCCCGAGCAGCGGAGGCAGATCGAACAGCAGCACGAGGGCGAAACACACCGCCGGCAGCACCAAGAGCTGACAAACAAGCGCGATGGCGACGGCTTTCGGCTGCTTGCCGACCCGGCGGAAGTCGTCCGCCGTCAGTGAGAGTCCGAGCCCGAACATGATGATCCCGAGCGCGATGGGCAGGGCGACCGTGGTCAGAACTGAGTCCATGACGGCCACCCTAGGCCGTCGTGGGTCAGGTAGTATTGCCTCGCAACCATACCCGT
>JALYQD010000091.1 GCA_030856025.1 Actinomycetota bacterium
GATCCTGCCGTTGTTGCCGGGGATCGGCCGTACGGTCAACGGTGCGCGCATCTGGATCCGCGTCGGCCCCGTGGGATTCCAGCCCGGTGAAGCCGCCAAGATCTGCCTCGCAATCTTCTTCGCGGGATACCTGGTGGTGAAGCGCGATGCGCTCGCCTTGGCCGGTCGCCGGTTCGCCGGTATCGACCTGCCCCGCGGCCGCGACCTCGGCCCGATTCTCGTCGGCTGGCTCGTGAGCATCGGCATCCTCGTTTTCCAGCGCGACCTCGGTTCGTCGTTGCTGTTCTTCGGCCTGTTCGTCGTCCTCCTCTACATCGCCACCGAACGCCCCGGCTGGCTGCTGGTCGGCGGTGGGATGTTCCTTGCCGGTGCCTACTTCGGCTACCTGGCCTTCAGCCACGTCAAGATCCGCGTCGACGCCTGGCTCGATCCCTTCGGCAATCCTGACCAGAACGGCCAGCTCATCAGTGGCCTCTACGGCCTCGCACACGGCGGCGTCCTCGGTCGCGGCCTCGGACTGGGCAGCCCCGACCTGACGCCGTACGCGTATTCGGACTTCATCGCCGACTCACTCGGCGAAGAGATCGGCCTCGCCGGACTCATGGCGGTCCTGGTCATCTATGGACTGATCGTCGAGCGCGGACTCCGCATCGCGCTCGTGTGCCGCGACGCCTTCGGCAAGCTCCTCGCCGCCGGTCTCGCCATCTCGCTGGCTCTCCAGGTCTTCGTCGTCGTCGGCGGCGTGACCCGCCTCATCCCGCTGACCGGCCTCACGACACCATTCCTCTCCTATGGCGGTTCCTCGATCCTGATGAACTGGGCGATCATCGGCCTGTTGCTGCGCATCAGCGACCAGACCCGAAGACCCGCCCCCGAGATCTCCACGTTCGACCGCGATGAGGAGACCCAGGTGGTGAAGGCCATATGAATCGACCCATCCGCGTCATGGCCATCGGTTGCCTCGTCCTGTTCATGGCATTGCTGGTCAACATCAACGTCGTGCAGTTCGTCAATGCCGACAGCCTCAACGCCAAGAACGGCAACAAACGCGTCATCAACGAAGAGTTCTCGCGCGAACGCGGAGCGATCCTGGTGGGCGGCGATCCGATCGCCGAGAGCGTTCCCAGCAAGGACACCTACAAGTTCCAGCGCCGCTACAACGACGCCGCACTGTATGCCCCGATCACGGGCTACTACTCCTATGTCTTCGGTCGCGGCGGCCTTGAGAACTCGCAGAACAGTGTCTTGTCCGGCAGCGACAACCGGCTGTTCGTCAACCGTGTCGTCGACCTGCTCTCCAACAAGAAGCCCAAGGGCGGCAGCGTCGAGCTCACCATCGACGCCCTCGCGCAGAAGACTGCGGCCAGCGGTCTCGAGTCCCTGGGCAAGGATGCCAAGGGCTCGGTCGTCGCGCTCGATCCCAGGACCGGCGCGATCCTTGCCATGGCCAACCAGCCCAGCTACAACCCCAACCGGCTGGCCAGCCACGACTTCAGCGCCGTACAGCAATCGTGGAACGACCTCACGACCGACAAGAACCAGCCGATACTCAACCGCTCGACCCAGCAGGTCCTGCCCCCGGGTTCGACCTTCAAGCTGGTCACCGCGGCCGCCGCGCTCGAAAACCTCGACATCGACCCGGACTCCAAGGTCAAGGGCGGCACCAAGCTGACCTTCCCCGGCATCGACTACACCCTCGGCAACGAGGGCGGCAGCAACTGCGGCGGCAACTCGATCACCTTCGAGCGGGCGCTCAACGTGTCGTGCAACGTCAGCTTCGGTTCGATCGCCGGCCGCGTGGGTCAGGAAAAGCTGGGCGAACAGGCCACGAAGTTCGGCTTCGGCAGCGATCCGCTCACCGGACTGGCCATGAACCCGAGCCGATTCACGGTCGGCGACAACAAGCTCGAGGCACCGCAGCTCGCCCAGACCGGCATCGGACAGTATGAGGTCGCCACGACACCGCTGCAGATGGCAATGGTCGCCGGCGGGGTCGCCAACGACGGTGCCGTCATGAAGCCCTACGTCGTCAAGACCGTGCGCTCACCCAACCTCAAGGTGCTCGAACAGGCCAATCCGTCCAAGCTCAGTCAGGCGATGAGCTCCGGCAACGCGAAGAAGCTCAACCGAATGATGGTGACCACCGTCGAGCGCGGCACCGCCACTTCGGCACGCATCGCCGGCGTCGACGTCGGTGGCAAGACCGGCACCGCACAGTCCACTCCCGAACGGCCGCCATACGCATGGTTCGTGTCGTTCGCACCCGCCAACAACCCCAAGGTCGCCGTGGCCGTCGTCGTCGAGTCCAGCGACACCGGACGAAGCGAGATCGCCGGTGGACGACTCGCCGGACCGATAGCCCGCGCCGTGATGGAAGCGATTATCAGCAAATGATCCCTGTACAGAAACTGGACACCGTGGAAAACAATGAAATTGGGAGACTGGCATCATGACCGAAACACCCGACGAGCCCATTCGCCTGGGTGACCGCTACGAGCTCGGTGGTCTTCTCGGACGCGGTGGCATGGCCGATGTGCGTGTCGGCCGCGATCTTCGTCTCGGACGCACGGTGGCGGTCAAGCAACTGCGATCCGACCTCGCCAGCGATCCGACTTTCCAGGAACGCTTCCGCCGTGAGGCACAGTCCGCAGCCTCGCTCAACCACCCCGCCGTCGTCGCGGTCTATGACACGGGCGAATCCCTCGACAAGGACGGCCACGTCGCTCCTTACATCGTCATGGAATACGTCGAAGGACAGACGCTTCGTGACGTGATGCGCGACGGCCGCAAGCTCCTCCCCGAACGCGCCCTCGACATCACCGCCGACGTGCTGAGCGCCCTGGACTATTCGCACCGGTCCGGCATCGTGCACCGCGACATCAAACCGGCCAACATCATGCTGACGCCATCGGGCCAGGTCAAGGTCATGGACTTCGGCATCGCGCGGGCAATCGCCGACGCCTCCTCGGCCATGACCCAGACGGCCGCCGTCATCGGCACTGCGCAATACCTGTCACCCGAGCAGGCACGCGGCGAGACCGTTGACGCCCGAAGCGACATCTATTCGACCGGTTGCCTGTTGTATGAGCTCCTCACCGGCCGGCCGCCGTTCGTCGGCGACAGCCCGGTGTCGGTGGCATACCAGCACGTCCGCGAAGAAGCGCGTCCTCCGTCGTCGCTCAATCCCGATGTGAGTTCCAGTGTCGACGCCATCGTCGCCAAGTCGCTCGCCAAGCGCACAGACGACCGCTACCAAAGCGCCGCCGACATGCGCAAGGACATCGATCGCCTCATCGCCGGTCACCAGATCGAGGCTCCGTCCGCGTCGACGCAGGCGATTCCCGCCACGACCGGCACCATGGTCGCGCCGGTCCTGCCCGCCCCGGCCAACACGTCCGGAAGCGGCGGCGAACACGTCGACGAGGACACCAAGGCCAGCAATCGTAAGTGGTGGCTGATCGGGGCCGTGGTCGTGCTCCTGCTGGCGGGTGTGACCTGGGGAATCATGCAGATGGCGAAGGATCCAGCTCCGGTCATGGTCAACGTGCCCAGCGTCACCGACAAGACGTTCGACGTCGCCAAGCGCGCGCTCGAGGACAGGGGCTTCGTCGTGGCCGATCCCGTCATGGAGACCAGCCAGGACGTGCCCAAGGACGATGTCATCTCGCAGGATCCTGAGGCCGACACCTCCGCCGAGAAGGGCACCACGGTCACGCTCACGGTGAGCTCGGGTCCGGGCAAGGTGACGATTCCGAATCTTGACGGCTTCACCTTCAATCAGGCGAAGACCCTTCTGGAGGGCGATCAGTTCAAGCTGAAGGTCAAGAAGGAAGACCAGGACAGCGATCTCGCCGCCGGTCAGGTCATCAACAGCGACCCTCCGGCCGGCACCTCGGTCGATGTCGGATCCAATGTGACGGTCAAGGTCTCCAGGGGTCAGGTCACCGTTCCCAACCTCGTGGGCATGGACATCGAGGATGCCCAGCAGACGCTCGACGACCTCAAGCTGAAATACACGACAAAGCAGGATCCTGCCTCGCCGGAGCCCAAGGACTCCGTGACCGCCCAGTCGGTTGCCCAGGGCGAGAAGGTTCCGCCGGGCACGTCGATCGAGCTGACCGTCTCCGGCAAAGCGGAGGAGCCAAGTACCGACGCGGACGGCGCGGCGGCCGCCGGGATCGACGGGCTCGGGCCGGAGTAGCTCCGGCAGGCCGCCCCGCTAGTTGGTGGTGGTGGCGTACTTGAGGCCGACCGTGCCCGCATAGGGTTTGGCGGTCAGCTGGTCCACGGGCTCGACCTTGAGGCCGAGGCCATACGTGTCGGAGTACTTGCCATAGGTCTTGACCTCCGGCGAGGTCGAGAGCGCGTAGTCGAGAGCGGCCGGATCGCTGATCGCCTCGATGACGTATGGCGGCGAATAGGGGACGCCTTGGAGGACGACGGTACTGCCGACGCACTTGATGCCGGTGGTGGAGATGAGGCGTTCGCCCTGGAGGGTAATTGCCTGGGCGCCACCAGACCACAATGCGTTGACGAAGGCCTGAATGTCCTGCTGGTGGACGATGAGGACGTTGGGATCGAGTCCGGGCACCTCGACGGTCCGCGGCGCATCGGTCAAGGTCACCCTCATGCCCGGGCCGACCACCTTGGACAGTCCGGTGACATCGCGGAGCCTGTCGGCACGGTCGAGCTGCTTCTTGAGGTCCTTGTCGTCGACGGCCTTGGCGAGTCGGTCGATCTCAGAGCGAAGGTTGCGGGCGTCGAGCCGGCGGTCATCGACCCGGTCGGAGCGTTCTTTCAGCAGGGAACCCACGTCGTCGCCGGCCGGACGCAGGTCCGAACCGCCGGCACTCACCGAGCTTGCGACGAACACGAATCCCGACAGCACGAAGATTCCGACCACGGCGAGCGGCCAGTGGTCTCGAGCATGCGCTCCGCGCCGGCCCAACTTCATACCGAACTCCTTAGATTCACCTGTCGGCGACTACGCTAGCCCAGAGCAACAATCGATATCGCATCACGCTGCACTGACAGTCTGCAATTACACAAGGGGATTCACCATGGCGAAGAACAACACCCCCAAGCTTCCGAGGGGTCCCAAGGCCAAAACGGTCGGCAACCGCTGGGCTGGTCCTGCGATGGTGACGTCGGCCTTGATCGGCCTGTTGTGGATCGTGGTGTTCTACGTGACCAACAAGCCCGGCACCGAGGTCCCGCTGATCACCGACCTCGGCAGCTGGAACCTCGTCATCGGCATGGGCTTCATCGTTGCCGCTTTCGGCTTTGCGATGAAGTGGGAATAGCCGCCCGAGTTACACGGGTGTGATTATCCACACTGTGGATAAACCCTGTGCATAACTACACCGGTGTAACTCATCCGGTTCGAGGTTCCGTCAGGCGACGAGTTGGCCGGTGCGGATGACCAGCGCGGCGATGATGCCGACCCACATCGCCGCAAACACCAGCAACTGGATCTGCGTACGTCGCTCGCGCGGCGCGTACGCGAAGGTCAGCCCCAGGATGACGCCGGCGACGAAACCGCCGAGGTGGCCCTGCCAGCTGATGTTGCCCTGAAGGCTGATGACGGCGTTGATGGCCAGCATGACCAGCAGGAACGACACATCCTGCTTGGCCCGTATGAGCAGGACGAGGGCCATCGCGAACAGCCCGAAGATCGCGCCCGAAGCGCCGACCGTGACTGTGGCGGGCCCCGAAAGCCAGTAGACGAACACCGAGGCGAAGATGGCCATCGAGAAGTAGCTGGCGATGAATCGCCGGACGCCCAGTGCCTGCTCGACCAGGGGCCCGAAGAGGTAGAGCGCGTACATGTTGAACAGGACGTGCAGCGTGCCCTGGTGGAGGAACGCCGAGGTGAGCAGCCGCCAGTAGCCGCCGTCGGCGACACCGGTCAGCAGCTCGCCGCCCTGAGCACGAAGCGAGAGGGCAAACATCGCCCCCTGCTCGAACAGCGGCGACGTCCTGTCGCCGGTGGCGAGCATCAGCACGAACACGGCCACGTTGATGCCGATCAGCACCATGCTGACGATGCCCTGGCGGGCCGAGACCGCCCCACCGGCGAGCGTCCGCGGAGCGCGCACCGATTTGGCGCCCTCCGCGACACACTCCGGGCAATGAAAACCGACCGAGGCATCACGCATGCAGTCTGGACAGATTTTGCGCCCGCACCGCTGGCACGAGATGTATGCCTCCCGCTCGGGATGGCGATAGCACCGGTTGTCGGTCGAGACGGGCTCGGTCATGGTTCGGTTGTTACCGGCGTTCGATCTGCACGCTGTCGATGACGACCGGATCGATCGGGTTGTCCCGGCCATCGGTCGGCGCGGCGCCGATCTCGTCCACGATCTTGCGGCTGTCTGCGTCGACGACTTCGCCGAAGATCGTGTGCTTGCGGTTGAGCCAGTCTGTCGGGATCAACGTGATGAAGAATTGCGAACCGTTGGTGCCCGGCCCGGCGTTGGCCATGGCCAACAGGTAGGGGCGATCGAACTGCAGGTCGGGGTGGAACTCGTCCCCGAACGTAAATCCGGGTCCGCCGGTGCCGGTGCCCAACGGGCAACCGCCCTGCAGCATGAAGTTGGAGATGACCCGGTGGAAGCCGAGCCCGTCATAAAAGCGCTCGGTGGAGGGCTGCCCGGTCTGCGGGTCCTTCCATTCTTTGCTGCCTTCGGCCAGGCCGACGAAGTTGTCGACCGTCTTGGGGGCCTGGTTGGGAAAAAGCTCGATGGCGATGTCACCCTTGTTGGTCTTCAGGGTTGCAATCAGCTGTTCAGCCACGTTCAGTTCCTCTCGATGGGGTCGTCCCATTCTTCCACGGCGGACAAAGCCTCCTTCATCGCGGACCGCATCGGGCGCCCGGACAAATTGACGGTAGGTTTGGATCATGTCCACGTCAGATAAGGCTCTGTCCAAGAAGAGAAGGCGCCCGCTGCGCAAACTGATCTTCCTCGCCGTCATCGCCGGCATCGGTGTCGCGATCAAAAACGCGCTCGAGGACAAGGGCGGCTCGTATGAGCCCCCAGCAGCCGAGCAACCGTCCACCGCGTCCGTACCGACGCCCCCGGTCCCCAGCGCGAAGGTCGTGACGGCCGAAGACATCGTCGAACAGCGCCCGGTCGAAAACCTCGACGAGTTCGCCGATCCGGTGGAGCCCGGCCTCGATGTCGTGCCCGAACCGGAACCTGTCGCGGAAGAGCCTGCAGCCGCCGAAGAGGAGCCGACCCGCGAGGATCCGGCCATCGCCGAGGCCGTTGCCGAAGCCGAGGATCCCGACGAACTCCGCGAGACTCCCGGCAAGATTGACCCCTTCGGCATTCGCTGATGCCGGTCGCGGTCCAACGCACCGGCGACGACATCGCGGTGCTGACGTTCAGCGCACCGCCGGTCAATCTCTACTCGGACACGCTGCACGACGACTTCGACGTCGCCCTCGACGAGCTCGATGCCCGGCCGCCACGGGCGCTGATCATCCGCGCCGAGGGCAAGCTCGTCTCCGGCGGCGTCGACGTGTCGTTGTTCGCCGCGCAGAAGAGCCAGGAATCCACCAAGGTCCTCTACGACCGGATGCTCGAGCTCCCCAACCGGGTGGCCGCCCTCAACTACCCGACGGTTTTCGCCGCCCACGCGCTGACACTGACCTGGGCGTTCGAGGTGGCCGTCGCCTGCGACATCATCCTCGCCACCCCCAAGGCGAAATTCGGCCTCGTCGAGCGCGTCATCGGGCTCACCCCGACGATGGGCGGCACCCAACGGCTCGCGGCTCGCGCCGGAGTCGGTCGCGCCAAGGAATTCGTGTTCACCGGCGAGACCTATGACGCCGAGACGATGGAACGATGGAACGTCGTCAACCGCATCCTGTCAGCCGATGACTTCGATGCCGACGTCCTGGCATTCACGGCCAGGCTCGCGGTCGGCCCGACCAAGGCCTTCGGCGCGGCCAAGGACATCCTCCGCCACTACGAAGCCGGCGGAGTTGCCGAGGCGCTCGACCATACGACAGCGATCGCGGCCGCATTGTTCGAGACCGAGGACCTCCACAGCGGTATGAAGTCATTCCTCGACGACGGTCCCGGCAAGGCAACCTTCCAGGGCCGCTGACCGTCACGGGTTTACCACGGTCACTGGGTTTCCCCCGACTCCACCGGGCAAATTTGCCACGCGGAGATGAGGTTAACCCGGTGTCCTGTGCCAGGACATCGCTGACAGTTGGGCGTAAGCCGGGTCAGGCGTTGATCAGATCGGGATGGGCGGCCTTGACGGCTTTGGTGGCCCGGTGTTCGGCCCAGAAGCTCACGAACGGGATCGTGCCGGCAAGAAGCGTGACGATGGTGAACGGGATCGTCCACTTGGCGGCCCGGGCCAGCAACGCCGCCATGACCAGGAAGATCATGTAGAGCCAGCCGTGAAGCACGCCGAGGATCTCGGTCTTCTCGCCGATGTCATGGATGAGGGTGCCCTCGTCCGTCACCAGCTTGCCAAGGAATCCGAGCACGAGCGGGATGAGAAGAATGCCGACGACATTGGCCATGACGCGATAACGCAAGAGAACTGATTTCACGTCCTCAGGCTACCTTCCGGCGTGCAGTCGCCACGCTTTCGGTTGTCATACGCCACCACATGTACAGGGCGAACAGCCCGAACACCCACCACTGGAGCGCATACATGAGATTGCTCAGCCCGCTGGTCCACGAGGCGTCGGGCAGCGGTGGCGTCGCCAGGGCCAGGCCGTCCGCCGTCGCGGGAGTGGTGCTGATCGCGAACCCCGAATAGAGGTCGTAGGGCAAAACGTTGATGAGTGCGGGTATGCGGAGCGCCCCGGTGACGCGATTGTCGTCGAGCGGTGACCCGGCGCCCTCGCCCGGCTCGAGCACGGCACTGATGTCGGTGACGGACGCCGGCGCTTCGGGCAACGTGCCGGCCTCGGGGGACCAGGCCCGTACGACGAGCAGGGCCTGTTTGCCGCCGTCGACGACAAAAGGTGCCACCAGCCAGTAGCCGGTCTTGCCGGTCTGCTTCTTGCCCGAGACCCAGAACTGGTCCGCGGTCGGGGCGAACTGGCCCGACACCGTGACCGGACGGTGATTGAGGCGCGACTCGAACGGCTCGTCGGGACCCCACAAACCCTTGAAGGCAACGACGGGGACCTTCTGCTTGTCCGCCCGTTCGTGCTCCTGCCGGGAATCGTAGACACCCATCTGCCACAGCCCCATGAAGACGCAGAAAGCGATCGCGGCGATTGCGAAGGCGTGCAGACCCAGGAGACCGGGACGGAACCAGAGGCGTACGGTCGAGCTCCGACTCACGCCGTGAAGGGCTTGATTTCCGGGTAGAGCGGGAATCGCTCAGCCAGTGCCGTCACGCGCTTGCGCAGACCGTCCGCATCGATGTCACCGGGCTGAAGAGCCGCCGCAATGATCTCGGCGACCTCGGCGAACTCCTCATCGCCGAACCCGCGGGTGGCCAGAGCGGGCGTGCCGATGCGCAGGCCCGAGGTGACCATGGGCGGCCGCGGGTCGTTGGGGACCGCGTTGCGGTTGACCGTGATGCCGACTTCGTGGAGTCGGTCCTCGGCCTGCTGTCCATTGAGCTCGGACTCGCGCAGGTCGACGAGGACCAGGTGCACGTCGGTGCCGCCGGTGAGGACATTGACGCCGACCTTGGTCATGTCTTCCTGGACAAGGCGTTCGGCCAGGATGCGCGCGCCGTCGAGGGTGCGCTGCTGGCGTTCCTTGAAGGCCGGCTCGGCCGCCATCTTGAACGCCACCGCCTTCGCCGCGATGATGTGTTCGAGCGGTCCGCCCTGCTGGCCGGGGAACACGGCCGAGCGAATCTTCTTGGCGACCTCTTCGTCGTTGGTGAGGATCGCGCCGCCGCGGGGGCCGCCGAGTGTCTTGTGGGTCGTGGTCGTGACGACGTGAGCGTGCGGCAACGGGCTGGGATGCAGTCCGGCGGCGACGAGTCCGGCGAAATGGGCCATGTCGACCATCAGCTTGGCGCCGACCTCGTCGGCGATCTCGCGGAACAGTGCGAAGTCGAGCTGGCGGGGGTATGCCGACCAACCGGCGATGATGAGCTTGGGCTTGTGCTCGTGGGCGAGACGGCGGACTTCGTCCATGTCGACGATGCCGGTCTCGGGGACCACGTGATAGGGCACGACGTTGTAGAGCTTGCCGGAGAAGTTGAGCTTCATGCCGTGGGTGAGGTGACCGCCGTTGGCAAGATCCAGACCCAGGATCGTGTCACCGACCGAAATCGTCGCGTGCATGGCGGCAGCGTTGGCCGTGGCGCCGGAGTGCGGCTGGACGTTGACATACGTTGCGTCGAAGAGCGCCTTGAGCCGGTCGATGGCGATCGTCTCGACGACGTCGATGAATTCACATCCGCCGTAATAGCGCTTGCCCGGGTAGCCCTCGGCGTATTTGTTGGTGAGCACGCTGCCTGCTGCCTCGAGCGCGGCCACCGGCGCGAAGTTCTCGGAAGCGATCATCTCGAGCGTCGTCTGCTGACGGTTGAGCTCGGCATCGACGGCCGCCGCGATTTCCGGGTCAAACTCAGCCAAATGTTGGTTGTGGGTCATGTTCGCTAGCGTACCCGCGGACGCCGTCACGGATCAGTGGGAGGTAGTCAAATTGAAATATTTGGCCACGCTTTCAGGGCGCGTTTTGGGTGTAGCGTGCCAAGGGGCTCCGTCCAACATACGGACAAGGACGCCGTGAGACGGTCGCCATCTGCGGCCGGACGCGCGGCACGAACAGTAGGAGAACAATGAAACAGATTCGTCGAGGAGCCGTACTTCTCGCCGGCACCGCTCTCGTGGGCCTGACGCTCACGGCATGCGGAGCGGGCAAGACGTCGGACGCGGGAGCGGGACTTATCGTCGGCACAACCGACAAAGTGGTCTCGATCGATCCGGCCGGCTCATATGACAACGGCTCGCTGAACGTCCAGACGCAGGTCTACCAGTACCTGCTCAACTTCCCCGAAGGCAGCACGACGCTGACTCCGGATGCGGCATCGAAGTGCGACTTCACCCAGCCGACCGAATACACCTGCACCATCAAAGACGGTCTGAAGTTCGCCAACGGCAACGCGCTCACAGCGTCGGACGTTGCGTTCTCCTTCAACCGCGTCGTCAAGATCGCCGATCCGAGCGGCCCGGCTTCCTTGCTGGGCGCGATGAAGTCGGTCGAGGCCAAGGACGACAAGACCGTTGTCTTCACCCTCGCGGCCGCCAACGACCAGACCTTCCCGCAGATCCTCGTGACTTCTGCCGGTCCGATCGTCGATGAAGACACCTACCCGGCCGGCAAGGTCCTCGACGACGAGGCTGCGGTCAAGGCAAATGGTTTCTCCGGCCCGTACACGATCTCCAAGTACAGCAAGAACCAGCTCGCCGAGTTCAAGGCCAACCCCGACTACCAGGGCACATACGGCAAGGCGAAGGCCGAGAACGTCACGATGAAGTACTACGCCAAGCCCGAGAACCTGAAGCTCGACATCAAGAACGGCGACATCGACGTCGCATTCCGCTCGCTGTCGCCGACCGACATCGCCGACCTCGAGAAGGCGAAGGGCCTGAAGGTCCACACCGGTGCCGGCGGCGAGCTCCGTTACATGGTGTTCAACCTGAAGACGATGCCCGGCGACGACAATGACCAGAAGCTGGCCATCCGTAAGGCCATCGCCTCGTCAGTCGATCGTTCCGAGCTGGCAAAGCAGGTCTACAAGGACACGTTCACTCCGGCCTACTCGATGGTCCCCGAAGGTCAGGTCGGCGCGACCGAAGCATTCAAGGATGCGTACGGCGAGACGTCGGACAAGGCCAAGGCGGAGAAGTTCCTCTCCGACGCCGGCGTCAAGACTCCGGTCACGGTCGCGTTGCAGTACAACCCGGACCACTACGGTTCGAGTTCCGACCAGGAATACAACGCGGTCAAGCGTCAGCTCGAAGCGACTGGTTTGTTCAAGATCAACCTCCAGTCGACCGAGTGGGTTACCTACCAGGAAGAGTCGAAGGCAGATGCGTATCCCGTGTTCCAGCTCGGCTGGTTCCCCGACTTCCCCGATGCCGACAACTACCTGTCGCCGTTCCTGACGCCGGCAAACTTCACGAAGTCGCACTACAACGAGGACAACTCCGACCCCACCATGACGAAGTTGCTCGACGAGCAGCGCACCGACGGTGACGAGGCCTCGCGCATTGCGAAGCTGAAGGAAGTCCAGGACCGGCTCGCCGACCAGGTTCCCTTCCTGCCGCTGTTGACCGGCTCGCAGGTTGCCGTCGGCCGGGACAACATCGATGGTCTCGACAAGACCCTCGATCCGTCCTTCAAGTTCCGCTTCACCTCGCTCACCAAGAGCTAAAAGCGGACATACACCAGTTGAGGAGGCGGGCTCGGCAATCGCCGGGCCCGCTTCTCCATTTCACCGCCTAAAGCAAAGAAGCAGACCCCGATGGCAACAGCCGAAATTCTGGCCCCAGCAGAACCCCCGCACGCACCACCCAGGTCCGGCGGGCGCCTGAGCCCTCTCACCCGCTATCTCCTGGTGCGGCTCGCGCTCATCATCCCCATGATGTGGGTGCTCGTCACGATGGTCTTCCTGCTGATGCGCGTCATCGGCGACCCGATCTCCGCAGCCCTGGGCGGCCGCCTCAGCGCCGAACAGATCGCCGAACGCAAGCACGCCGCCGGACTCGACCGGCCCATCCTCACTCAATACTGGGAATACATCTCCGGGCTTTTTCATGGTGATTTCGGCCAAACGCTGACCGACAACCGCTCAGTGTCGGGCATTCTGATCGAGAACGGCGCCGCGACCCTCGAGCTCGCCTTCTGGTCGCTCATCGTCGCCTTCGCGGTCGGCGTTCCCCTCGGCCGGCTCGCCGCCCGCTACCGCGACCGTCTCCCCGACGTCATGCTCCGGTTGTTCGCGATCCTCGTCTACGCGGCCCCCGTGTTCTTCGTCGGACTGCTCCTCAAGCTCGCTTTCACTCCGTTCGGCTGGCCGTCCTCGGGTCGCGCATCGACCATGACCGAGCTCGCCCTCCAGGACGTCCGCCCCAAGACGAACATCATGATCGTCGACGCCATCCTGTATGGCGATCCCGGCTACATCGGCGATGTCCTCAAACACGCGATGCTCCCGGCGATCGCCCTGGGCCTCCTCACCGGCGGAGTGTTCCTGCGCCTGATCCGCGTCAACCTCCTGCAGACCATGCGGATGGACTACGTCACTGCGGCCCGCGCCCGTGGCGTGAGTGAACGCCGCGTCATGAACAAGCACGCCTTCCGCAACGCCCTCGTCCCGGTCGTCACCGTCATGGGCCTGCAGGTGGCACTGCTCCTCGGCGGGGCAATCCTCACCGAGACCACCTTCGAGTGGAAGGGGCTGGGCTATCAATTGGGCGAATACCTGATCCGAAGGGACTTCCTCGCCGTGCAGGGCATCGTCACCCTGCTCGCGCTGATCGTCGGCGTGTCGAGCTTCCTGATCGATGTCATTGTCGCCTTCGTCGACCCCCGGGTGAGGTTCTGATGCTTTCCATTCTTCGCACCAGCCATGGCCTTCAGCGCTTCATGCTGCTCCTGGGCTTCGTCCTCATCGGCGCCTTCATCCTCATCGCGCTCTTCGCGCCCTGGATCGCGCCCTACGGCTTCAACGACGATCGCGCCAATGGCGTCATCTTCGGCACTCAGCAGGCCCCGTCGGCCGCGCACTGGTTCGGCACCACAGTCGGTGGCCAGGATGTGTTGTCGCGCGTCATCTTCGGCACCCGTACGGCCGTCGAGGTCATCCTCCTCGCGGTCATCCTGTCCGGAGTGATCGGTGTCCCACTCGGCCTGATCTCGGGTTATCTCGGCGGGTGGCTCGACCGTGTTCTCGTCCTGATCATGGACGCGCTGTATGCGTTCCCGTCGCTGCTGCTCGCGATCGTCGTCGCGGTCGTCCTGTCCGGCGGCAGCAGCGGTGCATTCGGAGGCATCATGGCGGCCGCAATCTCGATCACCGTCGTGTTCATCCCGCAGTACTTCCGCGTGATCCGCAACGCGACGGTCGCAGTCAAGGTTGAGCCCTATGTCGACTCGGCGCGCGTTGTCGGCGTCCGGACACCGCGCATCATCTTCAAACACATCTTCTCGAACGTGTCGCAGTCGCTGCCGGTCATCGGCACGCTGAACGCCTCCGAAGCGATCCTCACGCTCGCCGGACTGGGCTTCCTCGGCTTCGGCATCGAGCCCTCGGCAGCGGCCGAATGGGGTTACGACCTCAACAAGGCGATGCCCGATGCTTCCTCGGGCATCTGGTGGACCGGCGTCTACCCCGGTGTGGCCATCGTGCTCATCGTTCTCGGCGCGACCCTCGTCGGCGAAAGCCTCAACGACATCCTCAATCCGTTGCTGCGTACCCGTGGCTCCGACACGACCTCGGCGGACGAGGAAGAGGTCATCGCCGGTTTCGAAGAAGAGCTTGAAGAGGGGACTTCGGTCGCTTCAACCCCGCTCGCGACGTCGCCGCCAGGGGGCGATGGGGTCAAACCCGGAACCGCTGTTCCCGACACGCCTCGTTCCCCTGCGGCTCAATCAGCAGTCGATAGACCCAAGCGGGTCGCGTCCCTGTCGCTGTCCGACCTGTCAGTGACGTTCCAGACCGACGGCGGGCTCGTCCACGCCGTCAACGGTGTGAGCCTCGACGTCGCTCCCGGCGAGGTCGTCGCGGTCGTCGGCGAGTCCGGGTCGGGCAAGTCGGTCAGCTCCCGGGCCGTGCTCGGCTTGTTGCCCTCGACCGCGAAAGTCGAGGGTTCGGCCAAGCTGCGCGACCGCGAGTTACTCGGTATGTCCAACAACGAGTTGCGCCCGATCCGCGGCGACCAGGTCGCCATGATCTTCCAGGAGCCGTCGACGGCGCTCAACCCGGTCTACACCGTGGGATGGCAGATTTGCGAGGGCCTCCAGGCTCACGGCAAGTTCTCCAAGAAGGAAGCACGCGCCCGTGCAGTCGAGCTCCTCGAACTGGTCGGCCTGCCCGATCCGGCACGTCGCGTCGACTACTACCCACACCAGTTGTCAGGTGGACAGAAGCAGCGCGTCGTCATCGCCATGGCGATCGCCTGTGATCCCGATGTCATCATCGCCGACGAGCCGACCACGGCACTCGACGTGACGGTCCAGGCCGCCATTCTCGAGCTGCTGCTGTCGTTGCGGGACCGTCTCGGCACGGCCATCGTGCTGATCACCCACAACATGGGAGTCGTCGCCGACATGGCCGATCGTGTTGTGGTGATGTACCGCGGCAACGTGGTCGAAGAAGCCGAAACCGATGCGCTGTTCAATTCGCCCCAGCATCCATACACGAAGCGCCTGCTCTCCGCCGTGCCCCACCTCGGTCAGGGCAACGGACCGGGACAGGTCAACGAGAACGAAGTCGTCCTGTCGATCGAGGATCTCGTCGTCGACTTCGCCGGAGGCTTCGGCCAGCCGACGTTCCGTGCCGTCGACCATGTGAGCCTGGAAGTCCGTCGCGGAGAGGTCCTCGGCCTCGTGGGCGAGTCCGGCTCGGGCAAGTCGACGGTCGGGCGCACGGCGGTCGGACTCCAGCAGCCCACCAGCGGACTCATCCGGGTGGACGGCAAGGAGATCTCCGGACTCTCGGACCGCGAGCTCCGTCCGATGCGTGCGCACTTCGGCTTCGTGTTCCAGGATCCGGCCTCGTCGCTCAATCCGCGTATGTCGATCGGCCAGTGCATCGGCGAGCCCCTGATCGTCCAGTCACCGCTTCGCGGCAAGGCGCTCGACGCCAAGGTCCGTTCGCTTCTGGAGAGCGTCGAGCTGCCGGCCGGCTACGCCGAACGCTTCCCGCACGAGCTCTCCGGCGGCCAGCGTCAGCGCGTCAGCCTGGCTCGTGCGCTCGCGCTCGACCCGGACCTGTTGATCGCCGACGAACCCACGTCGGCGCTCGACGTGTCCGTTCAGGCCAAGGTGCTCGAGCTGTTCAAGGAATTGCAGCATCGACTGCAGTTCGCCTGCCTGTTCATCAGCCATGACCTCGCCGTCGTTGATTCGCTTGCCAACCGCGTCGCGGTGATGCAGAACGGCAAGCTGGTCGAGGTCGGCGGCCGCGAACAGGTGCTCGGCAGTCCGCGCGACGAATACACCAAGCGACTCATCGCCGCCGTACCCGTGCCCGATCCCGAGGAGCAGCGTCGCCGTCGGGCCGAGCGGGGACATCTCCTGACCGACGTGTCGTGATTTCGGGGCCCCCTGCACTCAGTTGCAGGGGGTCTGGTGTTGCTCAGTTGCAGGGGGTCACTGGAACTTGTAGGTGTAGAGCGCTGTGCCGTCGAGGGCGAGCGAGACGTAGCCCGTGTCGTGGTAATCGTTGGAGACATAGACCGACATCGCCGGCTGGTCGTTGCGCTCGTCGAAGATGAGGTACGTGCTTGACACGTCCTGGACCCCGAGGTTGGTCTTCGACTGCCGTATGGCCTTCATCAGCGCCTTGACGTCCACCCGGCCGAGGTCGATCAGCGGATCGTCGGCCCGACGGTTGCCCTGACTCGGCGTACCGGTGAAGCCCTTGCGGTACGACCATCTCTGGGTGTGCCGGTTGTTGCTCTTGACCGGCACGGTGAACGACGCGTACTCGGGATAGACCACCGCGTCGTCGACGATGCTCGAACCGAACTTCGCCTCGAGCTGCTTGACGAGGCCGGTGAAGCCCCTTTCACTCAACAGGCTGCCCTTGACCTCCTTGACGGCGGGCCGGGTGTTGGTGACGGATGGAAACGCCGTCCCGTCGGGTGGCAACGCGTCATCGGACTCGCTTGCGTTGCCGGCGATGAGCGCCACGAGGATACCGATCACCGCGACCACCACCGACACGGCGACCAGCGACAACACGACCGGGATGATGGTCCGGCTGCCCTTCGGCGCGAGCAGGTTGAGTGTCGGCTGCACGTCCGAGACGAGAGTGGCGAGCTCGGGGAGAGTGGTCGCCTGGAGAGCCTTCTGGGTGCGGAGCTCACGCTCGGAATCGTTGAGCTGGCCCTTGGCGTAGGCCTCCTCGATCGCTTCGACCGCCTTGTCGCGATCCTGATCGGTCGCGCGCACTCCTGCCATGCGGAAATGCTAGCGAGTGGCGACCCGCTGCGGGCGCGAATGCGTGCCCGGCCCCGCGAGGGGATGGCTCAGCGCCCGCGGGCAATCCAGTCTTCAAGGTTCGGAGCCTCGGCCCCGATTGTCGTCTCGTCGCCGTGGCCGGTTTTCACCACAGTGTCGGCCGGCAGGGTGAGCAAAGAACTGCGGATCGACTCGATGATCGTCGGGAAGTCCGAATACGACCTCCCGGTCGCACCGGGCCCACCGTTGAAGAGCGTGTCGCCGCTGAACACTGTTGCGAGGTCGGCCGCATACAGACAGGTGCTGCCCGGTGAGTGTCCCGGCGTATGGATCGCACGAAGAGTGGTGCCGGCGATCTCGAACTCAGTACCAGCAACGAGGTCATGGTGCGGGGCCCCGGTATGGACCTCGTCCCACAGCATCCGGTCTTCGGGAGGGAACCAGACCGGCGCACCGGTCGCCTCTGCCAGCTCGATGGCGGCATTGATGTGGTCGTTGTGGCCGTGGGTAAGGACGATCGCCATGACCTTGCGCTCAGCGATCGCCGCAAGGATCGGCGCCGCTTCATGCGGCGCATCGATCACCAGCACTTCGTTGTCGTCGCCGACGAGCCACACGTTGTTGTCGACGTCCCAGCAACTGCCGTCGAGACAGAACTGTCCGGACGTGACGACGTGCTCGATCCGAGCGGTCACAACTCCACGACCGAGCGCAGGACTTCGCCGCGGTGCATCTTGTCGAACGCGGCCTCGACGTCGTCGACGCCGATCCGTTCGGTGATGAACGCGTCGAGGTCGAGTCGGCCCTGCTGATAGAGGTCGACGAGCATCGGGAAGTCCCGGCTGGGCAGGCAGTCGCCGTACCAGCTGGACTTGAGTGAACCTCCGCGAGAGAAGAAGTCGAGGAACGGCATCTCCAGCGTCATGTCTGGTGTGGGCACGCCGACGAGGACGACGGTCCCGGCCAGGTCGCGGGCATAGAACGCCTGCTTCCAGGTCTCAGGCCGACCGACCGCATCGATCACCACGTCGGCACCGAATCCGCCGGTGAGTTGCTGGATCGCCTCGACGACATCGCCGTCATTGGCATTGACCGCATGCGTGGCGCCGATCCCGGTGGCCCACGCGAGCTTGCGCGCATCGACGTCGACGGCAATGATCTTGGCCGCATTGGCCAGCTTGGCCCCCGCGATGGCCGCGCTACCCACGCCTCCGCAACCGATCACGGCCACGGTGTCGCCACGTTGGACATTGCCGGTGTTGATGGCCGCCCCGAGGCCGGCCATGATCCCGCAACCGAGGAGTCCGACCGCGGCGGCCGACGCGCTCGGGTCGACCTTCGTGCACTGACCCGCCGCAACGAGCGTCTTGTCGGCGAAAGCACCGATGCCAAGGGCCGGCGAAAGTTCAGTGCCGTCCTCGAGGGTCATCTTCTGTTTTGCGTTGTGCGTGTTGAAGCAATACCAGGGGCGGCCCCGCAGGCACGCCCGGCACTGGCCGCATACGGCCCGCCAGTTGAGGATGACGAAGTCGCCGACGGCCACCTCGGTGACTCCGGCGCCGACGGATTCGACCTTGCCCGCGGCCTCGTGGCCCAGAAGGAACGGGAACTCGTCGTTGATCCCGCCTTCGCGATAGTGCAGATCCGTATGACACACGCCGCAGGCCTCGATGTCGACCACAACCTCGCCGGGACCCGGATCAGGGATCACGATGTTCTCGACAGTGACCGGCTCTCCCTTGGCCCGGGCAATGACTCCTCGTACGGTCTGCGGCACAACGTCTCCTCGTGTGGTTTGAGTCCGAGGCTAAGGGGCAAGGCCGGCTACGGCAAGCGGGCATCGACCATGGTGATCACGCCCTGCTTTGCGTGCTCCGTCGCTGTATTCGACCGGATGGCTTTGCTGGCGGCAATCCCTACCGGAAGGCGGCATGACCGGTGAGGGCCTGGCCAATGACGAGTTGGTGCACTTCCGATGTGCCCTCATAGGTAAGTACCGATTCGAGGTTGTTGGCATGCCGCATGATCGGGTATTCAAGCGTGATGCCGGCCGCACCGAAAAGCGTGCGGCACTCGCGGGCGATCGCAATGGCTTCTCTCACGTTATTGAGTTTTCCGAGACTGACTTGCTCGGACCGGAGGGTGCCTTCGTCCTTGAAGCGCGCCAACTGCAACGCGAGCAGCATTCCCTTCCCCAGTTCGAGCGACATGTCGGCCAATTTGGCTTGAGTCAGCTGGTACGCGGCAAGTGGTTTATCGAAGATCTCTCGTTCCTTGGAGTATTCGATCGCGTGTTCCAGGCAATCGCGTGCCGCCCCCAGTGCACCGAAGACGATCCCGAAGCGAGCTTCGCTCAGACACGACAAGGGCCCCGACAGACCTGCCGCTTCGGGCAACAACGCCGATCCGGGCAACCGCACGTTGTCCAGCACGAGTTCAGATGTCACCGAGGCGCGAAGCGACATCTTCTTCTTGATCTCGGGAGCCGAGAATCCGGGCGTGTCCGTCGGCACGACAAAACCGCGGATCCGGTCGTCGGTCTGAGCCCACACCACGGCAACCTCGGCGACCGAGCCATTCGTGATCCACATCTTGTTGCCGTTCAGGATCCAGTCCGAACCGTCTTTTCGGGCTCGCGTACGCATCCCGCCCGGGTTTGAGCCGAAGTCGGACTCGGTGAGTCCGAAGCAACCGATCGCCTCGCCCGCCGCCATTTTCGGCAGCCACTCCTGCTTTTGCTGCTCGCTGCCGTGTTTCCAGATCGCGAACATCGCCAATGATCCCTGAACCGATACCAGCGATCGCAGTCCCGAATCGCCTGCCTCCAGCTCCATGCAGGCGAGGCCGTAGGCCATTGCCGTCGTGCCGGCGCACCCGTAGCCGTGCAAATGCATGCCGAGCACGCCGAGTGATCCGAGTTCCCTCGTCAGCTCGCGCGCGGGAACCGAACCGGCCTCATACCAATCGGCGATCTCGGGCCTGATCTTGTCGTCAACAAACTTGCGGACGGTGTCCCTGATCGCCAGATCCTCTTCGCTGATGAGCGAGTCCGTACCGAAGAGTTGAAGGGGGTGCTGCGCGGTAACGGGGGCCATGGGGAGTACTCCTCTGATTGAGCGATGTCAGGGCTACGAATATGTTAACCTAACAGTGTTAGTTTCACAAGGAGCGACTCCCATGGCCCGTCCCCGCACGCCACTACTCAGTCGTGAACGAATCCGCGACGTCGCACTCGAGTTGATCGACTCGGTAGGGCTCGAAGCGCTCTCGATGCGACGCCTCGCCCAGGAACTGGGTGTACAGGCGGCCTCTCTCTACAGCCACTATTCCAGCAAGGACGAGGTTCTCGATGCGGTCGCCAATCTGCTCACCGTCAACGTCAATACCTCCGGATTTTCCGGCGGAGACTGGCGGACTGGCCTTCGGGTCTGGGGTCGCTCGTATCGCAATGCGTTGGCGGCACACCCCAACGCCGCGCCGATCGTTGCAGCCGGAACCGGCGAGAGGGAGGACTTCCTGGCCATGGCTGACGCCGTGCATGGCGGCCTTGTCGGCGCCGGTTGGCCCCCGCGTCAGGCAACATTGATTTCGGCGGCGACGAAGTACCTTGTGATCGGCGCCGCCACGACGGCGTTTGCCAGCGGTTTTGCCGACGACACGGCGGTCTATCTCGATCGCTACCCCAACCTGGTCAGCGCGCACCTGATTCGCAAACACGCCGAAGAGATCGATGCCGACAGTTTCGAACTCGCAATCGATTGCCTGATCGCCGGCCTCGAGCCACTCTGTCCGTCTCCGGCCTCTGACTGACACATCCGTCGACAGGCCGGCAAACCGGCCTCATGATACCGTCCCTGGTATATCATGTTTCACTCGTAGGAGCGCTAATGCACGACGTGGGTATGCCGATGATCCGGGCCTGGTCCGGCCACCTGGGGATTGCCGCCGAAGACGTCGATCCCGAAACACTGCGCCGCGACCTCGCCCGCGGAACGATTCCCGCGATTCTCGCCCGTACCGCCCGCGACAACCCCGGATCAACGCTCGGCATCGACAATGAGCGCATCACGCATGCCGACCTTTATCGGCAGGTTTGCCGGCACGCGTCGGTGCTCGCCGACGCAGGCGTCACACCGGGAAGTCGGGTCGTCATCAACGCACCGACGTCAATGTCGCTCGTCATCGCCTACCTCTCCACGTTGCATCTTGGCGCGGTCGCCGTGCTGACCAACCCGGCATACACCGCGAGCGAGCTCGACCTAATCCTTGAGCGTTCCCAACCGGCAGTATTGCTCGTTCACGACGAATTCGAGCACACGGTTTCCGTACCGGTCGAGCGCCTGAGCGCCCTCGCTGAGGCCACCGGACAGGCAAGCGAACACGACGGAGTCGAGTTGCACTCCGGCGACGTTGCGCTGCTGGCGTTCACATCGGGCACGACCGGAATGCCAAAGGGGGTGCCGCTCACCCACGGCCAATTGCTCGCCTCGATCCGGTCGGCAATGCTGGCCTGGCGCTGGCGGCGCGACGATACGCTCGTTCACGCTCTCCCGTTGTTCCACCAGCACGGGCTCAGCGGCGTACACGCCAGTTTGCTCGCCGGCTCAAACGCGGTAGTCCTGTCCCAGTTCGATGCCGAACGACTCGTGGAGACCATCGCGCAGGAGCAGGCGACAGTGTTGTTTGCCGTTCCCAGCATCCATCAGCGCCTCGTCGACCTCGATTCCCCGCGACTCGCTCCGCTGCGTGATCTTCGCCTGATCACGTCCGGCTCCGCGCCGCTGTCAGCGGCACTGGCCGATGCGGTCCGGGAGAAGACCGGATCGTTGCCGCTTGAGCGATATGGGCTCACCGAGACGGGTCTGGATGTCTCGAACAGCTACGACGGCGGGCGGGCCGTCGGTACGGTCGGATTTCCGCTGCCGGGAGTTGAGGCGGCGCTCACCGATCCTCGCGGCGATCCAGTCACGGTGGGCGAGGAGGGCGAGATCGTGCTTCGTGGCCCCCAGGTGTTCACCGGATACCTTGATGACCCCGCAGCGACTGACGCGGCGTTTTGGCCCGACGGCTGGTTCCGCACGGGCGACCTGGGGCGATGGGATGAGAACGGCCGGCTCGTGATCAGCGGGCGCCTTAAGGACCTTGTCATCACCGGCGGCATGAACGTTTCTCCTATTGAGGTCGAAAGTGTCGTCGCGCGCTTCGCTGGAATCGCAGAAGCCGCAGTGTCGGGGTTGCCGAGCGAAAGATGGGGCGAAGAAGTCGCCGTCTGGATCGTTACCGACGCCGGAGCGGCCGTCAATACCGAAGACCTCCTGGCGCACTGCCGTGTTCACCTCGCCGGATTCAAGTGTCCCAAACAAGTCTTCCGCGTCAGTGAGTTGCCGCGCAATGCCATGGGAAAGATCACCCGCAGCACACTGAAAGCGGTGCCCGGCCAATGATCGAGCCAAGCGGCCAGCTCGTCGCCGGCGACGAAGTCGAGCGCGAGACGCGGACGACCTGCCGGGAATGGATGACTCACGGCCTGCATACTGCAGGGGAGCTGGCAAACACGGACGCCGGCGACCCCTCGTGGCCGGATGGACGTTCAGGTGATGTCCTGTCTGGCGCGGACCGGGCTGACTGGCTACGCACTCCAACAACCTTCCGACCGATCGGCGAGGCAGTCGAGGCCGGTTGGCTCGTCGCAGTCGCCACCCAGAACAAGACTCCCCCGGGTGCGATGTCCGGGCTGACCGTGGCGGTCAAGGACATCATCGACGTGGCCGGCATGCCAGTCCGTAACGGGACACCGGGCGCCTTGTGGAGAGATCCCACGGAATCGGCACCTGCCTGGTCGACGCTTGCCTCGGCGGGTGCCCGTTGTATTGGCAAGGCGGCAACGCACGAGATGGCCTGGGGCGTCACCACCCCCCAAATCGCCAATCCCATCGATCCGGCGAGAATAGCCGGCGGATCGTCGGGGGGGTCTGCTGCTTGTGTGGCTGCGCAGATCTCGCAGGGTGCCCTCGGCACGGATACCGGTGGATCCGTGCGGATTCCGGCCGCGTTGTGCGGGGTTGTCGGATTTCGCCCGACGACCGGCTCGATCGACACAGGAGGGATTACCCCGCTCGCACCCGAACAGGACGTCGTCGGGCCGATCGCCGGTGATGTCCGGACGTGCGCCGCAATGCTCGAAGTTCTACTTGGCCGGCCACTGGACCTGAACGACCCGGCGGCCCGGACTGTACGAGGCCTGCGGATAGGAGTCCTGACCAAAACCGGACCCCTCGACGCCGAAACCGCGACCGCATACGTCGACACTCTCGAGCTCCTTGAGTCGATGGGCGTCGAGGTCATCGCGTGCGACACGCGCCTCGCGCAATGGTCAGGCAGCGTCTCACTGCTGACGATGTTAGCGTCCTCCGCCGTGCTCCATGCGGGGGCCGTGCGGGCGGATCCGACCGGCTTTGGCAGCGAAGCGCGTGCGCTGCTCACCGTCGGAACTGGATTGTCGGCGGATACGGACCTGATCAACCGGGCACGGAACGCGCTAGCCACGGCAACCGCCGACCTTTTCAGCAAACACCGGCTCGACGCCTTCCTGACGCCCACGACTCCGTGCGTTGCGCCCGATCGACGCGCCGACACCGTCACGATCGACGCGCGTACGGAAGCGATTTCCTCGGCTCTGACCCGATTTACCGCCTGGGCCTCGGTCACCGCTATGCCAGCTCTGAGTGTGCCCGTCCATACGTCTGGAATGCCTGTTGGTGCGCAAATCATGGCACCGCCGAACCGAGAAGACACCTGCGCGCGCGTCGCGCTGTGCATCGAGGAAATCACCGGCAGAGTCCAAACCGACTAAGTCCCTGTCGCGGGGCGAAAGGCGACCCTACGGGTGGGCAATCTCCGCGTTCAGATGCTCCGTGCTCAGGATGTGGCGCTTGGTGATTTCGGCCGCCCGCTCGGCGTCACCGGAACGCAGAGCATCAATCAATTCGCCATGCTGGAGAACGGACTCCCGGTGGCTTCGGGTGACGACCGGGCCTGCAGGCATCGCTTGCCACAAAAGCCGCATCATCGACAACAACATCGGCGATGCCGCCGACTCGTAAATCGTGAAATGGAACTCCCGGTTGAGTCCTCCATACCGTTGATCGCCGTCGTCGAGCGCGGCCATCTCACCATTAAGTCGGCTGAGGACCTTCACCTGCTCTGTGGTTATCGCGCGCGAGGCAAGACGCGCGCCCAACGGCTCCAGCACAGCGCGGATCTGGGCATTGTCCTCGACAATGCCGCGTCGTGACTCCGTCACCGATGCGCCCCGATGCGGGTCGTTGACGACGAGGCCTTCGGACTCAAGCCGGCGTAACGCTTCGCGAACGGGCGTCTGGCTCACACCAAACCGTGCCGCGAGCTCGCGTTGCCGCAAGGGTTCGGACGCGCCCAATTGGCCACTGATGATCATTTCGCGAAGCATCGCGCAAACGATGTCGCTCTTCGAGGAGTACCGGAAGGCCGAAAGTCGGCCATCGCCGGTGGGAAGGCCTGAACCTGAATTGAGATCACTCATTGCGACTTCTCTCGGTCGATTTCCGCTGCCACCGCCCAATGCTGCCACGGACTGCCGGACCTGTCTGTTCGGCAACTCGACGATGGATGATATACCATATCGTAACTGGCGAACGGAGCAAACTAATGAGTGACCTTCTCGTTGAACCCATGAGCCTCGGCGCTTCGGGGGCCGACCCTGCGATTCGAGCGCGGATCGATGCACCCCGACGCCGAAACGCCCTGACGTTGTCAACGGTGGAACATCTCTATGCCGTCCTTGGCGATGACCCGCACTCGACGGTGCTGCTGGGCAGCACCACGGACGATATTTTCAGTTCCGGCGCTGATCTCGACGTCGATGATGCGAGTCGCGCCCAGCTCAGTGATCTGCTGTATGCCTGTTACGAGCAAATTGTCACGCGGCCGGGCATCGTCATTGCCGTCGTGGAAGGTCCTGCGGTCGGAGGCGGCGCCCAGCTCTGCGCGGCCGCCGACATTCGCACGATTTCCCACGCGGCGCGGTGGCGGTGGACCGGTCCTGGCCATGGCCTGGCGGTCGGCGCCTGGATACTTTGCGACTTGTTGGGCCGTTCGCGGGGTCTGGATCTCGCCCTCACCTCACGATGGCTAGAGGCGGAGGAAGCGGTTGCGGCGGGACTCGCGGCGCGGGTCGAGGACGATCCCTGGCAAAAGGCGCAGGAGCTGGCCGAATCCATCGGGCGTGCGGATTCGGCCGCAGTGACCCGGGTCAAACAAATTGCAACGAGACCGTCTCTCATCGAACATTTGTCGGCTGAGCGGGAACAAAACCGGGCCTCATGGTCCGGTGCCGCGCCGAGTGCGCGCGAGGCTGCCGGGCACGGCCGCTCGCTTCGGGCTTGACCTATCTCCATAACTGGTATTTGATATACCAAACGATTAGGAGCAATGAGATGGATCTCAATCTGACCAACAAGGTGGCATTTGTTACCGGCGGGAGTAAGGGAATCGGCCGCGAGGTGGCAACCCGCCTTGCGAACGAGGGTTGTGATGTCATCATCACCGCCCGAGGCGAAGAGAGCCTCAAAAAGACCGCCGTCGAAATCGCGGCCGAGACCGGTCGCAAAGTGTCGGCCCACGCCGGCGATATGAGCAAGTCCACCGATGTGGACCGCTGCGTGAAGGCCGCGGTCGACGAGTTCGGACGCATCGACATCCTGGTGACCTGCGCCGGAAGTTCGCCCGGCGGACTCCTGGAAGAGTTGACCGACGAGCAATGGATGGAAAGCCTCAACCTCAAATTCATGGGCTACGTGCGCACCGTCCGCTCGGTCGTTCCCCACATGGTCGCGCAAGGTTCAGGTGCCATCGTGCTGGTCGTAGGCAACGACGGTTTGAAGCCCAGCTACTGGGAAATGACCGCCGGCGCAGCCAATGCAGCTGACTTGAACTTCGCCTCCTCAATCGCCGACCAGTACGGCCCCAAGGGCGTCCGCGTCAACACCGTCAACCCCGGTCCGGTCGACACCGACCGCTGGGACGGGCTCGAAAAGGCGTTCGCCCGTGACATGGGCGTCGACCAGGCCGAGGCGCGCCGCAGGGCTGAGGCCTCCATCCCGCTGGGAAGAATCACGCAGCCGCAAGAAGTTGCCGCGCTCGTTTCGTTCCTGGCTTCTGACGTCGCCGGCAGCGTTCATGGCGCGCACATCCCGATCGACGGGGCTCAGCGCAAATCATTGATGGAACGCTGACGTGAAACTCTCCAATTCCTTCTCTATCGATCGACCGGTTGCGGAGGTGTTCGATGCCTTCCTCGAAATCGAGCGGGTCGCAACCTGTATGCCCGGGTCACGCCTCACAGGCAGTCCCGAGCCAGACGTCTACGACGGCGAGGTCAAAGTCAAAGTAGGTCCGCTCAGCGTCGCCTACACCGGACAACTCCGGATACTTGAGGCCGACCGCGCCACGAAACGGCTCACGATGCGGGCAAAAGGACGCGAACAACGAGGCAGCGGCAACGCCGACGCCCACATCATCGCTCAACTCAGTGATCACGACGGCGGCACGCTCGTCGAGATCGACACCGAGCTGAACATCCGGGGAAAGGTCGCACAGTTCGGACGGGGCGTGATCGGCGAAGTCACTGAGGGGATCATCAAGGTCTTCGCGAACAACCTCGAGCAGATGCTGACATCGGGCACATCGCCGGCGCCAAAGGCCACCGGCACTACACCGCTGTCTGCCGACGTCGGCACGGCGATCGCCGATCCGGCACCTGCAACGGGAACAGACGATCTCGACGCGTGGAAACTCATCGTGCGCCCGCTCCTCGACCGCCATGCAAGTTCAATTGCGACGGTCGTCTTCTCAGGGTTCGCGGCCTACCTCGGCGCGCGCTCGGCGGTGCGGCGCCATTCACGCCCCCGCGAACGCTGACCGGGCCGACAACAACAAGGAGTATGAAGAATGCCGAACGCCATTACTGACGACGGGGTGAGCATTTACTACGAAGAGGCCGGGAGCGGTGTTCCACTCGTGTTCCTCCACGAGTTCGCGGGCGACCACCGGTCGTGGGAGCCGCAATTGCGCCACTTTGCCCGCACCTACCGATGCATCGTTTTCGCGGCGCGCGGCTATCCGCCGTCCGATGTGCCAACGAACACTGCCGCCTACAGCCAGGCCCGCGCCGTCGCCGACGTGATCTGCGTCCTGGATGCCGCCGGCGTGGACAAGGCCTTTGTGGTGGGCAACTCGATGGGCGGATTCGGGGCGCTGCACCTTGCCCTCCGGCATCCGGACCGCACTCTTGGATCAGTCGTGGCGGGCTGCGGCTACGGAGCGCATCCGGACAAGCAGGACAGTTTTCGGGCGGAGTCGGAGAAGGTCGCCGTCGCCTTCGAGGAAGAAGGTTCTGCGGCGATGTCCCGATGGTATGGGTTCGGCCCCGCGCGCGTGCAGTATGAGGCAAAGGACCCACGCGGCCATGCCGAGCACGTGAAGGTGCTCGCCGATCATGACCCCGTCGGTGCGGCGAACACCATGCGCGGCGTGCAAAAGAGTCGCCCATCGCTCTATGCGATGCATGACGAACTGTCGTCGTGCAAGCCACCAGTTCTTGTCATCGCCGGCGACGAAGACAACGGTGCACTCGAGACTGACTTAATGCTCAAGCGCACCATCCCGCGGTGCGGGCTCGCCATCTTGCCCAAGTCCGGCCACGTCACCAACCTCGAAGAACCGGCACTGTTCAACTCATTGCTGGAACGCTTCTTTGCGAGCGTCGAGCATGGCAAGTGGGGCGAACGCGACCCGCGGTCGTTGTCCACATCGACCACCGGAGCAAAGTAACGCGCCCGGACCTGTTGTGACCGAAACCTGCCTGCCCACCACTTCGAACGAATTGGTGGGCAGTGCTGTGTCCGGCATGACTGCGCGGACTCTCAAGGCACCGTCGGTGATGCCGCCGCCTGAAACCCGGTCGCGACAGCGGGCTCCGACGCCCACATTCACGCAAACCCTAGACGCGCGTCCTGTGCATGATATATGGTGCATCATAATCACAAACCCTTACAGGAGGTCGGCATGAACCGACGACGCACCACAACCGTGTCACTCGCAGGAGTCGCTGCGGCACTGCTCGTGTTGACGACCGCTTGTGGCGGTTCAGATCCCTCCAGTGGCGGCAAGGATTCCGGATCCGAAGGATCTGCGGCAAGCGGCGACAAGGGTTCGGTGACTGTCGGCCTCCTTAACCCGACATCGGGCCCGTTCGCCGCACTCGGCCGCGACGTGAATGCCGGATTCCAGACTTACCTCGACTCCAAGGACGGCGTGCTTTCCGGATACGGTATTAAAGTCGTCGCCGGAGACGAAGCCAATGATGCGGGCAAAGCCACGACAAAGGCGCACCAGTTCGTGGAGCAGGATCATGCTCAGATCGTGATCGGGCTGGTCAACTCTGCGATCGCCTATGCCGTAGCCCCCTACCTCGAGAAAGCAGACGTTCCGCTGCTCATCACCGTTGCCGGCGCCGATGGCCTCACGCGCAAGAAAGATGGAAGCATCTTCAGGGTTTCGTACACGAGCTCGCAGGACACCATGCCTGCCGGCGAATACACGTGTAAGACACTCGGCTACAAGACCGCGGCAGTCGTAGCCCTTGACTATTCATTCGGCTGGGAAGCCGCGGGCGGATTCGCCCGCACCTACGAAGACGCCGGTTGTGACGTCGTCCAGGAGATCTACGCTCCGCTGGCCACTCAGGACTGGGGCCCCTATGTCAACCAGATCAAGAAGTCCGTGGACACAGTGTTCGTCGTAGCACCCGGCACCGACGGCATCCGTTTGTTCAAGGCCTACCGCGGCTTCGGCGGCAAGGCGCCCGTGGTTGCCCACGGCTCGACGACAGACGAACAATTGCTCAGCGCCCAGGGTGATACGGCCGACGGCGCTGTCACGAGCCTGCACTACACCCCGCGACTGGACACCGACGTCAACAAGAAGTTCGTGAAGCAGTTCAAGAAGGACAATGATCGAGGCACCAACCAGTACGCCGAAGACGGCTACACCGCGGCAATGGCACTCGAGTCCGCATTGGCCACTCTCGACGGCGACGTCAAGCCCGACCAACTCAAAGAAGCACTGCGCAAGGTCAAGATCGAGGCACCTCGCGGCCCGTTGTCCTTTGATGAATACGGCCAGGCCATTTACAACGTCTACATCCGCAAGGTGGAATCCAAAGACGGTGAGCGGGTCAATGAACCGATCGAAACCATCAAAGACGTTTCACAGTTCTGGACCTATTCACCGCAGGACTACCTGAAGTTCCCGCCGTACGAAAAGCTCAAGGGCTCCTGGTCCAAGTAAGAGACGATCGCGCCGGAGCCAGGTTTTATGGACACATTGTCGAACATCCTCAACGGCCTTGCCTACGGTTCATTGCTCTTCCTCGTCGCCAGCGGGTTGACCATTACCTTCGGGCTGATGAGGTCGATCAACCTCGCTCACGGCGCGTTCTACCTCATCGGGGGGTACCTGGCCAACGATCTCTACACGCGAACCGGGGCGTACTGGCAGTCGCTGCTCATCGCAGTTCTTGCCGCGTTCCTGCTCGGCATGTTGATGCAACGCCTGTTCTTGCAAAAGATCGTTGACCAGGAACTTCCACAGATCATTCTCACGATCGGAATCGCCTTGGTCGTCGGAGACCAGATCCTTTCCTATTACGGCGGCGATCCGATCTCACCGCCGGTGCCACCCGGGCTCGACGGGGCTGTCGAGTTCGGTGATTTCGTGTTCCCGAAATTCAGGCTGGCCATCATCGTGGTCGCGGTGGCGGTCGAAGTGCTCGCTCAGGCCCTGCTGCGGTACACCTCGATCGGCGCGCGGGTGCGCGCGGCCGTCGATGACCAAGAGATCGCCCGGACCACGGGGCTTCGCGTGCCGCTCATCTTCATGTTCGTCTTCGGAGCAGGCAGCGCTCTCGCCGCCTTCGCGGGCGTTTGGGGCGGCGCCTTCACAAGCCTTGCACCCGATCTCGGCTTCGACATCCTTCTGCTCGCGCTCGTGGTCGTCGTGGTCGGCGGCCTCGGTTCGATCCCCGGCGCTTTCATTGCCGCTATGGGTGTGGGCCTCGTCGACCAGATGGGCCGTATCCTCGCGCCCCAATGGTCGATGTTCACCATCTATGCGACAGTCGCTCTGTTCCTAGCCCTGCGGCCACGCGGATTGCTGGGGAAAGTGGAGATCCGATGATCACATCCAACATGAGCAAGTCCCGGCTTTTGCCTCGCACCCTCGGCGCCGTACTGGTTCTTGTCGCGCTCGCGGCACTGCCGTACGTCATCCCGTCTTTCTACGTCTTTGTTGCCACCAGAATCCTGATTCTCGGCCTCCTTGCCACGGCATACAACCTCGTCTTCGGCTATGCCGGTTTTCCGGCGCTTGGGCATGCAGCCTTTTTCGGGCTGGGCGGTTACACCGTGGGGCTCGGCATCACGAAGGCCGAACTGGGATTCGGATGGATCCTGATCCTCGCGATCCTCATCGGCGCGCTCATGGGCATTATCATGGGCGCCCTGTGCCTGAAGGTACGTGGCATCTATCTTCTGCTCCTGACACTCGCACTCGGTCAGGCGCTTTTCGGACTGGTCTTCTATCAGGTCGAACTCACCGGCGGCGACAACGGCATAGCCAATATCGAACGATTAGGCGTGCCCGGAGAGCAGAACGCCTTCTACCTCTTTACCCTCGTCATCGTTGTGGTGTGCCTCGCGGCGATGTGGATCTTCGTAAAATCACCAGTCGGCATGGTGATCACCGGGCTGCGGGAGAGCGAGTCCCGGATTGATGCGACGGGATACAGCGTCGCCACATACACCATCGTGGTGTTCGCAGTCTCGGGAGCGTTTTCAGCCGTTGCAGGCATGCTGGACACCTACCTTCAGGGTTCGGTTTCGCCCGGAGATTTCAATTGGTTGGTCAGCGCAGAGGTAATGATCTTCGCCATCCTGGGCGGCACCCGATACTTCATGGGACCGTTCGTGGGCGCAGCAATCGTCTTGCTTCTCGAGGTGTATACGAGCACATTCACCGAACGGTGGACCAGCGTTCTCGGCGTGATTTACGTGCTCACCGCATTGCTTCTCACCGGAGGGGTCCTTGGACTCCTGGACAAGCTACGGAGCCGGCATCGAAAAGATGATCTGCCGGATACGAACGAACTTCCGCTACTTACGGGCGTGCAATCATGACCACGCCGGCGATAGAGGCAAACGGCCTCGTGGCGCAGTTCGGCAACTTTCGCGCCAACGACGAGGTGTCGATGTCCATCCAGCCCGGAGAGCGTCGGGCCCTCATCGGCCCGAACGGCGCCGGCAAGTCGACGCTGTTCAACATGATGGCCGGCCAATTGAGGCCGACGAGCGGCACCGTCCACCTATTCGGTAAGGACATCACACGCCTGCCGGCCCATCGACGAGCGCGCCGTGGGGTGGCCCGGACCTTCCAGATCACCAACCTTCTCGCCGAACTCACGGTTCGCCAGAATGTGGAATTGACGCTCGCGGCCGAGTCTTCCGCCCGCCGGGTGTTCTGGCGATCTCTCGACCGGGTCGAGCAATTATCCGACCGAGCCGAGGAAACCCTCGGCAATTGGGACATGCTCGACTTCGCCGACTGGCCAGTGTCCCGTATGGCGTATGGACAACAACGAGTGCTGGAGATCGTCCTGGCCATGTGCCGCGAACCCAAGATCCTGTTGCTCGACGAACCGACGGCCGGCCTCGCCCCCGTCGACGCGGCAAGACTCACCACGTTGGTCGGCTCGCTGCCCCGCTCAGTGACCATCGTCTTCATCGAGCACGACATGGAAGTCGCTTTCGGACTGGCCGACACGGTCACGGTGCTCCAGCAGGGACGTGTGCTCGCCGAGGGCCCGCCGGCGGCGATCGCAGCAGACGAAAACGTGCTTGAGGCCTACCTCGGGGAGGTACAGGATGCTTAGCGTCAACGAAATCAACACGTTTTATGGCGCCAGTCAAGCCCTGCACGACCTTACTCTTGAGGTCCATGAAGGTGAGTTCCTCGGCGTCCTCGGGCGAAACGGGATGGGCAAGACGACCCTGATCCATTCGATCGCCGGCTTATTGCGTCCCCACTCGGGTTCGATCTCGCTCGGCGATAAAAGGCTCGACAAGCTGCCCGCCGAACGCGTGGCTGCAGCTGGCATTTCGCTCGTACCGCAGGGTCACCGAATTTTCCCATCGCTCACGGTCAAGGAAAACCTGGGCATCGCCGTGCACAAGACAGGGCTGAAGACGGCATGGACCGTCGACGATGTCTACGATCGATTCCCGGTGCTGGTCGACCGGAGCAATTTACGCGCCGGTCTGTTGAGCGGCGGCCAACAGCAAATGCTTGCGATGGGCCGCGCCTTGGTCCGCAATGCAAAACTCGTCCTGATGGACGAACCGACCGAAGGCCTTGATCCGCAGACCGTGGCTCGGATCGGGGAAGTCATCGACGAACTACGCACTCGAGGTACCTCCGGAATCCTCGTCGAGCAAAAGGTGGACTTTGCTCTCCGGCGAGTCGACCGGGCCGTGGTCGTCAGCCGCGGGAGTATCGCCCACACCGCGGATGACCCCGCGCGGCTTCGAAGCGACAGCGCACAGTTACGACGACTGCTCGGTGTCGGCGGACCGACATCGGGGCCCGACCAGGCTCTCGTTGAACAAGAAGAATGACAAAGGGTCGTCGGCGTGATGGTCGGCGAAATCCCTGGAACGCCAGCGCGTGTATCGAGGCCGTGGGCAAGCTTCGCGACATGGTGAAACGACGATGCTTTGCGCTAATTTGGGTTCAAGGGACTACCCGCATGGCCGGGCACCTAGGTGCGCTCGGACTCGAGATGATCGCTGCCCAAGATGTGTTCAATCGTCCGCAATGCCGCGAAGTCGGCGTCGCCATCGGCCAGGGCAGCAATGATCTCCCCGTGCTGGCGGGCCGATTCTGCATGGGTTCTGATGACCTTCGGGCCGTCGGGCATCGCTTGCCACAAGAGCCGCATCATCGACAACAGCATCGGCGAACCCGCGGCCTCATAAATGGTGAAGTGAAACTCACGGTTCAGCGCCGCGTACCGGCCGTCGTCTTCGGGCAGTGACGTCATTTCGGCATTGAGGCGGCGCAATACTTCGAGCTGGGGAACGCTGATCTCCCTCGCAGCGAGTCGTGCGCCCAGCGACTCAAGCGTCGCCCTGATCTGCGCGTTGTCCTCGATCGCGCCGCTGCGTGATTCAACGACGCTGGCACCACGATGTGGATCGCTGACGACGAGTCCTTCGGACTCCAGTCGGCTCAGGGCCTCCCGGACCGGTGTCTGACTGACTCCGAACCGCGTCGCAAGGTCACGTTGGCGCAAAAACTCGCCCGAAGAGAGTTCGCCGGTAATGATCAGCTCGCGCAACATCGCACAGACGATGTCGCTCTTTGAGGAGTACCGCATCGCCGCGAGGGCGTGCAGTGGCTCCAGTTCGCCGCCAGACAATGATTCAGACACGTTGATCACCGATCGCTTCGTAATGTTTGAACCGCGACGTCGACTCGTCACGCCCTTCGCCGGCGGCCGAGAGAGCCGCGACCAGTGCCGCTGGGTGCATGGGCAACTCAGACATCGATGGGAGTCCCAACGCATCGCTCACCGCACTAGCGAGCGCCGCACCTGAGCCGGTCAGTCCGCCTTCGCCTGCGCCTCGGACGCCGAGCGGGTTCGTTGAAGTGGGCGCGTCTTCACGCAGGACGATCTCGACGTCGGGAATCTCTGACGCCGTAGGCATCAGATAGTCCATGAACGTCGTCGCCTGGGGCTGGCCTGCCGGGTCGTAGCGGAACTGTTCGAACAACGCGCCTCCGACACCCTGTGCCACACCGCCTCGCAATTGGTCCTCGACGAGCGCCGGGTTGACGGCCCGACCAACTTCATAGGCAACGAGGTATCGCAATACCTCGACCGCACCCGTGCCGGGATCGACCTCGACAAGGCAAATGTGCGCTCCGTAGGGATAGGTCATATGGTCTACCGAGAACCGATGGCGCGCTGACAGTCCTGCCGGCTCGTCCGGGCCCAACCAAATGCTTCCCGGCTGGGCTGCACGCCAGACTTCGGCAAAGGTCAGTGCGTTCGTTGTGGCTCCGCGAACACGGACAACGCCGTCGGCAACCTCAAGGTCACCGGGAGACAACTCGAGCATCCGCGAACCGAGATCGCGCAGCCGATCGGCGACCTCACGGCCCGCCCCTCGCACTGCGCTGCCGGACAAAACTGTCGAACGGCTCGCCCAGGACCCCGCACCATGGGGCTGTAGGAGGGTGTCCCCGTTGACGACATCGACGAGGTCGATCGAGACGCCGAACTGGTCGGCGGCGATCTGCGCCAGGACGGTCTCAATGCCTTGCCCGAATGAAGTTCCGCCCGAGTGCACGCGGATGCGCCCGGTACTCGTGATCTGTACGTCTGCGGTTTCGTGGGGTCCGAGGCCGCTCTTCTCCAGGAAGACCGAGACGCCGAGGCCGAGACGTCTGCCCTCAGCGCGGCCGCGCTCGAGTTCCTCGCTCCAGCCGAGCTCGTCGGCCCGCGCCAAGGCACTGTCGAACAGCCGGACATAGTCACCCGAGTCCAAAACGACGTCAGTGCCCAGGGTGTTCATTGCACGCGCGTGCGGGAGCTCCCCGACCGTAAGGAGGTTCTTGCGCCGAAGGCCGATCCGATCCATGCCAAGAGTCGCGGCGGCGAGATCCAGCAACTGCTCACGCGCGGTTGTCCCTTCGAACCGCCCGGGTGCACGATAGGTTCCGCACGGCGTCTTGTTTGTCAGCATCACCCGGACCCGGCCCTCGTAGGCAGGAACGCGGTAGGGGCCGGGAAGCATCGCCAGCGTCAGTTCGGGAACGATGATGCCGTGCGTGCGCACGTAGGCACCGTTGTCGTGTCGGACATCGTCGCGCAACCCGAGAATGAGTCCATCTCGGTCAAGCGCGGCCTCGATGTGGTGCCGTTGCTCGCGAGAATGGTTGATGGCCATGAAGTGCTCGGCACGGTCTTCGACCCACCCGACCGGTTGCCGCAACCTGCGGGCGAGCCACGGGATCAGGAAATCCTCCGGGTAAAACTCACCGCGGACACCGAATCCGCCGCCAGCATCGACGGCATGCATGCGGATGGCGCTTTCGTCCATATGCAACATCTCTGCAAGCACCTTGCAGTTGAATACAGGCACCTTCGTCGCCCCGAAGATTTCCATCGAGTCGGTCGCGACCGCGTAGTTCACCGTGAGAGCGCGCGTTTCCATCGGAATAGCCGAATGCCGGCCGACAGTGAAATCAAGCGTCACAACGTGGTCAGCGGCAGCAAAGGCGGCTTCGACGTCACCGAACCCCAGCCGAAAATCGGCGATGATTCGGTCGACCGGTACCTCGTCCATGTCAAGCAAAACGTCTCGTTCGTCGATATCGACTTCGACCAACTGGGCGGCGTCCTCGGCGAGGTAAGCATCCTCGGCCACCACCACTGCAACCGGTTCACCAACGTAACGAACCGTGGACGATGCGAGGACGGGCTGCAGGTAGGAGTCAAGGTCGACATTCTGCACCTTGAGCCGCACCGGTATCCGCAAGTCGGCAGGCAGATCTGCGGCCGTCACGACGGCCATGACGCCTGGCAGCGCCCGAGCCCGGGTCGTATCGATCCCGACGATTTCGCCATGAGCTACTTGCGATCGTACGATGCGCGCCTTCAGCATCCGCGGGAAAGCAACGTCGGCGCCGAACGTTCCGCGGCCGGACAGCAAACGATAGTCCTCCTTGCGCGGAGTGCTCTGACCGACTTGCTCAATCATGAGTCACCGGCACCGCGCGCAAGTTCAGACCTGCTGCGACGTTTGGCGGCAACCTCGGTCACGGCCTCCACAATGCCCTGATAGCCGGTGCATCTGCAGAGATTTGCTGAGACGACTTCCCGTACTTCCGCCGGGCTGCCCTCGGGTTCGGTCGCGAGGTAGGCCTCGGCGAGCATCAGGAATCCAGGCGTACAAAAACCGCACTGCAACCCATGATGGTTGCTGAACGCCTGCTGGAGTTCGCTCAGCTCGTCGCCATCGGCCAGGCTCTCGACGGTTCGGACCTCATGGCCATCGGCCTGCACGCCGAATACCAGGCAGGACCGCACGGGTTCACCGTCCAGCAGGACTGTGCACGCCCCACAAATACCATGTTCGCAGCCAAGGTGTGTGCCGGTAAGGCCAAGGTCCTCTCGAAGGGTATCGGCGAGAGTACGGCGGGATTCGAGCAGCAATTCGTGAGCGCGACCGTTCACCCCGATCGTGACAAGTTGCTGGTCTTTCATGCCGTCTCCTGTAGTAGTGGCGCTTGCTTGGTCGGGGCGCCATTGAGCACCTTGAGGATGTCCTCGGGCCTGACGGGTATGTGGTCGATGTCTGCTCCGAAGTCGCGGAGCGCGTCGTTCACCGCGGTGAGGACCGCGGCAGGAGCGCCGATCAGTCCACCCTCGCCCATGCCTTTCGAGCCCGTCTCGGTCTGGTCGCATGGTGTCTCAAGGTGGTGGATCGCGATGCAGGGAACTTCACTTGCAGTAGGCAGCAGGTAATCCATGAACGTGCCCGATTGAGGCTGCCCATCCGGGGAGAATTTCAATTCTTCATACAAGGCCGCGGCAATGCCTTGCGCGACACCACCCCGGACCTGTCCCTCAACGATGGTCGGGTTCACAACGACGCCGCAATCCTCGACGACGATGTAGTCCACGACGCGTACGCCCCCGGTTCCCGGGTCGACTTCTACGAGAGCCGCATGTGATGCGTTGGAAAACATGCCGGAGGGATCGGCCATGCCCTTCGCCTCAAGCAAATGCTCGCCATTGTTCGGCAGCGTGTGTGAACGGAAATGCACTGTTGCGGCGATTTCATCGATGCTCACGTGTGCTCCCGAGACGCCACGCACTTGCGCATTGCCCTCGACGAGGTCAATGTCATCGGCGTTGGCCTCAAGCATTTCGGCCGCGACCGACTTGATCCGGTCAGCAAGCCTTCGGGCCGCTACCGCCGCTGCGCCGCCTCCGATGACAAGGGAGCGGCTGCCCCATGTGCCCCAGCCAAAACTGACGAGGTCCGTGTCGCCCTGGCGCAACTTCACGCGCTCTGGCAGGATTCCGAGTCGGTCGGCGACCAATTGGGCGAAGGTCGTCTCATGGCCCTGACCCTGACTGCACGTTGCAGTCGTCACCACGACATCTCCGCTTGGCTCCATACGCACGTGCGAAACTTCAAAACCCGGGGTCATCTGCATCTTGCGCATACTGAGCGTCGACGTGCCATAGGCAGTGCGCTCGGAGAAGTTGATGATGCCGATGCCGCGCAGTAATCCGTCGTCGCTTCTGCATCGATCCGACCATCGGGCCTTTTCGACCTCGGCAACGCACAAGTCGAGTGCTTCGACGTAGGTGCCGGGTTCATAGGTGATCCCATTAGGCCCGGTGTATGGAAAATCGGCCGGCTGGATCGTGTTGCGGCGCCGTATCTCTATCCGGTCAATGTCGAGCCTGTCGGCCGCCTTATCCATCAGTCGTTCCATAACCAAGACGATTTGCGGCCTCGAGACTCCACGGTACGGTGCCGAAGGCGGCTTGTTGGTGGCAAAACCCCGGGCACGGGCGGCGTACCGACCGACCTTATAGATCCCAGGCAGTTCAGAGGCCGCCATGAGTGGTTCGACTCCACAACTGAAGGGGTAAGCCGAGTAAGCGCCAATGTCGCAGCGGATATCCGCATCGAGGCTCAGCATCGTGCCTTCGGCATCGAACGCAGCCCGGACCCGGTATTCCTGCTCGTGCCCGTGGAACGACGCGGTGAGATTCTCCTGACGGTCTTCGCACCACCGCACGGCATGACGCAGCTGGAGAGCGATCGCGGCGACAACCACTTCCTCACGGCCCACTACGCATTTGAGTCCGAAACCGCCGCCGACATCCGGTGCGATCACACGGATCTGGCGTTCGGCCAATCCGAGCGCCTGCGCGACTCCCGTACGCAATTGATGCGGTATTTGTGTCGAGGCGTGGAGAACCAACTGCTCATCCCGGTCTTGCCATTCGGCCATGCACGCCCGGGCCTCAAGTGGTGAAGCGCTAACCCGGCCACTGTGAAAGACCTCTTCGAGGACCAAATACGCCGACGAGACCGTTTCGGCGATATTTTCGTCTTCGAACATCGTCAAGTCCACGAGGACTCCGTCAGGCGCGCCAGCATGAATCGGCAGAGCGCCCGACTCGGATTCGTCGGGCGACATGATGGCAGCAGTTTCCTCGATGTCGCACCGCACGTGTTCGACCGCATCCTCTGCAACGTATCGACTTTCCGCCACGACGGCGACGATCGGTTCACCCGCATAGCGAACCCGGTTATGCGCCAGCATTGGCATCGCCGTAGCTACGAATTCCTCTTCGGGGCGTTCGAGTACCGCCACGAGTTCGGGGTGCTCGAGATCGGCTGACGTGAATACCGCCATGACTCCCGGGAGGGCACTGGCCTCTGCCGAATCGATGGAGATGATGTTCCCGGAGGCGACCGAACTGCGAACGAACGCTACGTAATAGGCGTGCGGGTGTGCGATGTCGTCGACGAAGCGACCGGCGCCACGAAGCATCCGCGCATCCTCGCGTCGGGGGAGTCGACTGCCTACCCATTTCGCCGCCGACGCCTGCGACTTCGCCGTACTCAACGCGCTCCTTGACTGTCAATTGCCTGCGCACCAGAGGCGAATGCTTCGGCGAATGCGCGTTGTGTCAGCGTGTGGACGAGGTGGCGTCGATAATCATCGCCGCCGTATGCCTCCGAATTGGGCTTGATCGCAGCGGCGGCAATACGTGCTGCCTCGGTCCAGGTGGCTGCGTCCGGTGTTGCGCCTTCGACGAATGCCTCGGCTTCGGGGACACGAAGCGGCTCGGTCGCGACGCCACCGAGCACCATGCTGACATCGACACATCGCTCATCGACGACATCGAAAGCCACGGCGCAGGCTGCGATAGCGAAATCACCGCGCCGCCGGGCGTACTCGGTCAGCGCCCCGAACGCGCGGGGGCGGTTGAAGCAGATTTCGGTCACGACTTCATCGGGTGCCGCCGTCGTCTGGAGGAAACCCGTAAACCAGTCGGCGCTCGCGACGACCCGTGTGCCTTGTGCGCCCAGAACGTTGATGTCCGCGTCATACAGTCGTGCGAGCAGGCACCACTCGGCGGTCGGGTCCGCGTGAGCGATGCTCCCACCGACCGTGCCGCGCGAGCGGATCGGGTAATGCCCGATCCAGCGCGACGCTTTCGGCAGCAACGAAAAGCCCTCGTGAACCTCGGGCCCCCTGCTCAGCTCAAGGGTTCGGTGGCGGGTGAGGGCGCCTACGCGCAATGAGGCACCGTCGCGCCTGATGTAGTCGAGTTCGGAAATTCCGTTGATATCAATCAGCGCTGACGGGTGGGCGAGCCGGAAGTTCAGCATCGGCACGAGCGATTGGCCCCCCGCGAGAATTTTGGCCTCGTCGCCAAGTTCAGTGAGCAGTTCAACGACCTCGATAGGCGTGTATGCACGGTGATATTCGAACGGTGCTGGCTTCACTGATTCACCTTTCAATCTACGGCGATGATATACCATATCATAAATAGAAGGTGTCACATTCGGGTGAAATCGCCGCGCTTTACCGGCCACGCAGCCTCGATGTCCACGATGACCTCGCCGGGACCCGGGTCAGGAATGACGATGTTCTCGACAGTCATCGGCTCTCCCTTGGCCCGGGCAATGACTCCTCGTACGGTCTGCGGCATAACGTCTTCTCGATTCGGTGCGTGCCCGACCAACGAATCGAGCGGAGCCAAAACCGCCTGCGGTGCCTCGCGGTCAGCGCAGGGACTTGGGTCAGAGCTGGAGGACGTTGCCGTCGCGCGGGGCCGTGTTGCCGGCGAGGACGACGCTCTCCTCGGTGAGGCTGGCATCGATCCAGATGGCCTCATGGCCGGCTTCGCGGAACTGCTGCTCCCATTGCGAGAGCAAAACCGTCTTGCCGATCCCGGGCGGGCCGTGCACGACATTGAGCGGCGCGCGGGTCGCCATCGCTGCGGGAAGTCGGGGGCGTGAGATCGCTGTGACCTCGTGGAATCCGGTGCTCAGGCGCGCGGACGTCGGCGAGTCCTCCGCATCCCCGTTAGGGAAAAGAGTTCGGCTATTCCACATGTCTGAATACCTTTAGCTGCCCGAGTAGCACATATTCTAAGACGGTTGGTGTATTTGCGTCGCGAGTTTTCAGATTTGTCGAAATGCCCAGGCAGCGTCTCCGGACGGTTCGGTCTGAAGGGCAGTGGGAATCAGATGTCTCAGTCGGCGATGTGCATACGTTCTTCGAGGCGGACGGCCGCGGAGACCCTCTGGTCATGCTGCATCCCGGGCTCGCCGACTCACGCGCGTTCGACGTCAATGTGCCAGGTCTGGCCGAGCACTTCACGGTCTATCGACCTGATCGTCGAGGTCATGGCCGCACGCGTGACGTTGCGGGCCCGATCTCATACGAACAGATGGCCAAGGACACCATCGCATTCATCGAACAGGTGGTCGGCGGTCGGCGCATCTGGTCGGCCACAGCGACGGTGCACCCTTCGTGCTTCTTGTCGCGTTGCTTCGCCCCGACCTGGTCCGTCGACTGGTGTTCGGCTCCGGGGTCTTCCACCATGACGGCTGGCTGCCCGGCGCGATCGACCTGGACGAGGAGACCACCGCGTTCTTCATCGGCTATTGCGGCGCAGTGACGCCCGACGGGCCGGAGCACTTCCCGGTCATTGCCGCGAAGCTCGACCGTATGCATCGGGAAGAGCCGACGCTGACAACGAAGGACCTCGCCGGGATCGAGACACCGACCCTCGTCATGGTTGCCGACAACGATGAGGTGCACATCGAGCACACCCTTGCGCTCGTCGACAGCCTGGTCGATTCACAGCTCGCCATCGTTCCCGGTTGTGGCCATGGGTTGCTGGCCGAGAAGCCCGACCTCTGCAACATGATGATCATTGAGTTCCTGACCACCGTCGACGACACCCATTGACCTCTTGTCATGAAAGCAAAATGCCCCCGGCTGCGTTTCCGCAGTCGAAGGCATTGTCGGGTGGAGCCGAGGGGACTCGAACCCCTAACCCCCTGCTTGCAAAGCAGGTGCGCTACCAATTGCGCCACGGCCCCTCATGAAATTTTCGAGCTGTTCAGACCTTGTCGGTCGCCTCTGCCCACACGTCTTTGGGCTTGTCGCCCCGCGACTTGCTGACCGCCCAAACGGCACCGGCAACGGCCAGTCCCAGAGCAATAATCTTCTTCATCATTCCGCTCCTCAGGAGAATTGAAGTGGGCGTACGAGGACTTGAACCTCGGACCTCTTCCTTATCAGGGAAGCGCTCTAACCAAGCTGAGCTATACGCCCTCAACAGCGATGAAGATTACCTTACTGACCGCCCCATCCCCAAAACGGGTGGGCCGTTCGCCGCAGCTCAGTCGTCTTCGGCGAGCGTGATGTCCACACCGCCCAGCAACTGGGCCGCAAGGTTGTAGAGATAAGCACCGATTGTGGCCACCGCCGTCGTGATGACGACGTTGATCGCCGCGATCACCAGGGTGAGTCCGACGATGCGTCCGAGACCGAGATAGTCGGTGATGTCGAAGCTGTTGGAGTCATCGCTCAGCACCGTCGTGACGCTCGAGTTGATCTGATCCCAGACTCCCGCGAACGAGAGAACGATCCACAGGATCGTCATCGCGACGACGGCCACGATCATCAGCGCGACCGACAGGGCAAAGGCGACCTTGGTGACCGACCACGGGTCGACGCGTACGAGCTTGAGGCTCGCCTGACGGCCCGATGCCGCGGTCGCCGCAGCGGCGGCACCCGTCGAGGGGCGCGGTTCGTCCCGAACCGCTGGGATCACCGCGGTCGTCGACGGAGACGGGTTGGTGGTGCGCGCGTATTCACCGGCCGTCATCGGTCGTGACACGGGCGTCACCCCCTCGGTCTTGGCAGCGCCAGTGGCCGCGGCCGGGCTAGCGGGTGCTTTGGCGGGCGGGGTCGCGGGCGGGGTGGCCGATTCGGTCTGACCTGAGCCAGGCCGCGTGCCCGCTCCTGGGAAACGCCCCACGGTGGAACCGGTGTTGGCGGCCGAACCCGGCGACGTCTTCACCACGGGCTTGGGGTTGCGCAGCGATGAGGGGACAGCCGCGCTCAGACGCCCGGCGAATCCGCCCTTGGTGCCCTCGCGCGCCGCGGGCGAGTTCCTGGCGTCATCTGAGGGCTTGGACTCGGCGACCGGCGGGCTGTTGGTCTTCGCTTCGTCGGCCGACTTCCCGACCGGCTCGTCGGCTGCCTTGTCCGTCGGTTCGGAGTCCTTCGACCCGCTACCGTCGCCACCCTTTTTGCCGGCCAACACGTCACTGATCGTCTTGGTCGCGTTGGGGTTGGACTTCGTCTCCGCTGCGTCCGGGTCCCTGTCGGACCTCGGTACGCGCGGCATCTCGGCGGTGGGCGAGTCGTCGGCCCCATCGGAATCCGGGGCTCCGCTCTTGCTGGGAGTCTTGTCGGTCACTGCTCTCCACCCTCGTTGATCGTGACTTCTTCTTCATTCAACTCAGCGTCTACGGCGAGCTGCTCGGTGTTGCGGGCGATCGTGACCACGCGGTCATCCCCCTTGAACTTCACAAAGCTCACCCCCATGGTGCCACGGCCCGTTGCGTTCACCCCAGAGACAAGGCTTCTGGTGACCTGACCGTTGGCCGTCACCGAGATGACGTCGTCCGAATCGTGAAGGACGAGACCGCCCACGAGTTCACCTCGGGCGTCGGTGATCTGCATGGCCTTGATGCCCAGGCCACCCCGGCCCTGGAGGCGGTATTCCTCGATCTTGGTCTTCTTCGCGAAGCCGCCGTCGGTAACGGTGAAGACGTACAGCCGTTCGTCCTGCGGCACCTCCTCGGTGTCCAGCGCAGCGGCCGAGCGACGGATGACAGACATCGACAGCATTTCGTCCCCAGCCCGGAACTTCATGCCGGTGACGCCGGACGTCGCGCGTCCCATAGGACGCAGCTGCGTGTCATCGGCGCGGAAGCGGATGGCCTGTGCCTTCTTGGATATGAGCAGCAGATCGTCATCGGGGCCCACCAGCTCTGCCCCGATGAGCTCGTCATCCTCATCACGGAAGTTGATCGCTATGACGCCGGCCTGGCGCGGGCTGTTGTAGTCGGCCAGGCGAGTCTTCTTGACCAGGCCCTTGCGAGTCGCCAGCACGAGGTAGGGGATCTGCTCGTAGTCGCGGATCGCGAGGACCTGAGCGATCTCTTCATCGGGTTGGAACGACAGCAGTCCGGCGACGTGCCCGCCCTTGGCATCGCGTGCAGCCTCGGGGAGATGGTAGGCCTTGGTGCGGTAGACCCGGCCTGCCGTGGTGAAGAACAGGATCCAGTGGTGACTGGTCGTCGGGAATGCGTGCTCGACGACATCGGCACCGCGAAGAGCCGCACCCCGTACGCCCTTGCCACCGCGATGCTGCACCCGGTAGAGATCGGTGCGAGTGCGCTTGGCATACCCGCCGCGGGTGATCGTGACGACAACTTCCTCATCGGGTATGAGGTCTTCCATCGACATGTCGCCGTCCGCGGCCACGAACTGGCTGCGGCGGTCGTCGCCGAACTTCTCGGCGATCGCGGCGAGCTCTTCAGAGACGATCGAGCGCTGGCGCTCCGGCTTGGCGAGGATGTCCTTGTAGTCGGCTATGAGACGTTCGAACTCGGCAAGGTCATCGAGGATCTTCTGGCGCTCGAGAGCAGCGAGCTTGCGCAGCTGCATGTCCAGGATCGCAGTGGCCTGCAGCTCGTCGATCGTCAGCAGCTCGATGAGGCCCGAGCGGGCTTCCTCGGCCGATGGGCTCCGTCGAATCAAGGCGATGACCTCGTCGAGGGCATCGAGCGCCTTGGCCAGTCCGCGCAGGATGTGGGCGCGCTCCTCGGCCTTGCGGAGCCGGTATGCCGTACGGCGCTGGATGACTTCGATCTGGTGGTTGATCCAGTTGGTGATGAACGCGTCGAGGGTCAGGGTGCGCGGAACCTCATCGACGAGTGCGAGCATGTTGGCCGAGAAGTTGGTCTGCAGCTCGGTGTGCTTGTAAAGGTTGTTGAGCACGACGCGGGCGACCGCATCGCGCTTGAGGACGACGACGAGCCGGCGACCCGTGCGCGAGGACGAGTCATCGCGCAGGTCGGCGATGCCCTGGACCTTGCCCGAGTTGTGCAGCTCGGCGATCTTCTGCGCGAGGTTGTCGGGGTTGACCTGATAGGGCAATTCGGTGACGACGAGGCAGATGCGCCCCTTGTTGTCTTCCTCGATGGAGACGACGGCGCGCATCGTGACCGAACCGCGGCCGGTGCGGTACATGTCCTGAATGCCCTGGTTGCCGACGATCAGGCCGTTGGTCGGGAAGTCGGGTCCCTTGATCCGCTCCATCAGCGCTTCCAGGAGCTCTTCCTTGCCGGCTTCGGGGTGCTCGAGCGCCCACTGCGCACCGGACACCACTTCACGTAGGTTGTGCGGCGGGATGTTGGTGGCCATGCCGACGGCGATGCCGGCCGAACCGTTGACGAGAAGGTTGGGGAACCGTGCAGGGAGGACGGTCGGCTCTTGCGAGCGGCCGTCGTAGTTGGGCTTGAAGTCGACGGTGTCCTCGTCGATGTCGCGCACCATCTCCATGGCGATCGGAGCGAGGCGGGTCTCGGTGTAGCGCATGGCGGCGGCGCCGTCATTGCCCGGTGAGCCGAAGTTGCCCTGACCGGAGACCATCGGCGCGCGCATGACCCACGGCTGGGCCAGGCGGACGAGGGTGTCATAGATCGCGGTGTCGCCGTGCGGGTGGTACTGGCCCATGACGTCACCGACGATCCGGCTGCACTTGGAGAATCCCTTGTCGGGCCGGTAGCCGCCGTCATACATCGCATACAGGACCCGGCGGTGCACCGGCTTGAGACCGTCGCGCACGTCGGGCAGGGCGCGGGCCACGATCACGCTCATCGCGTAGTCGATGTACGAGCGCTGCATTTCGACCTGCAGCTCGACGGGTTCGATCCGGTCGTGCTCGGGAGGTTGTGTCTCAGTCACGTTGCTGTCCTAAATGTGCGCAGTCTCAATGTGCTCTGGCTCAAGGTGTGCTCTGGCTAAAGATGCGGGGGGTGGGGCTCGATCAGATGTCGAGGAATCGGACGTCTTTGGCATTGCGTTGGATGAAGGACCGGCGTTGTTCGACGTCCTCACCCATGAGGATCGTGAAGATCTCGTCGGCATTGGCGGCGTCGTCGAGCGTCACCTGGCGCAACACGCGATTGGCCGGGTCCATGGTCGTGTCCCAGAGCTCGTGGTCGTTCATCTCGCCGAGACCCTTGTAGCGCTGGACCGGTGCTTCCTTGGGAAGGCGGCGGCCTGCGGATTCACCCGAGGCGAGGAGTCCGTCGCGCTCACGGTCGGAGTATGCGAGCTCAGCCGGGGCGTTGGTCCACTTGATCTTGTAGAGCGGCGGCTGAGCGAGGTAGACATGGCCGGCATCGATCAGCGGTCGCATGAAACGGAACAGCAGCGTCAGGAGCAGCGTCGAGATGTGCTGGCCGTCGACGTCGGCATCGGCCATCAGGACAACTTTGTGATAGCGCAGCTTGCCGATGTCGAACTCGTCGTGCACGCCCGTGCCGAGAGCCGAGATGATCGCCTGCACCTCGGTGTTCTGCAGGATCTTGTCGATCCGGGCCTTCTCGACGTTGAGGATCTTGCCACGCAGCGGCAGGATCGCCTGCGTGCGCGGATCGCGGCCGCCCTTGGCCGAACCACCGGCAGAGTTGCCCTCCACGATGAAGACTTCGCACTCGTGCGGATCGGTCGACTGGCAGTCGGCCAGCTTGCCGGGGAGCCCGCCGCCGCCGAGCAGGCCCTTGCGCCGGGTGAGGTCGCGGGCCTTGCGGGCCGCGAGTCGGGCCGTTGCCGCGTCGATGCTCTTGCGCACGACGATCTTGCCCTCGGCAGGATTTTGCTCGAACCAGGCGCCGAGCTCGTTGTTGACGACGGTCTGCACGTAGGAGCGGGCCTCGGTGTTGCCGAGCTTGGTCTTGGTCTGTCCCTCGAACTGCGGCTCTTCGAGCTTGATCGAGATGATCGCGGTCAGGCCTTCGCGGATGTCGTCGCCGGTGAGGCGGTCTTCCTTCTTCTTGATCAGGCCCTGGACCTCGGCGAACTTGTTGACCGTGTTGGTCAGTGCCGAGCGGAAGCCCTCTTCGTGCGTGCCGCCCTCGTGCGTGTTGATGGTGTTGGCGAAGGTGTGCACCGACTCGTTGTACGTCGTGTTCCACTGCATCGCCAGCTCGAGGCTCATGTGGCTCTCGAGGCTTTCGGGCGTCTCAGCCTCGAAGTTGATGATGGAGGGGTTCGCGATGGTCTTGCTG
>JALYQD010000103.1 GCA_030856025.1 Actinomycetota bacterium
ACACCGGTCTTCCCGGAGCCCCCGGCGCCAAAACCCGGCAATCGCGCCACTGTCATCGCCATGTGCAATCAAAAGGGCGGCGTCGGCAAGACCACCACCACCATCAACCTGGGCGCAGCCCTGGTCGAGACCGGCCGCAAGGTCCTGCTCGTCGACTTCGACCCACAGGGATCGCTGACCGTGGGGCTCGGTTTCAACGCCCACGAGCTCGAGCAGAGCATCTATCACGTCCTGATGGACCGTGAGCTCGGCATCAAGGACATCCTGCTCGAGACGACTGTGCCCAACCTCGACCTGATCCCGGCCAACATCGACTTGTCTGCCGCCGAGATGCGCCTCGTCACCGAGGTCGGACGCGAGCAGGCGCTGGCCCGTATCCTGCGCCCGATCCTCGACGACTACGACATCGTCCTGATCGATTGCCAGCCGTCCCTCGGACTGCTGACGGTCAACGCGCTGACCGCGGCCAACGGCGTGATCATCCCGCTCGAGTGCGAATACTTCGCCCTCCGCGGAGTCGCCCTGCTCAAGGAGACCATCGAAAAGGTCCGCGAACGGACCAACTTCGATCTGCGCATCATCGGCCTGCTCGGCACGATGTTCGACGGCCGCACACTGCACAGCCGCGAAGTCATCCATACCCTCGTCGAGGGCTGGGGCGACATGGTCTTCTATTCGGTCATCCGCCGCACTGTGAAGTTCTCCGACGCGACGGTGGCCGGCGAGCCCATCACCGAGTATGCGACGACGTCACCCGGCGCCACGTCATACCGGCAACTGGCGCGTGAGGTGTTGGCTCGATGCCCCGGCGCGTAAGTCTGCCCGGAGCCGATGAACTCTTCCGGTCGACGACGACGCCGAAGGCGGAGCCACCTGACCCGGAGGAACCCGGTTCGGCGAGCGGCCGGGTGCGTCACGACGAGAAGATGACGATCTATGTCACTGCGACCGAACTCCTCGCCGTCGAACAGGCGCGGCTCAAGCTGCGCAGCGAGCTCGGCAAGAACGTCGACCGTGGCAGATTGGTGCGCGCGGCCCTTGCGCTCGCACTTGTCGACCTCGAAGAGCACGGCACGGACAGCGATCTGGCACAAAGGCTGAAGGACCAGTGAGCGTCGCGGACATCGAGCAGTCCGCAGAGACCGGGTTCTCGGTCAATCTCAAGAACTTTGAGGGTCCGTTCGACCTGCTTCTCGGATTGATCTCCAAACACAAGCTCGACATCACCGAGGTCGCCCTTTCCACCGTCACCAACGAGTTCATCGCGTACATCAAGAAGCTCGGCGGCGACCTCGAACAGACCACGCAGTTTCTCGTCGTCGCATCGACGCTGCTCGACCTCAAGACCGCCCGGCTGCTGCCGCAGGCAGAGGTCGAGGATGAGGAAGACCTTGCGCTGCTCGAAGCGCGCGACCTGTTGTTCGCCCGGCTGATGCAATATCGCGCGTTCAAGCTCGTCGCCGCCGTGATGTCGGACCGTATGGCCGCCGAGCAGCGTCGTTTTCCCCGCTCGGTCGGTCTCGAGCCGCGCTTCGCCGAGCTGTTGCCCGAAGTCCTCATCAGCATCGGCCCCGACGACCTGGCGCAACTGGCTGCCGCGGTGTTCGAGCCCAAGGTCGAGCCGATCCTCTCGCTTGCCCATCTGCACGCGCCGCAAGTGAGCGTGCGCGAACAAGCGCACCTGCTCGTCGACCGGCTCCGCCGCGAACACAACATGACCTTCCGCTCGCTCACCGCCGATGCGCCCGATACCGTCACCAAGGTCGCCCGCTTCCTGGCGATTCTGGAGCTCTTCAAGGAAGGCGTCATCTCCTTCGACCAGGCGACGCCTCTCGGTGACTTGCACATCCGATGGACGGGCACCAACGACGGCGACATCGACGTCGGCGAAGAGTTCGACAACCCGGGCCTCGCCCTTGTTGCCGAGCCCGAGGCCGACATACCGACTCTGCCCGCCGATGACGTGACGAACGAGGCTGCACCTGACGAGGCTGCACCGAACGAGGCTGCACCGAACGACGCTGCACCGAACGACGCTGCACCGAATGATGGGGAACAATGACTGAGCAACACCTGCCCTCCGGTCCTCATGAGCTCGAGCTCGAACTGTTGGATCTCAGGCCGGCCCTCGAAGCTGTGCTGATGGTCGCCGACCAGCCGCTGGACCAGCTGACCCTCGCCCAGGCTGTTGGGCATCCTCCCGCCGATGTCGCCGAAGCACTCGTCGAGCTCGCGGCGTCCTATGACGAGCAGGGACGCGGGTTCGAGTTGCGCAATGTCGCGGGCGGCTGGCGCTACTACACCCGTGACGAATTCGCCCCCGCCGTCGAACGCTTCGTCCTCGACGGGCAACAGGCCCGTCTCACCCAGGCGGCACTCGAGACGATGGCCGTCGTCGCCTACCGCCAGCCCATCAGCCGTTCGCGGGTCTCGGCCGTGCGCGGCGTCAACGTCGACGGCGTCATGCGCACCCTCGTCACCCGCGGGCTCGTCGAGGAAGCCGGTGTGGACCGCGAGAGCGGTGCGATCCTGTACCAAACGAGCGACTACTTCCTCGAGCGCATGGGTCTGGCATCGGTCGAAGACCTGCCCGAGCTCGCGCCGTTCCTGCCTGAACTGACCGACATGGACGTTTCGGAGGCCGAATCGTTGGACGAGGTGCACCTCGATTCAGATGCCGAGTCGTCCGACTCAGCCCGCAGCAGTTCCGATGGTGAGGAGTCGTCCGAGCCCGGGCACGAGAGTCCCAGCGATTCGAGCACCGCCCCCGAAGACCCCTCTGACGAAGAAGAACCCAAACTGTGAGTGACGAAGGAAGAATCCGGCTGCAGAAGTTCCTGGCCCAGTCGGGTGTCGCCAGCCGGAGACGGTGCGAAGACTTCATGACCGCGGGCCGGGTCGAGGTCAACGGCGAAGTCATCACGCAGATGGGCGCGCGGGTCAACCCGCTCACCGATGTCGTCCGCGTGGACGGCAAACGCCTTCCGCCGCCGTCCGAGCACGCCTATCTCGTGCTCAACAAGCCTCGCGGAGTCGTGAGCTCGATGTCCGACGAGCAAGGCCGGCCCGATCTCAGCGGCATCGTCGCCAACCGCGAGGAACGGCTGTTCCACGTCGGCAGGCTCGACACGGACACGTCGGGGCTCCTCGTGCTGACCAATGACGGCGACTTCGCCCAGCGCCTCGCGCACCCGTCCTTCGAGATCACCAAGACGTATGTGGCCCTCGTCGATGGCATCGTGAAGGACAACATCGGACCGCTGCTCAAAACGGGAGTCATGCTCGACGACGGCGAAGCCAAGGTCGACCGTTTCATCGTGAAGGACACCTCCCGCGGTTCGTCTCTCGTCGAGCTCGACATCCACATGGGCCGCAACCGCATCGTCCGCCGGATGTTGGCCGAAGTCGGTCATCCGGTCCGTGAACTTACCCGCACCGGATTCGGCCCGATCCATCTGGGCGGCCTGCGATCGGGCGTGATGCGCGAACTGTCACGCGACGAGCTCGGCGAGCTCTTCGATAGCGTTGACTCATGAGCGAAGCGCCTCCCGGTTCGGCTGTGCCCGGCCCTGCTCTTCCTACCCCAGTGCTGATCGTGGGTTGCGGCCTCATTGGCACGTCCGTCGCCCTTGCGTTGCGCGAGCACGGTGTCGAGGTCTACCTCGATGACGCCCGCCCGGCCAACGTCGAGGTCGCGGTGTCCCTTGGTGCCGGCAAGCCTGGCCCTGTCGACAACCCTGGGCTCGTCGTGGTCGCCGTGCCGCCTGCGGCCGTCGCGGAAACCGTCGCCGACGCACTCGCTCAATGGCCCGACGCGTTCGTGACCGATGTCGCCAGCGTGAAGGACGGTCTCGGCCAGATCATCGCCGTTCAACCCGGCGCTTCCCGCTACGTCGGCAGCCATCCGATGGCAGGCAGTGAACGATCCGGACCGATGGCCGCCTCAGGGAGACTATTCGAAGGCCGCGCCTGGGCCATCACCGCCGAAGACTCTTCCGATCCGCGAGCCATTGCCGCCATACGCGAACTGGCCACCCTGGTCGGCGCCGTGATCGTCGACATGGACGCGAGCACCCACGATGAAGCCGTCGCCTTGGTGTCCCATCTGCCACATTTGTTGTCGGTACTTGCCGCCGCCCAGCTCAACGGTGCCCCCGAGGGCCATTTGGCCCTCGCCGGTCCCGGACTGCGCGACGTCACCCGTATCGCCGGCAGTGACACCGGCTTGTGGCTCGAGATCCTCCAAGGCAATGCGGTCAAGGTCCGGGCGCTGCTCGAAAACGTGCGGGGGGACCTTGACAGCCTGATCGCCGGCCTCGACAGCGATGCCAATTCGATCGCCGCGGTGTTGCGGCGGGGGCGTGAAGGCACCCGGCTCATTCCCGGTCGTCACGGCGACAAAGACGTCGAGATGGCTACCGTATTCGTCCAGATTCCCGACCGACCGGGCGAGTTGTCACGTCTGTGGGCCCATACGGGAGAATCGGGTATCAACATCGAAGACATACGCATCGATCACGAGCTGGGCCGCCCGGTAGGCCTCGTCGAGGTCGCCGTCGCCGCACACAATGCCGAGGCCCTGGTCGAAGCATTGACCGGCCGCGGTTGGTCGGCATACAGGTAGGAGACAGTCGTGAAAACCGCTCTCGTCGTGGCGCTGGACGGACCTTCGGGTTCGGGCAAATCGAGTACGGCGCGCGGCGTTGCCGACCGGCTTTCGCTGGCCTTCCTCGACACCGGCGCGATGTACCGCGCGATGACCTGGGCCCTGCTCAAGCGCGGCGTCGATGTCAACGACCCTGACGCGGTGGCAGCCGCCGCCGAGGACGTTCATATCGTCTCGGGCACAAATCCGCTCGCGCCCAGCATCGAGGCCGATGGCGTCGACGTCGCCGAGCCCATACGCACCGATGAGATAACTGCGGCAGTCAGCGCCGTCGCCGCGGTCCCGCGGGTGCGTGAGCTCATGGTCGAGCAGCAACGGGCGATCATCGCCGCATCGCGCGGCATCGTCGTGGAAGGACGTGACATCGGCTCTGCCGTCGCACCGTGCGCGAGCGTCAAGATCTATCTCGTGGCCGATCCCCTGGCACGAGCCGTCCGTCGCGCCGCGGAGAACGCCGGCGCCGACGAAGCGGCCACTCAAGTCGCCTTGGCCGCGCGCGACCTCAAGGACTCCACCCGCGCCACGTCGCCGCTGGCCAAAGCAGACGGAGCCATCGTGATCGACAGCACGTTCCTGACCCTCGACGAAGTCATCGACCAGGTGGTCGCCCTGGTGGGCGAAGCGCGATGAGTGTGCCCGAGCTGCCCCTGTCGTCCGGCCAGGGACTCCATGAGCGCGGACTCAACGCCCTGCGTACCGTCATGGGAGGCTACATCCGCAAGCGCTGGGACGTGCACGAGCGTGGGAACGGCCAGTTTCCCGAGCACGGTGCGGTGATCCTCGCCAGCAACCACATCGGCTGGCTTGACGGACCCTTGCTCATCGCGACGTCGCCGCGACCGGCCCATGCCTTGGTCAAGAGTGAGATGTATCAGGGCACGACCGGCCTGTTGATGAGGTCTACCGGGCAGATCAAGGTCCACCGCTTTGAGACCGATGCCGGCGCATTGCGCCGATCGGTGCAGGCGCTGAGGGCAGGGCAGGTGGTCGTCGTCTATCCTGAGGGGACCCGTGGTGACGGCGAATTCGCCACGATCAAAGGCGGGGTCGGATATCTCGCGCTGGTGACCGGAGCCCCGGTTGTGCCGGTGGCAATCTTCGGCACACGGAATGCCGGCGAAGGCAGCAGCGTTAAGCCAGAGAAGGGTGCGCGGATCGACGTCATTTATGGCGCCCCGATCCAGTTCACCCCGCATGACTGGCCGCGTCAGAAGGAAAGCGTTGCCGAGGCCAATGCCTTGATCCAGGAACACCTGTTGGCCCATCTGGCCGATGCCAAGACCAAGACCAAACTCGAACTACCCGGGAAGCTTCCCGCTGGAGACAAAGATGCCTGAGACTATCCCCGTTCTGGCGGTGATCGGTCGACCCAACGTGGGCAAATCCACGTTGGTCAACCGCATCATCGGCCGCCGAGAAGCGGTGGTCGAGGACATCCCCGGCGTCACCCGCGACCGCGTTTCGTATGACGCGACGTGGAACGGCCGCGAATTCACAGTCGTGGACACCGGCGGCTGGGATCCCGACGCCAAGGGCCTCTCCGAACTCATCACCGCGCAGGCCGAGATCGCGATCAACGTCGCCGATGCCGTGCTCTTCGTGGTCGATGCGACGGTCGGGATCACCGACGCGGACGCCCAGGTCGTCAAGCTCCTGCGCAAGTCCAACAAGCCCGTTGTCCTGGCGGCCAACAAGGTCGACGACCTTCGCACCGAAGGCGAGGCCGCCGCGTTGTGGAACCTCGGCCTCGGCGAGCCCTATCCGGTTTCGGCCCTGCACGGTCGGGGGAGCGGCGACATGCTCGACGCCATCCTCGACGCGCTGCCCGAACCGCCCCCAGAAGACTACGACAAGCCCCGCGGCCCGCGCCGCGTCGCCATCGTCGGCAAGCCCAACGTCGGCAAGTCGAGCCTGCTCAACCGGCTCGCCGGCGAAGAGCGGGTCGTCGTCAACGACGCCGCCGGCACCACCGTCGACCCGGTCGACGAACTTGTCGAGCTCGGCGGCCGCACCTGGCGCTTTATCGACACCGCGGGCATCCGCAAACGCGTCAAGGAAGCCTCCGGACACGAGTACTACGCCAGCCTTCGTACCAATTCGGCGATCGAGCGAGCAGAGGTCGCCGTCATGATCATCGACGCCAGCGAGCCGCTCACCGTCCAGGACACCCGCATCATCAACACTGTCGCCGAAACCGGTCGCGCCCTGGTCATCGCGTTCAACAAGTGGGACCTCGTCGACGAAGAGCGCCAGTACTACCTCGACCGCGAGATCGAGCGCGAGCTCGTCCAGGTGCAGTGGGCTCCGCGCATCAACATCACCGCCCGCACGGGTTGGCACGTCGATCGCCTCGTCCGCGCCCTCGACGCCGCTTTCGACGGCTGGGAGACGCGCGTTCCGACCGGCGAGCTCAACTCATTCCTCGGTCGGCTCGTCGCCGAGCACCCGCACCCGGTCCGAGGCGGCAAACAGGCCAAGATCATGTTCGGCACCCAGGCATCGACCTCGCCGCCCACATTTGTCCTGTTCACCACGGGTCTGCTCGAGGCGTCATACGTGCGGTTTGTGGAGCGTCGTCTGCGTGAGGCCTACGGCTTCATCGGCTCGCCGATCCACATCCAGCAGCGACCGCGCGAGAAGCGCAAACGCAAGTAACCCACGGTACGAAAGTGTGCGGGTCTGCACCAAAGTTGACGCTTGTAATGGTGCATTCGTGCACTCTTTGCACGGCGCAGCGTTCAGACACTGACACTTTGCGTTCGGGGCGAGTCCCGGACGTTTGGCATGGGGGCGGCTGCGGTAAGGTTTCCGCTGGTCGCATTTCGGGCTGTAGCGCAGCTTGGTAGCGCACTTGACTGGGGGTCAAGGGGTCGCAGGTTCAAATCCTGTCAGCCCGACACATGTGATGTCTCAGGACATCGCGGACGGCCGAACCTGTAAAAGGGTTCGGCCGTTCTTCATTTTCGGGGTGTGCCGCGGCCTTGGTAGTCGCGTTCTGGGTCGATGGTCAGTTCGCGGAGGAGTTCT
>JALYQD010000129.1 GCA_030856025.1 Actinomycetota bacterium
CCGAGGCCGGCCGCATCACCGCGTCCAACCCGTGCTCCGAATACATGCACCTCGACAACTCCTCGTGCAACCTCGCCTCGCTCAACCTGCTGAAGTTCCTCAAGGACGACGGCTCGTTCGACACCGAGACATTCGTCAAGGCGACCGAGTTCATCATCACCGCGATGGACATCTCGATCTGCTTCGCCGACTTCCCGACCCAGGCGATCGGCGACACCACGCGCGCCTACCGCCAGCTCGGCATCGGCTTCGCCAACCTCGGCGCCCTGCTCATGGCGTCCGGCCTGGCCTATGACTCCGACGGCGGCCGCGCCCTCGCCGGAGCCATCACCAGCCTGATGACCGGCACGTCATACCGACGCTCCGCTGAGCTCGCCGGCATCGTCGGACCGTATGACGGTTTCGCGCTCAACGCCGCTCCGCACGAGCGGGTCATGCGCAAGCACCAGGCCGCCAACGACGAGGTCCGCACCCTGCACGCGATCGACATCGCGGTGCACCGTGAGGCCACCAAGCAGTGGGCCGAAAACCTCAAGATCGGTCAGAAGAACGGTTGGCGCAACAGCCAGGCCAGCGTTCTCGCGCCGACCGGCACGATCGGCTTCATGATGGACTGCGACACGACCGGCATCGAGCCGGACTTCTCGCTGGTCAAGTTCAAGAAGCTCGTCGGTGGCGGGTCGATGCAGATCGTCAACCAGACGATCCCGGCCGCACTCAAGAAGCTCGGCTACACGGGCGAGACGATCGAAGCGATCGTCGAGTTCATCGCCGAGCACGGCCACGTCATCGATGCGCCCGGCCTCAAGACTGAGCACTACGAGATATTCGACTGCGCGATGGGCGAGCGTTCGATCAAGCCCATGGGTCACGTCCGGATGATGGCCGCGGCTCAGCCGTTCCTGTCCGGCGCGATCTCCAAAACGGTCAACCTGCCGCAGGACGCCACGGTCGAGGAGATCGAGGATGTCTACCTCCAGGGCTGGAAGCTCGGCCTCAAGGCGCTCGCGGTCTACCGCGACAATTGCAAGGTCGGTCAGCCGCTCTCGGACGGCAAGGCCGCCAAGGAGTCCGGCAGGTCTTCGCTGGTTGAGGAGTCCGAGGAACGAGGACGTCTCGAAACCACCGAAGTCCGTCCGATCCGCAAGCGTCTGCCCAAGTCGCGTGCCGCTCGTACGACGTCGTTCTCCGTGGGTGGCGCCGAGGGCTACATGACCTCGGGTGCTTACGACGACGGTCAGCTCGGCGAGATCTTCCTCAAGCTCGGCAAGCAGGGTTCGACCCTGGCCGGTGTCATGGATGCCTTCTCGATCGCGATCTCCATCTCGCTGCAGTATGGCGTGCCGTTGGAGACCTTCGTCGGCAAGTTCACCAACATGAAGTTCGAGCCGGCCGGTCTCACCGACGACCCGGATGTCCGTATGTCGCAGTCGATCATGGACTACGTCTTCCGTCGCCTGTCGCTGGACTACCTCGACTTCGATGCCCGTTCCGGCCTCGGCATCCACTCGGCCGAAGAACGCCAGCGTCACCTCGACACGGGCTCCTACCAGCCCACCGGCAACAACAGCGCCGACCTGATCGACACCCCGCCGGTCGAAACCAGCGAATCCACGCCGGTTGAGGGCAAGGTTTCGCCGGTTGAGGAGCGAGGAACGAGCGTCTCGAAACCAGCGACCAGCTCGCCGGTTGAGCTTGTCGAAACCAAGGGCACGAGGGAAGCCCCCCGAGGCGCCCACACCAGCGCTGAGCTCATGGAGTCCATCACCGGCTCCGCGGTCGACTCACCACTCTGCATGACCTGCGGTACCAAGATGCGCCCCGCCGGCTCCTGCCACGTCTGCGAAGGCTGCGGCAGCACGAGTGGTTGTAGCTGAGGAATGCCCAACTGAATAGATGCGTAAGGCCCGGTGTTTGCGCACCGGGCCTTACGAGCAAGAGGCGGACCTCTCGCTCCCTCTGACGAGGAACTTGAATCATTGCATGGTCTGCCTCTTGCTCGGAACCCCACCCGAGCGAGAAAGGAGGAACCAGTAATGGCCAAAGGAAAATCTAGCGGCGGTCGCGCAAGAAGTGCGATCACCGGCCGCTATGTGACCAAGGCGACGGCAAAACGTCACCCGCGTACCACCGTTGTCGAACGCAGGAAGTAAGTGTGTTGGCGCGACCGTTCGCTTGTGAGGCGGCGGTCGCACCACATGAATCGGGAAGTTCGACAAATGTTCCGTAGCGTTGCGCTCTTGGTGTTGCTGGTCGCAGCAAGCCGCTAGGACGTGCAAACTCCTCCGAATTGACGGTCGAAGGGATGAAAAGTCGACTGGAATCCCTTCCCGGCCGACTATCAGACCGTGCCCTCTGCATTGTCGAACAAATGAAAGGCTCGGGTTTCTCGACTCGGCGAGTCCGATTTCGTCGGTGAACCGATTCTCGTGCACTTGCCGACTCTTCGGACCGAACTTATCGCTGAGATGCTGGCGGTGTGTAGATACTGATACTCAAACCGCTGCTCTTGTTGTTGATCTTCCCCCGGAGTTCTTCGCCAAATTTCGGAAGTGGCGTGACGCGCGATCTCCAGATTCGGGTCAGGAATTTCTTGCTGCCTGCGCTTGAAGTCTTGCCTTAATTCTCTCCTCGGCGCCTCGAACGCCTTCTTGGGCTTCCGAACCGGCCTTCCAACGCATCTGGTTCAACGTGTCTCGGACCCTCCTTCTGACAACTCGCTCGCTTTGGCCCTCGAACCTCTTGCGGGTTTCGTCTGCGAGCTCGATCAATTGGACCGGGACTGACTCGTATTGACTAATCGTTGTCACCACGGGCAATGCCGCATGACGTCCTAACTCAACAGCAGTTCTCAATGGTCCCAGGCGCAATAGTTGAGAAAGGAAGTCCGGGCTCAGGGCGGGAGACGAGGGCACCGGTCCAGAAAGCCGCTCAGCGAGCCTTCGTTTCAAATCGAACGCGACCCGATCCAGGGTCAGCCACCAATGTCGGAACCCAGCATCTGAACGCGTTACATCGTTTCTTAGCTGGATTACGCCAACGCAATTCTCGACATCGTGTGCCACAAGCCGACTTGACACATCGTCGCTCATCTCGGCACGATCTGCATGCTGGCGGCGATGCTGGTGGGCTTCAAACCAGATCTCCTGGATAGCTGACCGCAATGCAAGGTCAGCCGCGTTTGACTCGTCAATTAAGTTTCGGCGGCGGATTGCGAACTCATCTTCCAAGT
>JALYQD010000131.1 GCA_030856025.1 Actinomycetota bacterium
AGCAATACCCGAGTGTGATCTGTTTGTACTTCTGGAAGAGTTCGGCCGATTCCGCGTCCTTCGAGTAGTCCGACGGCGGAACCTTCACGAAGAACTCGATCGCCTCGAGCAATTCGTCGGCCTCGGCACCGGAGCTGTCCTTGGCATACCTCTTGGCGAAGACCCTGGCGCGTACGAAATGGGGCTGGACTTCGTCGAGGTTCTTGGCGTTGTAGGCATCGACCCCCGCCCTCACTTCGGAACAGGTGTCCTCTCGTGCGGAAGAAGTCGTCGGAGCATCCTTCGGTTCAGCCGTATCCGTCGACCTGCAACCAGCCAGCACCGCGAGCAACGCCACGGCGGTGACCGTCGCTCGCAGCCGGCTCATCGGCCGGTTCCGCACGTGTCCGCAGGCATGACCTCATTCTTCACCCGGCCGGATGATCCTGCACGGCCGAACGATGTTCCGGCGGCGGTGGGTATGCACCCACGCTCGCGGGCGGCGGTGGATATGAACCCAAGTTTGTCGACGGAGTGGGTGATCTCCCACCGCTCGGATCTGGCGGTGGGTGCCTACCCACCGCCCTGGGGCTCACCAACCCCGCTCGCGCCACTCGGCGAGGTGAGGACGCTCGACTCCAAGCGTGGTGTCCGACCCGTGGCCGGGATATACCCAGGTGTCGTCGGGGAGCCGGCCGAAGACCTTGGACTCCACGTCGTCGATCAGGGTCACGAAGTCCTCCGGCGCCCAGGTCTTGCCGACCCCGCCGGGGAACAGCGAGTCGCCGGTAAACAGGTGGGCGAAGCCGTCCGGGTCGTCATACAGGAGGGCGATCGAGCCGGGCGTGTGGCCGACGAGATGGATGACCTCGAGTTCGCACGAACCGACCTGGATGCGCGCGCTGTCGTTGACCCGTGTGGTGACCGGGACGGGGAGGGCGTCCGCATCGGCGTCGCCGGCGATAGTCTCGGCGCCGGTCGCGGCGACCACTTCCTCGAGCGCTTGCCAATGGTCAGGGTGCTGGTGGGTCGTGATGACCTTTGTGAGGCCACGCTCGCCGACCAGGGCCAGCAGCGTGTCCGCGTCGTTCGCCGCGTCGATGAGCACCTGCTCGCCGGTCAGGTTGCAACGGAGGAGGTACGCGTTGTTGCCCATCGTGCCCACCTCGACCTTGGTGATGCTCAGATCGTCGAGTTCACGGGTGTCGCTGGGGCCGCCGACGGCGACGTCGCCTTGATAAGTCATACCGCCAACCCTGCCAGACAAGTCACTGTCGGGTTCAGTCGCGCTATGGGTTCTGTCGGACCGGCTCTATACGATGTACGCAGCCGGAAATACGCAGAGATTCAGGGGAACACGTGACAGACCGCCTGGTGATTCGTGGTGCACGCGAACACAATCTGAAGGACGTCTCACTCGATTTGCCGCGCGACTCGCTGATTGTGTTCACCGGGCTGTCCGGATCGGGCAAGTCCTCGCTCGCCTTCGACACGATTTTCGCTGAGGGCCAGCGTCGCTATGTCGAGTCATTGTCGGCGTATGCGCGCCAGTTCCTAGGCCAGATGGACAAACCCGACGTCGATTTCATCGAGGGCCTTTCGCCTGCGGTCTCGATCGACCAGAAGTCGACGTCGCGCAACCCGCGCTCGACCGTCGGCACCATCACCGAGGTGTACGACTACCTCCGCCTCCTGTATGCGCGCGCAGGCCGTCCGCACTGCCCCGTATGCGGTGAGCCGATCGCCCGACAGACGCCGCAACAGATCGTCGACCGCATCATGGCGCTCGAAGAGGGCACCAGGTTCCAGGTCCTCGCGCCGATCATCCGCGGCCGCAAGGGCGAATACACCGAGCTCTTCCGTCAACTGCAGTCGCAAGGTTTCAGCCGCACGATCGTCGACGGCCAGCAGCACCTCCTCGCCGACGAGCCGCCGACCCTGGCCAAGCAGAAGAAACACACGATCGACGTCGTCGTCGACCGATTGACAGTCAAGGAAAGCTCCAAGCAGCGCCTCACCGAGTCGGTGGAGACCGCCCTCGGCCTCGCCGACGGCCTCGTGATCATCGACTTTGTCGACCTGCCCGACAAGGACCCCAACCGCACCCGCCGATTCTCCGAGAAGCTGGCCTGCCCCAACGACCACCCGCTCGCGGTCGACGAACTCGAACCACGCTCGTTCTCGTTCAACGCCCCGTTCGGTGCCTGCCCCGATTGCCACGGCCTCGGCAACCGTATGGAAGTCGATTCCGACCTCATCGTCCCTGATCCGGGCAAGTCGCTCACCGAGGGCGCGATCTCGCCGTGGTCATCGGCGCAGGTCTCCGAATACTTCGCGAGACTCCTCGAAGCCCTCGGCGAAGAGCTCGGGTTCGACATGGACACGCCGTTCGGTGCGCTCCCGGCCATCGGGCAGCAGGCGGTGCTGCACGGCCACCCGACCAAGGTGCACGTCCGCTACAAGAACCGCTACGGCCGCGAACGGTCCTACTACACCAACTTCGAAGGCGCGATCCCCTACATCCAACGCCGCCACGCCGACACCGAGTCCGACACCAGCCGCGAGCGCTACGAAGGGTTCATGCGCGAAGTCCCCTGCCCGACCTGCGGCGGCACCCGGCTCAAGCCGGTCATCCTCGCGGTCCAGCTCAACTCGGACTCGCAGGGTCCCAAGAACATCGCCGAGGTATGCGCGCTGTCGATCCGCGAAGCAGCCGACTACCTGCAGGACCTCGAAATGACCGACCGCGAGCGCCAGATCGGTGAGCGGGTGCTCAAGGAGATCTATGAGCGTCTGCGGTTCCTTCTCGACGTCGGCCTCGACTACCTCACCCTCGACCGCAACGCCGGTTCGTTGTCCGGCGGCGAGGCCCAGCGCATCCGCCTCGCCACGCAGATCGGCGCCGGACTCGTCGGTGTCCTCTACGTCCTCGACGAGCCGTCGATCGGCCTGCATCAGCGCGACAACCATCGACTGATCGAGACGCTCGTGCGCCTTCGCGACCTCGGCAACACGCTGATCGTGGTCGAACACGACGAGGACACCATCCGCGCCGCCGACTGGGTCGTCGACATCGGCCCGGGCGCCGGCGAGCACGGCGGCCAGGTCATCGTGTCCGGCGAGGTCAAGGAACTCCTCGACAGTGAAGAGTCGCTGACCGGCCAGTACCTCTCGGGCCGCAAGAAGATCCCGCTGCCGGCCAAGCGGCGCAAGCGCAAAGCCGGCCACGAGCTCACCGTCCACGGCGCCAAGGAGCACAACCTCCAGGACGTCGACGTCACTTTCCCTCTGGGCTTGTTCGTCGCCGTGACCGGCGTGTCCGGCTCTGGCAAGTCGACACTGGTCAACGACATCCTCTACACCTCGCTCGCGCGGCAGATCTACAAGGCGCGCACGATCCCGGGGCGCCACCGCACGATCAGCGGCGTCGACAACATCGACAAGGTCATCCACGTCGACCAGTCGCCGATCGGCCGCACTCCGCGATCGAACCCCGCGACCTACACCGGTGTGTGGGACCACGTGCGCAAGCTCTTCGCGCAGACGCCCGAAGCCAAGATGCGCGGCTACCTGCCCGGTCGGTTCTCGTTCAATGTCAAGGGCGGCCGCTGCGAGGCCTGCTCCGGCGACGGCACTATCAAGATCGAGATGAACTTCCTCCCGGACGTCTACGTCCCCTGCGAGGTGTGCCATGGCGCCCGTTACAACCGCGAGACGCTCGAGGTGCACTACAAGGGCAAGACCGTCGCCGAGGTCCTCGACATGCCGATCGAAGAAGCCGTCGACTTCTTCGCAGCGATCCCGGCGATCGCCCGGCACATGCGGACCCTGGTCGATGTCGGGCTCGGCTACGTGCGACTCGGTCAGTCGGCTCCGACCTTGTCCGGCGGCGAAGCACAGCGCGTCAAGCTCTCCGCCGAGCTCCAGAAGCGCTCGACCGGCCGCACACTGTATGTCCTCGACGAGCCGACGACGGGTCTGCACTTCGAGGACATCCGCAAGCTGCTGGGAGTCCTCGACCGGCTGGTCGACTCGGGCAACACGGTCATCGTCATCGAGCACAACCTCGACGTCATCAAGACCGCCGACTGGATCATCGACATGGGACCCGAAGGCGGCAGCGGCGGCGGGCTCCTGATCGCCGAAGGCACACCCGAGCAGGTCGCCAAGAGCTCCAACAGCCATACGGGCACCTTCCTGGCGCCGGTCCTCAAGGGCCATTCTTAACGCGGATTTGAGGTTTGACCGGTGCCCACCATGCAGAATGGGAAGTCCACCAGCGAGATGAAGGATTTGCGATGACGATTGAATCCACAGACCGACGCACAGTTCTGCGCGGAGTCGCCGTGATCGGCGCTGGCGCAGCCTTGACCGCCTGCGGTGGCGGTGGCTCTGATTCCGCCGGGTCCCCCGACTCGTCGTCAAATGGCGGCGACTCGACATCCGAGGCGCCGGCGTCGGGCACCACGCTCGGCAAGGCCTCCGAAGTCCCCGTCGGCAGCGGCAAGATCTATGCCGACAAGAAGGTCGTCGTGACCCAGCCGACCGAAGGCGATTTCAAGGCCTTCTCCGCCGTATGTACGCATCAGGGCTGCATCGTGAGCTCGGTCGACAAGTCCGAGATCCACTGTGGCTGCCACGGAAGCGCCTACTCGATCAAGGACGGTTCGGTCGTCAACGGCCCGGCCCCCAAAGCCCTCGCCGCCGCGAAGGTCACCGACGAGGGCGGCGAGCTCAAACTCGGCTGAGGCGCAGCACGAATCACGCGGGCGAACTGTCGTCGCCACCCCGTACGCTGGCGTTGTGGCTGATCCTGCGACCTACCGACCGGCGACGGGGGAGATCCCCGACAAGCCCGGCGTCTATCGCTTCAGCGACGCTCAGCGTCGTGTGATCTATGTCGGCAAGGCCAAGTCGCTGCGCTCACGGCTCAATTCCTACTTCCAGGACATCGCCGGCCTCCATCCGCGCACCCAGCAGATGGTGACCACCGCGACCGGCGTGGACTGGACCGTCGTCAACACCGAGGTCGAGGCGCTCCAGCTCGAATACACCTGGATCAAGGAATTCGATCCGCGTTTCAACGTGCGGTTCCGCGACGACAAGTCTTATCCGTGGCTGGCCGTGACCGTCAATGAAGAGTTCCCCCGCGTCATGGTCATGCGCGGTGCCCGCCGCAAAGGTGTGCGCTACTTCGGCCCCTACACGCATGCCTGGGCGATCCGCGAAACCGTAGACCTGCTGCTCCGGGTCTTCCCGATGCGCTCCTGCTCGCAGGGGGTCTTCCGGCGTTCGCAGCAGATCGGCCGGCCCTGCCTTCTCGGCGACATCGGCAAGTGCGCGGCTCCCTGCGTGGGGCGTGTGACTGCCGAGGAGCACCGCGTCATCGTCGACGACTTCACCAGCTTCATCGCCGGCCAGACCTCGACCTATGTGCGCCGGCTCGAACGCGAGATGGCGTCCGCCGCCAGGGAGCAGCAGTATGAACGCGCGGCTGTGCTCCGTGATGACATCGCCGCCCTCAACAAGGTGCTCGAACAAAACGCGATCGTGTTCGGCGACGGCACCGATGCCGACGTCATCGCGCTGGCCGAAGACCCGCTCGAGGTCGCGGTACAGATCTTCTCGGTTCGCGGCGGCCGCATCCGCGGTCAGCGCGGCTGGATCGCCGACAAGGCCGACGACGCCGGCACAGCCGAACTCGTTGAACGGGCAATCGTCAAGCTGTATGAGGAGGAGCCGACCGACGCCATACCGCGCGAAGTGCTGGTGCCGGTCGTCCCGTCCAACCGCCCGATCCTGTCGGCCTGGCTCGAGGAGGCCCGCGGCTCGCAGGTGAGCCTCCGGGTCCCGCAACGCGGCGACAAGCGCGCTTTGATCCAGACCGTCGAGCAAAACGCCAAGCAGGCCCTCGCCCGCCACAAGACCAAACGCTCCGGCGATCTCACGACCCGGAGCAAGGCCCTGGAGGAGATCCAGGAGTCGCTCGGCCTCGAGACGGCGCCGTTGCGGATCGAGTGCTTCGACGTCTCCAACCTGCAGGGCACCGAGATCGTCGCGTCGATGGTCGTGTTCGAGGACGGTTTGCCGCGCAAGTCCGAATACCGCCGGTTCACGGTGCGTTTCGAGGGTCAGAACGACGTCGCCGCGATGCATGAGGTGATCACGCGTCGTTTCGAACGCCTGCTGCGCGCCCAGGACGACAATGACGACGACGGTCCCGGCATCGACCCGGAGACCGGACGGCCGCGCAAATTCGCCTATGCCCCTGCGCTGGTCGTCGTGGATGGCGGTCCACCGCAGGTCGGTGCGGCCAAGAAGGCCATGGACGAACTCGGCATCACCGACGTCGCCTTGTGCGGGCTCGCGAAGCGGCTCGAAGAGGTCTGGCTGCCCGGCGACGTGGACCCTGTCATTCTGCCGCGCACCAGCGAAGGGCTCTATCTTTTGCAGCGGATCCGCGACGAAGCGCACCGTTTCGCGATCACGCATCACCGCGGACGCCGAACGAAGGCGATGGTCCGCAGCGAGCTCGATGACGTGCCCGGTCTCGGCCCGACCCGCCGCAAGAGCCTGATGAAGGTCTTCGGCTCGCTCAAAAAGCTCCGGGCGGCGACGGCGGAAGAAATCGCAGTCGTGCCCGGGATCGGACTTTCTACGGCACAATCCATAGTCGAGTCCCTCGCGAGCAAAAGCGGGGATCGCGCGCCGGCGGTCAACATGATGACCGGCGAGATATTGGAGGATGAATGACGGCCATCGACGAATTCGTCCTCGTCACCGGCATGACGGGCGCCGGCCGCGGCACAGCCGCCAAAGTCCTCGAAAAACTCGGCTACTACGTCATCGACAACCTCCCTCCCGAGATCCTGAGCGACGCTGTCGCGTCGATCCAGCGCTCGGAGGACATCACCCGACTCGCCGTGGTCGTCGACGCGCGTTCGCGCAAATTCTTCGGGGGACTGGTCGACCAGCTCGAGGAGCTGCGTCGCAATGGCGTCTCGGCGCAGATCCTTTTCCTCGAAGCCGCTGACGAAGTGCTGGTGCGCCGCCAGGAAGCCGCTCGCCGCCCTCATCCGCTCAGCCTCGAGGGCCGGCTCATGGACGGACTGGACCGCGAACGAGAGCTCCTGCGGGTGCTTCGCGGTCGCGCCAACATCGTCATCGACACCACCAACCTCAACGTCAACCAGCTCAGCCAGCGCGTGCGGGCGGCATTCGAGGACGCCGACTCGAAGGGGCTTCACGCCTCGGTCGTGTCATTCGGCTTCAAGTACGGCATCCCGATCGACGCCGACATGGTTGCCGACATGCGATTCCTGCCCAACCCGTTCTGGATCGACGAGCTCCGCCCGCAAAGCGGTCTCGACGCCCCGGTCCGCGACTACGTGCGCGGCCAGCCGCGGGCTGAGGAGTTCCTCGACCGCTACGAAGGGCTCGTCGCTCTGCTGACCGACGGCTTCCTGCACGAGGACAAGCACTTCCTGACCATTGCCATCGGCTGCACCGGTGGTCGCCACCGCAGTGTGGCGATGTCCGAAGCCTTCGCCGAGCGCCTGCGCGCCCATGGGGTCAAGACCCTGGTCGTCCACCGCGATCTGGGACGGGAATGATCGCCAGGTCCGCCACGCCCAGGTGGCACAACGACAGCGACATCAAGGTCGTGGCTCTCGGTGGCGGCCACGGCCTGGCCGCAAGCCTGTCAGCGCTTCGCCGGTTGCCCACCGACCTGACCGGCATCGTCACCGTCGCTGACAACGGCGGATCGTCGGGCCGGCTGCGCGACGAGCTCGGTGTGCTGCCGCCCGGCGACCTCCGTATGGCTCTCGCGGCTCTTTGCGGCGACGACGAATGGGGTCGCACCTGGGCCGACGTGCTGCAGCACCGCTTCTCCAGCGAAGGCGCGCTCCATGGCCATGCCGTCGGCAATCTCCTGATCGCCGCCATCTGGGACCTGCTCGACGACCACGTCAGCGGCCTGGACCTGGTGGGCCAGCTGCTCGGCGCCCAGGGTCGCGTGCTCCCGATGGCGGCCGTTCCACTCAGCATCGAGGCAGACGTGCGCCTGCACGCCAGTCCCGACGAGATCACCCGCATCAGCGGCCAGGTCGAGGTCGCCACGGTCGAAGGCCACGTCCTCGGCGTGCACCTCGAGCCCAGCGATCCGCCAGCCTGTCCGGAGGCGGTCGCGGCGATCGACGCCGCGGACTGGGTCGTCATCGGGCCGGGTTCCTGGTTCACCAGCGTCATGCCCAACCTGCTTGTCCCCGGCCTGCGCGCGGCCCTCGGCCGGACGTCGGCCAAACGCATACTCGTCCTCAATCTCGGTGAGCAAAAGGGGGAGACGAGTGGATTTTCTCCCGAGAATCACCTCGAAGTTCTCGCTTCTCATGCGCCCGAACTCGAACTCGACTACGTTCTTGTCGATCTCGGTATGGTTGACGGGAGCGATACTCTTGCCGCAACGGCGAAATCCCTAGGGGCCGAATTGATCACCGCAAACATTTCGATGGCACCAGGTTCAGTTCAGCACGACCCCTTGAGGCTCGCCTCCGCTTTTCACCAGATCATGCTGCAGGCATAGAGTGTCGCGTACTCAATTTCGGGCTTTGGGAGTGGAAATAACTGCATGGCAATGACCGCACAAGTGAAGGCAGAACTCGCCAGCACGACCATCACCAAGGTGTGCTGTCGCAAGGCAGAGGTCTCTTCAATGCTGCGCTTCGCCGGCGGACTTCACATCGTGAGTGGCCGTATCGTCGTCGAAGCTGAGCTCGACACGGGCGCCGCCGCGCGTCGGCTCCGCAAGGACATCGCCGAGATCTACGGCCACGGCAGCGAGATCCTCGTCGTGCAGGGCACCGGCCTTCGCAAGGGCACCCAATACATCGTTCGCGTCTCCAAGGACGGCGAAGCACTGGCACGCCAGACAGGTCTCCTCGACGGCCGCGGACGCCCGGTGCGAGGCCTTCCGCCGCAGGTCGTCTCCGGCGCGTCATGCGATTCGGTCGCCGCGTGGCGCGGCACCTTCCTGGCGCACGGGTCCCTCACCGAACCCGGTCGCTCCAGCGCCCTGGAGATCACCTGCCCCGGTCCGGAGGCCGCCCTGGCCCTGGTCGGCGCGGCTCGCCGCCTCGGCATCGGTTCCAAAGCCCGTGAAGTCCGGGGCGTCGACCGTGTGGTCATACGCGACGGCGAAGCCATCGGCGCACTCCTGACCCGACTGGGCGCCCACGAAACCCTGCTCGCCTGGGAAGAACGTCGTATGCGGCGCGAAGTGCGCGCCACGGCCAACCGCCTCGCCAACTTCGACGACGCCAACCTGCGCCGCTCGGCCCGCGCCGCGGTCGCCGCCGGCGCCCGCGCCCAGCGGGCCCTGGAGATCCTCGGCGACGAGGTCCCCGTTCATCTGCGTATGGCCGGCAACCTTCGCGTCGAGCACCGTCAGGCGAGTCTCGAAGAGCTGGGCCAGCTCCACGACCCCGTGCTGACCAAGGACGCGATCGCCGGACGCATCCGCCGACTGCTCGCGATGGCCGACAAACATGCCGAGGAGCTGGGGATTCCCGACACCGAGGCGAGCCTCAACGGGGAGATTTTGCCCGAGGCCTAGTGGACACGGCCGCGGGGCGATGCCCAGTGGGTGGAATCCTCCGAGGTGACTCGCCGGTAGGTCCGGGCACTCGCTAAGGTTGTGCAATCACCTTCACCGATTTTCAGGAGTAACGCCCCCGTGACTGTTCGCGTAGGAATCAATGGCTTTGGCCGCATCGGCCGCAACTTCTTCCGGGCGGCGCAGGCATCCGGTGCAGACATCGAGATCGTCGCCGTCAATGACCTGACCGACAACAAGACGCTCGCCCACCTCCTGAAGTACGACTCGATCCTCGGCCGCCTCGCCGAAGACGTCAGCTTCGACGAAGGCTCCATCACCGTCGGCGACAAGAAGATCGTCGCCTTCGAAGAGCGCGATCCGGCCAAGCTCGACTGGGCCAGCGTCGGCGCCGACATCGTCATCGAATCGACCGGCTTCTTCACCGACGCCACCAAGGCGAAGGCCCACATCGACGGTGGCGCCAAAAAGGTCATCATCTCCGCTCCGGCCAAGAACGAAGACGTCACGATCGTCATGGGCGTCAACCACGAGACGTATGACGCCGCCGCGCACACCGTCATCTCCAACGCTTCCTGCACGACCAACTGCCTCGCTCCGATGGCCAAGGTGCTCAACGACGCACTCGGCATCGAAAAGGGCCTGATGACGACGATCCACGCCTACACGCAGGATCAGAACCTGCAGGACGCCCCGCACTCCGACCTCCGCCGTGCGCGTGCCGCCGCGATCAACATCGTCCCGACCTCGACCGGAGCCGCCAAGGCCGTCAGCCTTGTGCTCCCCGAGCTCAAGGGCAAGCTCGACGGCTACGCGCTTCGCGTCCCGGTGCCGACCGGTTCGGCCACCGACCTGACGTTCACCGCTTCGCGTGAAACCACGGTCGAAGAGGTCAACCAGATCGTCAAGGATGCCGCCGAAGGCCCCCTCAAGGGCTACCTCGTCTACACCGACGATCCGATCGTCTCCTCCGACATCGTCACCGACCCGGCATCGTGCGTCTTCGACTCCGGCCTGACCAAGGTCATCGGTGACCAGGTCAAGGTCGTCGGCTGGTACGACAACGAATGGGGTTACTCCAACCGCCTCGTCGACCTTGTCGCTCACGTCGGTACGTCCCTCTAAAGGCGGAGTGCTCCAAGCGTGAAGACGGTCTCGGATCTGGGCGACCTGCGCGGCAAACGCGTACTCGTCCGCAGCGACCTCAACGTCCCGCTCGACGGTTCCGTCATCACCGATGACGGCCGGGTGCGGGCCAGCGTGCCGACCATCAAGGGCTTGGCCGACGCCGGTGCCCGTGTCATCGTCACAGCCCACCTAGGCCGTCCCGACGGTGCGCCCGACCCGGCATACTCGCTCGGTCCGGTCGCAGCGCGACTCGGTGAGCTGCTCGACTCCCAGGTGTTCTTTGCCACGGACACGGTCGGCGAGGATGCCAAGGCTGTCGTGGCCGGGCTCGGCGAGGGTGACGTCGCGGTGCTCGAAAACGTGCGATTCAACGCCGGTGAGACCAGCAAGGACGATGCCGTCCGCGGCGCGTTCGCCGATGAGCTGGCCGCACTCGCTGACGTGTTCGTCTCCGACGGGTTCGGCGTCGTGCACCGCAAGCAGGCGAGCGTCTATGACATCGCCACGCGGTTGCCGGCAGCAGTCGGCGGTCTCGTACAGACCGAGGTCGAGGTGCTCAAGCGCCTCACCGATCATCCCGAGCGCCCGTACGCCGTCGTCCTCGGCGGCTCGAAGGTCTCCGACAAGCTCGGCGTGATCGACAACCTGCTCGACAAGGCCGACAGCCTCGTCATCGGCGGCGGCATGGTTTTCACCTTCCTCGCCGCTCAGGGCCATGAGGTCGGCAAGTCGCTGCTCGAGAAGGACCAACTCAATGTGGCCAAGGGCTACATCGCCGCGGCCGCCGAAAAAGGCGTCGACCTGATCCTCCCGACAGACATCGTCGTCGCGCCGGAGTTCAAGGACGATTCGCCGGCAACGATTGTCGCTTCGGACCAGATGCCGGCCGATCAACTCGGTTTGGACATCGGCCCCGACTCGGCCAAGGCGTTTGCCGCTGTCATACGTGGAGCCAGGACCGTCTTCTGGAACGGCCCGATGGGAGTCTTCGAGATGGAGGCCTTCGCGGCCGGCACCAAGGCGATCGCCCAGGCGCTGACCGAGGTCGACGGCCTGTCGGTCGTCGGCGGCGGCGACTCGGCCGCGGCCGTCCGCCAGCTGGGCTTCGAAGATTCTGCTTTCGGTCACATCTCGACCGGAGGCGGCGCCAGCCTCGAATATCTCGAAGGCAAGACCCTGCCGGGTTTGGCCATTCTGGAAGGTAACTCTGCATGAGCACTACTCGCGTGCCTCTCATGGCCGGCAACTGGAAGTCGAACCTCAACCACCAGGAAGCCGTTGTCCTCGTCCAGAAGCTCGCCTGGACGCTGCAGGACAAGAAGCACGACTTCGCCAAGGCCGAGGTCGTAGTCCTCCCGCCGTTCACCGACATCCGCAGCGTGCAGACGCTGATCGACGGTGACCAGCTCAAGATCACTTATGGCGCACAGGACGTGTCCGAGCACGATGGCGGTGCCTACACCGGCGAGATCTCGGCGGCGATGCTGTCCAAGCTCGGTTGTTCGTACGTCGTCGTCGGTCACTCCGAGCGGCGCGAGTACCACGACGAAAGCGATGCCCTCGTCAACACCAAGGCCCACAAGGCCCTGGCCCAAGGCATGACGCCCATCGTCTGTGTCGGCGAAGGACTCGAGATCCGCCAGTCGGGCGAACACGTGCCCTACACGCTGGCCCAGGTGGACGGTTCGCTTGCCGGGTTCACGCCCGAACAGGTCGCCGGCCTCGTCGTTGCGTATGAGCCGGTATGGGCCATCGGAACGGGCGAAGTCGCCACTCCCGATGACGCGCAGGAAGTCTGCAGCGCGATCAGAAAACGTGTTGCGGAGACCTCGTCGCCCGAAGCGGCAGCGGCATTGCGTATCCTTTACGGCGGATCAGTCAAAGCCGCGAATATCGCTGCGATCATGGCCCAGCCCGACGTGGATGGTGCCTTGGTCGGTGGAGCAAGTCTCCAGGCAGAGGAGTTCGCCGGTATTGCCAGGTTCTATTCCATGCCGGACTTGTCCGGTGCCAGTTAACAGAGGTAAGAAATGATCCTGACGTTCTCCATCATCTTGGCGATGGCCAGCTTGATGATGATTGTCCTTGTGCTCATGCACAAGGGCCGCGGTGGCGGCCTGTCCGACATGTTCGGTGGTGGCATCGGTAGCTCGCTCGGTGGCTCGTCGGTCGCGGAGCGCAACCTCGACCGCATCACCGTCGGAGTCGCTGTCATCTGGGTCGTGTGCATCTTCGCACTCGGCCTGCTTCTGAAGGTGAGTTCTTAAGTGGCAGCCGGAGCTATCCGGGGCAGCCGTATCGGTTCGGGCCCCATGGGCGAAGCCGAGCGCGGCGAAGCAGCCCCTCGACAAATTGTTTCCTATTTCTGCAACAACAAGCACAACACGGTGTTGAGCTTTGCCGTCGAGGCAGAGGCGCCCGAATCCTGGGACTGCCCGCGCTGCGGTATGCCGGCCAGCCTGGATCAGGACAATCCGCCGACGAAACCGGTGGTCGCGCCCTACAAGACGCACTTGGCCTATGTGAAGGAACGCCGCTCGGACACCGAAGCGCAGGAGATCCTCACCGAGGCCCTGCAGTTGTTGCGCACGCGCCGCAAACGCGGCGAAGTGATCTTCTAGATCTCCGAGGCGGCGGCGTCGTCGAGGAGCCACACCGTTTCGTGTCCTCCGCGTACGCCTGTCGCCGGTGTGCCGACGAGAGTTCCGGGGCCGAGCGCCCGCTCGACGGCTTCGGCCTTGCCTTCGCCCGACACCAGGAACCACACGCTGTCGGCGTGGTTGAGTGCCGGCATCGTCAGCGTCAGGCGCACGGGCGGCGGCTTGGGGGAGTCGAAGACCTCCACGACCTTCCGCTCGGTCTCGTGGAGCTGGGGGAATCCCGGGAACAGTGACGCGATGTGCCCGTCGGGGCCCATACCGAGAAGCACCAGGTCGAATGGTTCCTCGGGGAGGACGCGGGCGTAGTTGTCGGCAGCCTCGCGCGCACCCAGCGCGCAATCGTGCGCCGGCATTGCGTGTATG
>JALYQD010000144.1 GCA_030856025.1 Actinomycetota bacterium
GGGCTGCTTCTGCTCGCAAGAGCACGCTTCCGCCTGGGTGGCGAAGCCATTTCCCGAACAGGTCCGAGCGGAGGAGACCCTCCAGGAAAAGATCGGGAGCATCGGTTGTGCCCTGTTGATCTTCTCCGTGTTGTTCCTGGTGACGGGTGTCGCCACGGTCCTCGGGTGGGTATTCGGTTGGGACCTATGACAAGTGTGAGAGGGACGTTCGAAACTTAAAGACTGACGAAACTTAAAGACTGACGAAGCGCTCAAAGCCGTCGCGGTAGCTCGCAGAACGGCCAGGTTGGCGGTGCACGTCCCGCTAGCCGATCGCTTCGACCCATTCGGCCCGCCAGCTGGGTGCTTCCGACTTTTGCGTGTAGTAGCGAGTATCGCGAACGATCAACCCATCTTCTCCAAACTCCAGGATGACCGCCACGTGCCACACGTCCCCGGCATAGTCGTTTATTCCCTCGACGACCCAGACTTGCCCGGACCCAACCACCCTGCGCAAGGTGATCGAGGGGGGCACCGGAAAAGCCTCTTGCATCGCACGCATGGCGTCACGTCCTCGAATGCGCTCGCCCGACTGCGGCATTTCCATCACGTAGTCCTCGTGGCGAAGCCGATACTCAGCCTCAGCAGAAAGCCCGTCCCCTGTGAGCCCAAACAAGCGCTCAATGCCTTCGCGCATCGCCGCTGAATCGTTGTTGGTGACCGCCCGCACGAATAGTTCGCGGACATCTGTGTCGCTCATTGCTCTGTCTCCTCGCCGACGCTGTAGCCCCGTTCAGGCAAATCCTGCTCCTGGTCCCGATCGCTGTCCATGCCGCGCTGGGCACACGCAACAGGTGCGGCCGGGCGCCATACGCGACTCCAGCGGCGGTCGAGCCGGTTGTTGAGCAAAGTGGACTCTGCGTGGCGCGCATGTGCCAACCTGTCATTCAGACAAATGCGCGATCATCCGATCGTCGCTGAGTTCGTGAAAGTTCGAGGAGGTAGTCGTGGAGCGGATCAGCAAAAGACTGATGAACTGGGCATCGATCCTCGAGCCGAAGACCCGCGAGCAGGCTGAGACTGCTTCGAAGATGCCGTTCATTTTCCCGCACCTGGCACTCATGCCGGACGCCCATCTGGGCAAGGGCGCAACAGTTGGAAGCGTTATCCCGACGCTGGGGGCGATCGTCCCGGCGGCAGTGGGTGTCGACATCGGTTGCGGCATGATCGCGGTCAAGACACAGCTCAACGCCAACGCACTTCCGGCTGATCGTCGGCCGCTTCGCGAAGCGATTGAAGCCGCCGTCCCGCTATCGGCCGGCAAGTACAACACGGCCGTCACCCGCGACTACACGAGTGCGCGGATCGTCGACCTTGAAGCGGCCGCCGCGAATGCGAAGTTCGACCCGGCCAGTTATGCACCGAATTGGAGGCTTCAACTCGGCACCCTCGGTTCGGGCAACCACTTCATCGAGGTCAGCCTTGATGAGAACGACGATGTCTGGCTCTTCCTGCATTCTGGATCCCGCGGGGTGGGCAACAAGATCGCCCAGCACCACATCAAAGTGGCGCAGCAACTCTGCGAACAATGGTGGATCGATCTCCCGGACAAGGATCTCGCGTACCTCGTCGAAGGGACAGAAGAATTCTGGACATACATCCGTGAGCTCCGCTGGGCACAGAAATTCGCCCTGCTCAATCGTGAAGAAATGATGGACCGCGTCGCGGACTGCTTCGCGACGTGGGCGGGCGTCGACCAGGTCGAACGTGTTGAGGAAATCAACTGCCACCACAACTACACCGCCAAGGAGCGACACTTCGGCAAAGACGTATGGCTGTCCCGCAAGGGCGCCATCGACGCCGGCGAAGGGGTGCCTGGGCTAATCCCCGGATCGATGGGCACCAGGTCATACGTTGTGGTTGGCAAAGGCAACCGGGTCGCCTTGAACTCATCCCCACACGGCGCCGGTCGTGAGTATTCACGCTCGGCCGCCCGCAAGGCCTTCACGCACGAAGACCTTCGTACCGCGATGGGCGACATCGAATACAGGGATACTGACGCGTTCATCGACGAGATCCCCGCAGCCTACAAAGACATCGACGTTGTCATGGCTGACGCGAAGGACCTGGTCGAAGTCACCCACATTCTTCGGCAGATCGTGAATGTCAAAGGCGACTGACGCGGAATCTCTCGGCGATCGGATCTGTTGCGTGACGATTCGAGACGACGGGCAAGGTCGACTTCGACTACCTGAACGGCCTTTCGGCCGACGCGATCCCCGAGCCGGCTGCCGGACGACCTGCGTGCCTGCGCGCTGCCGGGTGGCTGGAGCAGCGACGACGACTGGCTGGCGTGGAACCTCGGTCGCGACCGGGCGCGCGACGCGGTGGGTGGCGAGAGCCTTCCGGCTCCGCCGATCCAGGCGTGTCCCGGTGACCTGGTTGTCCGCGCGTCCTAACCGGCCGGTGGTCGTGATCACCATGCGCTCGACTTCCTGTCCGTCCGTTTGGTGGGTCAGCGCCCGCCGGCGGGGTGCTTCAATGGAGCCATGACAAGTCACAATGAGGTTCCGCGTGTCGTCAGCGCCAGCCGTGAGGTCGCGGCCGAGCCAGGTCGGATCTTCGAACTCATCGCTGATCCGGCTCAACAACCGCGTTGGGACGGCAACGACAATCTGGCCGAGGCAGCCGCTGGGCAGCGCATCCGCGCCGTAGATTGTGTATTCACCATGACGACTACGAAGGGCAACCTCCGGGAGAACCACGTGGTTGAGTTCGAGGAGGGTCGCCGTATCGCCTGGAAGCCTGCCGAGCCGAGTCAGGAGCCGCCCGGGCACCTGTGGCGATGGGAGCTCGAGCCGCTTGACGCGTCACGCACCCGGGTCACCCATACGTACGACTGGACCAAGTTGAACGACGAGAGGCGCTTCCCGCGGGCCCGAGCGACCACAGCCGACAAACTTCAGGCATCGATCGATCGACTTGCTGCTCTCGCCCAGGCTCCTGACGAGACGACCCAAGAGCGAACGGCCAACTAAGCGCCCAATTCGCGCCCCCGGGTGAGAGAGACTTCGTCTCGTGCGAGAAAACGAGAAACCCCTGACCGATTCCCGGTCAGGGGCCTTTCGCGTGGTGCGGCATCAGGGACTCGAACCCCGAACCCGCTGATTAAGAGTCAGCTGCTCTGCCAATTGAGCTAATGCCGCGAAAGCAGACATGAGCGTATCAGCCCGATTGGGGTTGGTGAAAATCGACTGGGTGCGCGAGGTTCGGCGGCCATATATCCCTTGACAGGTATATACCAACACGGCATATTCAGCGTATGAACAACGCCACCTGGACGGCTGTCGCCGACCCCAACCGTCGGGCCGTTCTCGACGTTTTGCGCGAGCGACCGTGTGCCGTCGGCGAGCTGCAGGACGCCCTCGGATTCACCCAGCCGGCGACCTCCAAACACTTGCGCGTGCTGCGTGACGCGGGTCTGGTCTCGGTTCGCGTCGACGCGCAGCGCCGGATCTACGCGCTCAACCCCGACTCGATCATCGAGCTCGATGTCTGGCTCGCGCCATACCGGGCCCTGTGGAACGAAAGCCTCGACGATCTCGGCAAACACCTCGACCGCTTGCATCACAAGAAGGAGAAATGATGGATCTCGGAACGTACGTCGACCACGAAGGCAGGCCCGCCGTCCGGTTCGAGCGGACATACCCGCACTCGATCGACCGCGTGTGGGAAGCCATCACCGAGTCCGAAGACCTTGCGCGCTGGTTCCCCTCCGGGGTCACCCACGACGCCCGGCTCGGCGGATCCATCGCCTTCCAGGGCGACCCCTACTCGGACCCGGCGACCGGGACGATCCTTGCCTTCGAACCGAAGACGAAATTCGCTTACACGTGGGGTCCGGACGAGCTCCATTTCACGCTCGACGACCTCGGCGAACGCTGCCGCCTCGTCCTGATCAACGTCCTGGAGGAGGCCAACGCCGCGGCCCGCAACGCCTCCGGCTGGACGGTCTGCCTGGCCGAGCTCGACAAGGTCCTCGCCGGCCAGCGGAGCGACGGCCCGCACAGCGAAGAGGCAGGGGCTGCTTTCGAGGGGATCATGGAGCAATACGTCGCCGCCGGTATGCCGTCGGGCGCCGAAATACCCGAGAAGCGGGACTAGCTCTTCCCGAGGCTGTCCAGCAGGGCGTGCGCCGCGTTGTGGCCGGCGATGCCGCTGACGGCTCCGCCCCGGCGCGCGCCGCTTCCGCACATGAGGATGCGGGCGTGGTTGGTGGCGACGCCCCACCGGTGCGCCGGGTCGTGCGACCGCTCGTCGTCTTCGAGCCACGGCCATGCGAGGTCGCCGTGGAAGATGTGGCCACCGGGCATGCCGAGGGCTTCCTCGATGTCGAGCGGCGACTTGGCCTCGATGCAGGGATTGCCGTTGGAGTCCTTCGCGAGAACCGACTCGATCGGGTCGACCAGGTAGCTGTCGAGGCCGGCGATGGCCCGGGCCAGGGCTTCGCCCTTGGCCGCCGGATCGTCGAACACCTCGGGCGGCGTGTGCAGCCCGAAATAGGTGAGCGTATGCGCTCCGGAAGCGCGAAGCTCCGCACCGAGGATCGACGGGTCCGAGAGCGTGTGGCAATAGATCTCGCCGGGCATCTTGGTCGGCACGCTGCCGGCTGCGGCCTCGGCATGGGCGGTTTCGAGCTCGTCATACGACTCATCGAGGTGCAGGGTGCCGGCGAAGGCGATCGACGGATCAATCCCGGATTTCAGCAGGGGGAGCCGGTTGACGAGGAGGTTGATCTTGAGCTGCGCCCCACGCGGCTTCGTGGGCGGGTGTTCGCCGAGGAGGCGAGCGAGCACGTAGGGTGCGACGCCGCTGAGAAGCCTGTCCGCCTCGATGACAAAGCCGTCGCCGGTCACGGTGACGCCACTCTCGTGGGCGTAGAGGCCGGTGACCTCGGTGTTGGTCCGGATCTGGGTGCCGGCGGCACGGGCGACCCGTTCGAGCTCGCCCGTCACGGCGCCCATACCGCCGACGGGAACTCGCCACTCGCCGGTGCCGTTGCCGATCAAGTGGTAGAGGAAACAGCGGTTCTGGATGAGCGATTCGTCGTGCATCGAGGCAAACGTGCCGATCAGCGCGTCGGTCGCCACGACACCACGCACGAGGTCGTCGGCAAAGCGACGCTCGATCGCCGATCCGAGCGGTTCGTCGACGAGATCGGTCCAGATCGCCATCTCGACCTGGTCACGGATGTCGCCGATGTGGGGGAGCGGCTGGAGCAGGGTCGGGGCGATGGCGTCGGCCACCGTCGACACCTCCCGATAAAACGCCTGCCAGGCCTCGAACTCCTTGTCGGAGCCGGTCCGTGCCCGGAACGACTCCTTCGTGGCTTCGCCCTCGGCCGTCTCGGCGAGCAGCCCGCTGTCGCCATAGGGCGTGTATGAGGCGGTCGCACGTGACAGGAGCCGGAGGTCGATACCGAGGTCGGCGATGAGCGCTTCGGGCATCAGGCTCACGAGGTAGGAGTAGCGCGACAAGCGTGCATCCACGCCTTCGAAGGCCTGTGCGCTGATCGCGGCGCCGCCGACGTGGGGGAGCTGTTCGAGGATGACGGTGCTCAGTCCGGCGCGGGCAAGATAGGTCGCCGCGACGAGGGCATTGTGTCCGCCTCCGACAATCGCGACATCGAAGCGTTCACTCATACCGACACCGTACGCAGTCGAGGAGCGCGACGTCATCCCCCGCGTGCGCCATAGGTCTCGCTCGGGATGACGTCAGGGAATGATTGACGATGGTTGAGAGTTAAACTAGATTGGAAGACAGATCATTGAGGAGCCCGCCATGCCTGCTGTAACAGTCGCCGACTGGACCGTATTGCCCCGCGTCATCGCCGCCGCGCCTGACCACGAGGACCGCGCTCCGATCAGCGTGACCACCGCGCCCAGAGGTTTTGAAGGCGAGGGCTTCCCGGTTCACCGGGCCTTCGAGGGTGTCGACGCCCGTGCCCTCGACCCTTTCATCCACATGGACCAGATGGGCGAAGTCGAATACGCCCCGGGTGAGCCCAAGGGCACGCCCTGGCACCCGCACCGCGGCTTCGAAACCGTCACCTACATGCTCGACGGCGTCTTCGACCACGCCGACAGCCACGGGGGCGGCGGCTCGATCACCGACGGCGACACCCAGTGGATGACCGCCGGCTCCGGCCTCCTCCACATCGAGGCCCCGCCGGAATGGCTCGTCCAGAAGGGCGGCCTGTTCCACGGCCTCCAGCTCTGGGTCAACCTGCCCAAGGCCGAGAAGATGTCGGCTCCGCACTACCAGGACCTGCGCGCCAGCGAGGTCGGCCTGGCCTCGACCCCTGACGCCGGAGCACTCATCCGGATCATCGCCGGCGAGGTCGACGGTGTGAAGGGTCCTGGCAGCACGAAGACCCCGATGGCGATGGTGCATGCGACAGTCCTGCCTGGCGCATCGATGACACTGCCATGGCGCACCGACTTCAACGCGCTCGTCTACGTCATGGCCGGTGAGGGGTATGTCGGCGCGAGTGACGTTGGTGGGGGCAGGCGCCCGATCCGATCGGGTCAGCTGGCCGTCCTCGGCCACGGTGAGACCATCACGGTCGGCGCCGCCCAGCACCAGGAGAGCCGCCATCCCGCGCTCGAAGTCGTCGTCCTCGGCGGGCTGCCGATCCGCGAGCCGATCGCCTGGGCCGGTCCGTTCGTCATGAACACCAAAGCCGAAGTGCTCCAGGCATTCGAGGATTTCCAGAAGGGCCGCCTCGGCACCATACCGAGCGAGAAGGTCCCGCACGCCGGGGTCCAGGGCGAGATCCTCTAAGGAGTTCAGTCAGGGGCGCTTTCGTCGGTCGTATGCGGCGAAGGCGCCCTTTGTCGTGCGATAGGAGAAGGCCGCCAGGACGCTCCCCGCCGAAAACGCCGACAGAGCGCTGGCGAAGGAGGCAGTGGACAACACCGAGGCGAAGGATCCCACCGAGCCGATCGACAGCACCGATCCGGCCGAGCCGATGGAGAGGATGGAGTCGGTCGAATTGATCGAGAGAATCGAATTCCTCGACCGGATCGACCATTTCGAGTCGGAGTCCATGACCTCACGCTAGAGCATCGCTACGCTGGCGCGCATGGCTGAGTTTGTGGGTGCGATCGATCAGGGAACGACCAGCACGCGGTTCATGGTTTTCGACCATGACGGCAAGGAAGTCGCCAAGCACCAGCTCGAGCACGAGCAGATCCTGCCGCAGGCCGGCTGGGTCGAGCACAACCCGACCGAGATCTGGGAACGCACCTCGGCGGTCATCCAGTCGGCGTTGAGGAAGGCCAACCTCGAGGCGAGCGACCTCGCGGCAGTGGGCGTGACCAATCAGCGTGAGACCACCGTCGTCTGGGACAAGCGCAACGGCCGCCCCTACTACAACGCGATCGTCTGGCAGGACACCCGTACGGACCGCATCGCGAGCGCCCTCGACAAGGACGGCCGCGGCGACGTCATACGGGCCAAGGCCGGTCTGCCACCCGCGACCTACTTCTCCGGCGGCAAGATCCAGTGGATCCTCGACAACGTCGACGGCGTCCGCGCCGCCGCCGAGGAGGGCAACGCGATCTTCGGCAACACCGACACCTGGCTGCTGTGGTGGCTGACCGGCGGCTTCCGCGGCGGCTCGCACATAACCGACGTGACCAACGCCAGCCGCACCATGCTGATGAACCTCGAAACCCTCGACTGGGACGGCGAGCTCCTCGGCTTCTTCGACATTCCCCGCCAGATGCTTCCCGAGATCAGGTCCTCCTCCGAGGTGTATGGCCACACGCTCGCCGACGGCCCGTTCGCCGGCGAGGTGCCACTCTCGGGCGACCTCGGCGACCAGCACGCCGCCCTCGTCGGCCAGGTCTGCTTCTCTCCGGGGGAGGCCAAGAACACCTACGGCACCGGCAACTTCCTGCTACTCAACACCGGCACCGAGATCGTGAAGTCCAGGAGCGGGCTGCTGACGACGGTCGGCTACAAGTTCGGCGACGAGCCGGCCGTGTATGCCCTCGAGGGTTCGATCGCCGTCACCGGTTCGGCGATCCAGTGGCTCCGGGACCAGCTCGGCATCATCAGCGGCGCCGCCCAGTCGGAGTCGCTTGCGCGCCAGGTCGACGACAACGGCGGGGTCTACTTCGTCCCCGCGTTCTCAGGTTTGTTCGCGCCCTATTGGCGGTCGGACGCCCGCGGAGTCATCGTCGGGCTGTCACGCTTCAACACGAATGCCCACATCGCCCGCGCCGCGCTCGAAGCGATTTGTTACCAGAGCAGGGACGTCGTGGACGCGATGGCGAAGGACTCGGGCGTGGCGCTGCAGGTGCTCAAGGTCGACGGCGGTGTCACGGCGAATGAGTTGTGCATGCAGATCCAGGCCGACATCCTCGGCGTCCCGGTCAGCCGCCCGGAGGTGCCCGAGACAACCGCCCTCGGCGCCGCATACGCCGCGGGCCTGGCCGTGGGCTATTGGTCCGGGCCGGACGAATTGCGCACCAACTGGAACGAATCCCAGCGCTGGACCGCCAACTGGGACGACGATCAGCGCGCAGCCGGCTATGCCCAATGGCGAAAGGCGGTCTCGCGAACCCTCGACTGGGTCGATGTCGACTAGAGCGATACTCGTTGGCGCGCGGTACTGATTGACGCTCTGTCTGATTGGATGGGCGAATGCGATCAGTTGCCCTTTCCCCGGAGTCCCGCCAGACCGCTCTCGACCAGATGGCCGCCGAGACGCTCGACGTCCTCGTCATCGGGGGAGGAGTCGTCGGCGGCGGTGCTGCCCTCGACGCCGCGACCCGCGGACTGAGCGTCGGCCTCATCGAGGCACGTGACTACGCCTCAGGTACCTCCAGCCGGTCGAGCAAGCTCATCCACGGCGGACTCCGCTACCTCGAGATGCTCGACTTCCGGCTCGTTGCCGAAGCCCTTGGCGAACGCAGCCTGCTCCTCGAGAAGATCGCGCCGCACCTTGTGCGCCCGGTCCCGTTCATCTACCCCCTGACCCATCGGGTCTGGGAGCGCTTCTATGCCGGCTCCGGCGTCATGCTGTACGACTCGATGGCCTACCTCTCCGGTCACGGCCGGGGCGTGCCGCACCACAAGCACCTGACCCGCCGCGGCGCCCGCCGGATCATGCCCGCGCTCCGGAAGGACGCCCTGATCGGCGCCCTCCACTACTACGACGGCCAGGTCGACGACGCCCGCCACACCATGTTCCTGAGCCGCACGGCGGCCGCATACGGGGCCCACGTCGCGAGCCGTACGCGTGTCGTCGGGCTGCTGCGCGAGGGCGACCGGGTCACCGGTGCCACCGTCAAGGACCTGGAGACCGGCAAGGAGTTCGACGTCCATGCCCGCCAGGTCGTCAACGCGACCGGCATCTGGACCGATGAGACCCAGTCCTTCGCCGGCGAGCGTGGCCAGTTCCACGTGCGTGCCAGCAAGGGCATCCACCTCGTCGTGCCGCGCGACCGCATCCGCGGCGAGTCGGGCCTCATCCTGCGCACCGAGAGCTCCGTGCTGTTCGTCATCCCGTGGGACCGGCACTGGATCATCGGCACAACCGACACCGACTGGTCGCTGTCCAAGGACCACCCGGCCGCGAGCAGCACAGACATCGACTACCTCCTGCACCACGTCAACAAGGTTCTCGAAGTGCCGTTGATCCGTGATGACGTCATGGGCGTGTATGCCGGGCTCCGGCCGTTGCTCGCCGGTGAGGATGAGGCCACCAGCCAGTTGTCGCGCGAGCACGCGGTCTCGACGACGGTCAAGGGACTCACCGTGATCGCGGGCGGCAAGTACACGACCTACCGGATCATGGCCAAGGACGCGATCGACGCCGCCGTGCACGGTATGTCGTCCCAGCTCAACCGCAACGTTCCCGGATGCTGCACCGAAGACGTCCCGCTGCTGGGCGCCGACGGCTACGAGGCCGTATGGAACCAGCGTCAGATGCTCGCCGCATCGAGCGGGCTCCACGTCGGCCGGATCGAGCACCTGCTCCACCGCTATGGCTCGCTGATCGGCGAATTGCTCGACCTGATCAAGGCCCAGCCCGACCTCGGCCACGCCCTGACCGGCGCCGACGACTACCTGCGGGCTGAGATCGTCTACGCAGCCTCACATGAAGGCGCCCGCCACCTGGACGACGCGATCGCCCGCCGTACCCGGATCTCGATCGAGACGTTCGACCGCGGCACGGTCGTTGCCGCCGAGGTCGCCGAGCTCATGGGCGACGTACTCGGCTGGGACGCGGCACAGAAGGCCAACGAGGTCGACCACTACGTCAAGAGGGTCGAGGCAGAGCGCGAGAGCCAGACGATGGTGGATGACGCGACCGCCGACGCCGCTCGCCTGGGTGCACCCGACGTGGTGCCGGTGACAACCAGCTGATGCGAACACGGCGTGGCGATGACATTGCAACCAAGTCTTGCCCCGAGTTGTCGCAATGCCACCGCCACTTGGTCACCGTATCGCCGTGGTCGCCGGTGTTACCAGAGCCTTTGGACTTTCCCTTCCGACGTCGCGAAGGTCGCCGAACCTGAATAGACGACCCGCAACTCCTTCGCGCGTGGTGAATACAGTCGCGGCGCGAAGTAGGCGAGGCCGCGGCTCAGCTTGCTGGTCGCGAGCTTGCGGTCGCAGTCATACAACGTCACCGTGCCGTCGGGAATAGTCTCGCCGGCAGTAACTGAGACTCCGACGCCGAGGAACGTGCTGTATGCCTGGGTCCTGGTCGCCACCAGAGCCGGGCCGGACTTCTTGATGCCGACCACGATCGGATCGTGGTCACTGGAGCGGAATGCACTCGTGTTGTAGAAGTCGAGCACGTTGTAGTTGTGCCGGCTGTATTCGCGGGCCACCGACTCATACGAGTTGATGTTCCAGACATCCGCACCCGTGACGGTCTTGGCCGCCGTCGGTGAGGCGAAGACGTGGTCGAGCGAGCCGATCCTGCCGTCGAACTGGTAGGTCTCCTTGTCACTCATGGTCTGACCGATGTCGACGTAGCCGGCGTCGGCGAGGACGACCAGCGGGTCTTCCTTCGTGTAGGCGTTGAAGTCGCCGAGCAGGAAGACCTTGTCGGACTTGAGGCGGGCCTTCTGGGTGTCGGCGAAGGACACCAGTGCCTCTGACTGCAGGACGCGCGAATGGTTGGACGCGCCCTGGCCGTCGCCCTGATCGGCATCGGCACCAGAGCCCGATCCCTTCGACTTGAAGTGATTGACGATCGCGACGAACGTGTCGTCGGCCGTGCCGTTGACCGGCGCGAAGCCCTGAGCCAGCGGCTGGCGTGCGTTGGAGAATGCCGGGCTGTCCAACAGGATCTCCGAGTCGCCGACGGGCTTGACGCTCTTCGTCTTGTAGATGAACGCGGTGCGGATGACGTCCTCGTCGGCCGGGACCTGGGCGGGGGAGCGGACGTAGTCCCATGTCCCCGCGCCAGCCTTCGCGTCGAGGGCCGTGACGAGCCTGGAAAGCGCCTCGTCACGGTTGGTGCCGTAG
>JALYQD010000150.1 GCA_030856025.1 Actinomycetota bacterium
CCCCCACCCCGAGCTCAGTGGTGCGTGGGCACTTTCAGGTCGAGCGCCCGGGCGATCGTGAAAAACAGATCGGTCTGATCGGTCAGCCCTTCGATGTTCGCCGCCTGCGGCCCGTACCCGGCGATCCGCAGCTGGCTTCCCGTGTGCTGCTGGGATCCACCCGTCGCCGCCGTTCCGTACGAGAGCGTCATCGGGCTTCCCTCGTTGGTGAGGAGGTTGACTGTGAGAACGGGCGTGTTTCCGCCTGCTTCGACGATCTGGCTCGTATGCGCGTGGTCGGCGGTGACGAAGACCGAGGTGTTGCCATCCTTCTTGGCGAATGCCATCGCCGACTTCACTGCTTCGTCGAGGTCGACGACCTCACCGATCTGGCCGCACGCATCGGCAGCGTGGTCTTGCTTGTCGATGCTCGCGCCCTCGACCTGCAGGAAGAAGCCCTTGTCGTGCTTGCTCTTGTTCTTCAGCAGGTCGATCGCCTTGCCGGTCATGTCGGCGAGCGAGGGCTGCGTGGACTTGCGGGCCGGGTTGACGTCGCAGCGTGCGGCCGGCTTGGATCCGCCGGTGCTCGTTGCGGCCGGGCCGATCCAGCGGACCGGGAGGTTGCCGGGGGTGAACAGTCCGAGCAGCGGCTTGTCCTGATCGGCCTTCTTGACCGACTTGAGCACGTCGAGGTCGTTGACCAGCCGGTAGCCGCGTGCCGAGGCCTGCTCGAGCAGCGTCTTGTCCTTCCACTTGCCGGCCCTCGCCACTTCGGCGAAGGTCTTGGCACCCCCACCGAGCGTGACGTCTGCGCGCGTGTCGAGGAACTGTTCGGCGATCGAGCCCAGTCCCCCGTTCTCGAGCGCTTCGCTTGCACACGTTGTCGATGTGACCACTGGGCCGTAGCAGGACCGCGCCGAGATGTGCGCGGCCTGGACGGCCGGAGTCGCGTCCTCGATCTCGGCCGTACTCACGTTGCCGGTCTTGAGCCCACGCTTCTTCGCCAGCTCGAGCAGCGTCTTTTGCGGCTTGCCCTTGATGTCGACCGAGATCGCATTGTCATAGGTCTTGGTGCCCGTCGACCAGGCCGAACCGGTCGCCGCCGAGTCGGGCACATAGTCGGGCTTTCCGGTCTTGGTGAGCGAGTACGTCGTGTACTGGCCCGTCAAGGGCAAGGCATCGATGCCGGGGAAACGCCCGCCGGCCCCGAATTGGTAGTTGCGTGCGGAGGTGATCTCCGAGTCCCCCATACCGTCGCCGATCAGGAGGATCACGTTTTCGGCCTCGCCGCCCTTGACGGCCGACTTCACGGCGCGGGTCCTGTCGCCGTCATTGCGTTGCGCCCCTCCATGGTCGGCGAGCGCAAGAGTGCCGGCGGCGCCTGCCGCCAGGGCGGAGCTGAGGAGGACGGCCCCCGCGACCGTGGAACCAAAAATGGATCGAGTCGAAATTTTCATGTCACGTCCTGTCTGGAAAGGATCTTGCGGATCCAGACCACCGGACGGAAACAAACAGGACTCGACTACGACGTGGCGGGATTGCCACGAGATCAGGCGAATCAGTCGAAGTCGAGGCGTTCGTCGATCTCGTCGCGGGTGAAGCCACTCGCATACAGGAGGTCGGCCGCCAGGGCGCGCACCTGGGCGACCGCGGCAGCACTGTTGATCGACGATGCTTCGGACAAGGCCAGCGTCGCGATGCGGGCGGCCTGGATGAGCTCGTGCCGGGCCTTGTCGAAGACATCGTGCTCGCTCAGGTCGCTGCCGAACATGCTGACGGCTTTGCCGAGCGAATCGATGGCGAACGCCAAATCTGCCGGCGCAGCGTCGCCGTGGCGGCACATCGTGGCGACACGACGGGCGAGCACACGTGAGTCGCGGACCGCGTTGTCGATGTTGTTGAGCGAGGAAAAGTAGTCCTCGACGTGATCACGCTGTTTCCACCGCATCGGCGCCATCCGGGCGATCTCGCGGGCGTTGGTGGACGTGGCGATCATCGACTCGACCGCGGGCTGCATGTTGCGGGCGCGCATGAGGGCCCGGTCGGCGGCGCGGGAGTCGAGATCGCGCAACGCGCCGGCGATCTGAGCCAGATTGCTGGCCAGGGCGCGAAGTATCGCCTGGACTTCGCCGTCGATGTCGCGCAGTGGATTGCGCGGCACGAGGAGAGACATGCCGAAGCCGACGAGCCCGCCGATCAGTGCGTCGAGAAATCGCGTCACTGCCGGGTTGTCGGCCCCGGCGACCGGAATGACCGCGGCAAGCAGGATGGCCGACGTCACCGTCTGGGTCAGGGCGAGTCCCTTGAGCCCGAGCAGCGAGCCCACGACGACGGCCAGGCCGACGACGATCGAGATCTGCCACGAACCGCGTCCGATGACATGAATGATCAGCTCGCCCACAAGCACGCCGACGGCGACACCGAAGACAAGCTCGATCGCCGCACGGTGACGCTGGCCACCCCCGGCCATCACCGCGATGACGGCGGCGATGGGCGCGAAGAAAGGTTGCTGGTGCCCGAAGGCCTGGCTCGCCAGGAGCCAGGCAAGCCCGGTGCCGACAGACAGTTGGACGATCAGCCGCCAGCGGTTGCGCACGCTGATGAGTCGTTGGGAAAACGACAGGTCGCGCTGGCTTTCGGTGAGGGCGCGAAAGGAGAATCCCCGCTGCTCACTCATAGGTAGAGGCCCGTTTGACCTTCTTCGATGCGTTCTGAGGCCACCGCGTGGAGATCGCGTTCGCGCAGGAGGATGAAGTCCTCACCACGCACCTCGACTTCGGATCGGTCGTCTGGGTCGAACAACACCCGGTCGCCGACCTGCACGGACCTCACCTGTGCGCCGGTGGCCTCCACGCGAGCCCACGACAACCGCTTACCCATCACCGCGGTGGCCGGGATGACGATGCCCCCGGTCGAGCGCCGGTCGCCCGCCTCCTTGTCGATCGACACGAGAAGCCGATCGTGCAGCATACGGATGGGGAGTTTGTCGCTCATGTCAACGGACGATGCGGCGAATCACGATGAGTGCGCCGATCACGGCGACAGCGCCGGCGACGACGGGGATGATGTTTTCGAGTCGCGGCGAACCGGTCTCGTCGACGAAGTGGGCCTTGGTGTCTTCGACGCGTCGGCGCAGGATGTTCTTCGGGTTGGTGCGATCGATCAGCTCGTCGACCGTACCGGCCAAACGCGAGCGGATTTGCTCGATTTCGTCGACAAGATCATCGGATTGGGCTCTAGCCACGTCACGCCTCACTCTGGATGGGTCTCGTTGGTGGGCGTCGACCGCCCATACGCAAGGATAGGGCCTATGAGCGAACGACTGCAGCCCGGCGACCTGGCACCGGAATTCACCTTGACCTCCGACACCGGGGAGAGCGTCAGCCTCGCTGACCAGCGCGGGAAGAAGACGATCGTCTATTTCTACCCCGCGGCAATGACCCCCGGATGCACCAAGGAGGCTTGCGATTTCAGTGATTCGATCGACCGGCTCCAGGCCGAGGGTTATGCGGTGCTCGGCATCTCACCGGACAAACCCGAAAAGCTCGCGAAGTTCCGCGAACGCGACGGCCTGACCATCACCTTGCTGTCCGATCCTGAGCGCGAAGTCCTCAAGGAGTATGCCGCTTTCGGCGAGAAGAAGCTCTACGGCAAGGTCGTCGAAGGAGTCATCCGCTCGACCTTCGTCGTCGACGAAAAGGGCAGAATCGAGCTCGCGCAATACAACGTCAAGGCGACGGGCCACGTGGCGAAGTTGCGTCGGGATCTCAAGCTCGACGCTTGAGCCGCGAGCTCGTCGACCCACAAGTTGGTGAAGTCGTGCTCGACGCGCGAGGGATTGGCTCGGCCACCCTGCGGCGTGGAGGGCCGGCCGAAAGTGAGCAGTTTTGGAGAAGCGTCAGCCACCGAGCCGCACGTAGCATTACCGGCATCGGCTCACCCATGAAATCAATGTTTGGGTGGCCAGTGCCTCGGCGGACGGTGCGCCGTATCTGGTGCCGCTGTCCTTCGACTGGGACGGCG
>JALYQD010000163.1 GCA_030856025.1 Actinomycetota bacterium
TTGCTGCACAACGGCGAATGGGACGCCCGCATGGGAGCCGACGGCATCGTCGAAGTCATCCCACCCACCCGCATCGACCCGAAGCAGCAACCCATCCGCCACGACCGATTCAAAGCTGGCCCCTGACGCCAGAGTTGCTGAAGGGTCCGATGGATGCGCGGACGCGATGCGCGGATCGGTTGGGCCAGGTAGTTCCTCGCGCCGAAATCAACCCATCAACAGTGCCGCGACCGTCCCGCCGAGCTCCGTCGCGGACTCGAGTCGTTCGTCGGTGACTTCGCCGGTGAATATCAGCGGGTCGGCAACCAGGGTCCAACCGAGACCGGTCGTGATCGACTGCATCGCGCGTTCGGCGCCGGTTGTGTCGTAGCCGCCATGGATCCAGTAGGAAAACGGCCGCTTCGCGGTTGGTTCGCGGACGTCGTCATACGTCGAATCGAAGAAGTGTTTCAGCGCCCCGCTGATGTATCCGAAATTCGCGGTCGTCCCGAGCAGGTAGCCGTCGGCGGCCAGGACGTCGTCGATCGTGGCCTCGAGGGCCTGCCGTACCACGACCTCGACGCCCTCGATCGCCTCGTCGAGAGCACCGGCCAAAACCGATTCGGTGAGCGCCTGGACGGTGGGCGTAGGAGAGTGGTGGACAACAAGCAATCGCGCCATGCCCACAGGCTAACTGCTTATGTAATTACGTTTGTCTGGCTAGGATCTGGAGAGGAGGAGTGTATGACTGACCAATTGGACTCAGCCGAATTCCATCGCAATGCCGAATTGATCCTTCGCAATGTCGAGACGGTGATCGACGGCAAGCCCGAGGCCGTGCAGATCGCGTTGGTGACGTTGCTCGCCGAAGGTCACCTGCTCATCGAGGACGTTCCCGGCGTCGGCAAGACGATGCTCGCCAAGGCCCTCGCAAAATCCGTCAACTGTTCGGTGCGGCGCATCCAGTTCACGCCCGACCTGCTGCCATCGGACATCACCGGGGTGTCGGCCTACAACCAGGTCGAGGGCGATTTCGAGTTCAAACCCGGAGCGGTGTTCGCCAACATCGTCATCGGGGACGAAATCAACCGCGCTTCGCCCAAGACGCAGTCCGCCCTGCTCGAGGCCATGGAAGAACGCCAGGTCACCGTCGACGGCACGACATACGCGTTGGGCATGCCGTTCACCGTCGTCGCGACACAAAACCCCCTCGAGATGGAAGGCACGTATGCCCTCCCCGAGGCGCAACGCGACCGTTTCATGGCGCGGATCTCGATGGGTTATCCCGACGTGAAGTCCGAGCTCGCGATGGTTCAGGGCCGCAACTCAGAAAACCCCTTCGATGACATGGACGCGGTCGTGAGCATCGAACAGGTCCAGCAGATGATCGCCGCGGCGCGAGCCGTGTATGTGTCTCCGTCGGTTGAGCAATACTGCGTCGACATCGTGCAGGCCACCCGTCAGGACGCGGAACTCCGACTGGGTGCGAGCCCACGTGCGACCCTCCAGCTCGTTCGGGCGGCGAAGGCCTCGGCCGGGGTGCAGGGACGCGAATTCGTCCTGCCCGACGACGTCGATGCCCTCGCCCTGCCGGTGCTGTGTCACCGCCTGATCACCATCCGCGGCGCTCAGGGCGTTGCGGACATCGTGAGCCGGATCGTGGCCGACACCGTCGTCCCGGCCGGCGAGATCGCGCCCAGCGTGGTCCCGCAGAGTTAGCCACGCCAATGGCAGTCACGAAAGATCCTGCGAGTCGACTCAGACGAGTCGCGGGATCGGTCGTGCTCACCGCCAGAGGCCGCGGCTTTGCACTCGGTGCGTTCGCGAGTGTCGTGGCGGCGCATGTCTTGACATTTCCGACCCTCAACTACGTCGCCAGCCTGCTGGCCGGACTGGTCGTCTGCTCCTCGGTATTCGTGTTTGCCGGCCATTCACGGGTCCACATCGCGAGGACGTTCACACCTGCTGTCGTCGCGCAGGGCCAACCATCGTCGGCCACGGTCACGTTCACCAATCTCTCGGCCTTGCCGAGCCTCGAAGCGCAGTGGGAGGACCAGCTGCCGGTTGGCATCGTCGGGGATTCCCGCGGCGTGCTCCACGCTCTCGGCGGCGGCCACGGCAATAGCGCCCGCACCCGATTCACCTACAAGATCCACGGGATCCGCCGGGGGAGTCATCCGATCGGGCCGTTGAGCGTCAGGGTGCCCGACCCGTTCGGCCTGGTATACCGCCAACACACCTTCGGCGAACCGCAGTCGCTGATCGTGCTGCCCAAGCGGGTCGAACTCTCCGACATCTCATTCGGCGGCGCCAACATCGCCGGCGCGACCCGCCCGGCTCCCCAGCACGTCGGCGTCGGCGACGACGACATCATCGCCCGTAACTACCTCCCCGGAGACGCCTTGCGTCGTATGCACTGGAAGGCGACCGCCCACCGCGGCGCGCTCATGGTGCGCCAGGAGGAACAGCGCAACAACCCGGAGGCAACCGTCCTTCTCGATCTGGACGCTTTGGGCCAGGGGACCGTCCGCGACAGCCAGGGCGAATGGGAGTACTCGCCGACCTTCGAATGGGCGGTTGTCGCCGCCGCCTCGGTGTCGGTGCATCTCGTCCGCCGCGGGTACCTCGTCAACGTGATCACACCGGGCGGCCCCGTACAGCGCTCGATCGCGGACGGACTCGACACGATCGATGACGTGATGACCGACCTCGCGGTCATTGAGCCGACCGAAGTCACCTCGGAGGCGATCGCCGGAATTGCTCCGAGCGAGCGGCCCGTCGTCGCGATCCTCGGCCGCCTCGACGAAGAGCGGGCCGCGGCCTGGTCACGGCTCAACAGTTCAACGGGCCTGGTTCTCGTCGCCGTGGGCACGCCACAATCGGCCCTCGAAATCCTGGCCGGCGCGGGCTGGAAATGCCGGACCTACATGGCCGGAGACGACGTGGCCGACTTGTGGCTCGATCTCGACGCGAGGCAATTCCATGCTGCGCGCTGAGTCTCCGTCGCTCCGTTCCCGCCTGTCCCGCCGGCCGGCCACCGCCGACTGGAGACAGAGCCTCGCCCTGCTCGCCGGGATGGCGCTGCTCCTCGCCGGTTTCGATGCGATTGTCAGCGGCGGTCATTGGTGGACGACCGCGGTCTCGTCGACGGCCCTGGTGCTTGCCGCCTGTTCAGTCCTTCGGTTGCTGGGCGCGCCATTCGCGTGGTTGGGCGCCCTCGCCGTCTGGTTCGTCAGCCTCGTATGGATTTTCGCCCCGGGCACACTGTTCGCGGTGTTCCCGACTCCATCGAGCGTCAGCGCGTTCTACCATTTCTGGGTCGACGCCAGGGAAATCATCCTGGTGGAGTCGTCGCCGGTCGTTGCCGCCAAGCCGATCATCTTTGTCATTGCGGCCTCATTCGGCCTGCTCGCGATCATCCTCGACGGGCTGCAGCTCGGCGCCCGTCGACCGGTCCTGGTCGGCGGTGTCTTCACCGCGATGTTCGTGGTGCCGACGGCCGTCTCGGGCGACAAACCCAATCTCTTCCTCTTCCTGGGCATCGCCGCCTTGTGGCTCTATCTCCTGCGTGCAAACAGGCGTCAGCAAGGTGGATCGGCGATGCCGGGCACGATCGGCGGAGCGACGCCGACCGTTGCGATCGCCGTGGCAGCGCTCGCCATCAGCATCGCGCTGCCCCTGGCTTTGCCCCATGTGTCCAACATCGCCGTCTCGTGGGGCCGTCCGCCGCCGGGCGTGTTCGAGCGCGGCATCAACCCGATCCTCCAGCTCGGGCAGAACCTTCGTCGCAACAGTCCGGTGACCGCCCTCGAGTACACGACCACGATGGACCAGCCTCCCTACCTCAAGGTGGCAAATCTGCTGGACTTCAACGGCAAGTCCTGGCGGCCGAACGAGGACGTGAAGTTCGGCCGGATCGAAGGCAATGTCGGCCTTGGACGCGAGGTCGAGCGCAAAGAAGTCACGACGACGATTTCGATCAAGAACCTCTCCAGCCCGAGGTTGCCGGTGCCCTACCCGGGCATCGAGGTCGACGGCCTCAAAGGGCAGTGGCGCTGGGAGCCGCAAGGGCTGACGCTCAAGTCGGACTCAACCGATTCACGTGACCAGAACTACAAGATCACCAGCCTGCAGATCGAGCCGACGCGCACGCAGATGCAGGCGTCCACAACGGTCATCGGTCCGACCCTGAGGCGCGGAGTCGCCGTGCCCGCAGACATGCCCGGATCGATCGCCGAGACCGCGCTCGAGGTGACCAAGGGCGACACCAACGACTACGACAGGGCCATCCATCTCCAGAACTACTTCCGAGACGGCAACTTCACCTATTCCGAAACCGCACCGGTCGCCGAGGGTTATGACGGCAATGGCGTCGACGTGATCGCCGAGTTCCTCAAGGTCAAGCGCGGATATTGCGTGCATTTCTCCTCGGCCATGACGGTCATGGCCCGGACGCTCGGCATCCCTGCACGCATCGCCGTCGGGTATGCCCCCGGAGTGGAGGTCGGCACCAACAAGTCCGGCAAGAGCATCTACGAGGCGACGTCGAACGACCTGCATGCGTGGCCCGAACTCTATTTCGAGGGCATCGGCTGGGTGCAGTTCGAACCCACGCCCGGCGTCGGCAATGCCGCTGCGTTCACCGACACGGTGCCCGGCCAAGACGTGCCGGCCGACCCCGACAGCAGCGTCGCCGAGGACAGCGGCTCCACGACCCGGCCGGATCGCAGCCTGATCGACTCGGCGACGCCAACCGCAGTCGACGAGACGTCCTCGACCCGTTCGATGCTTGTGGTGCTGGCCGGATTCCTGATCGTGCTGATCCTTCCGGTCGCTGTGCGGCGAATACTCCGCGCCTGGCGATTGCGACCATCACGCCGTTCGGCAGGCCGTATGTGGGGAGAGCTCGAGAACACCGCCCGTGACTTCGGCATGTTCGTGACGCCATCGGACACGCCCCGCGCCTTCGCGCGCCATTTGTCCTCCTGGCCGGCTTTGGACATTGAGGCCTTGGCGTGCATGCTCGGGGCCGTCGAGCGCGAGCGTTTCGGCCCTCCGGGCGCGAGCGTCGACGACATCGAGGACTACCGCGCAGTCGTGGCGAGCCTGCGAGCCGGCGCCACACGCGGTCAGCGATTGCAGGCGATGCTCCTGCCACGGTCGATCTTCGGCCAGGCGACATACGCCTCCAGACCGCGTACGGCCTGAGCGTTCACGGGACGCTGGTCCCGGCACCGAATGTGTGCCGCACTCGTCGGCATCTGCCCCGGCGAGAAGTTTCCTTGAGGTTCCTGAGCAAGAAGTGACTCATGAGCCTAGACTCAGCCGAAACCTTGACGTACGGGAGATACAGTTGAGATTCATTTTGCGTGTGTTCGTATGCCTGACAACGGCTTTCGTGTTGTCGGCGATACTTCCCGCACCGGTGCAGGCCGCAGTTGCGTTCGCGACGCCGAAGAACCTCAAGTCCACGGCCCAGACCCAAGGCTCCGTGTCCCTCGAGTGGGATGCAGTCGCCGACGCGCCGCAGTACCGCATTCAGATGGCGACGAACTCCGCGATGTCGGGAGCCACCTACTACCGGGTGATACCGACAAGCCGCGTGATGACCGGACTGAAGGCGAACACCAAGTACTACTTCAAGGTCCGCGTCATCACCGCTGACGGCGTCAACCTCGGTCCCTATTCGGCTGCCATCACGGCGACGACTGCGGTGCCGCCCCCGCCGTCTCCGGGCGCCGACCTCCATGTCGGCAGCTTCAACCTGTACGGCGCAAACAACGACTCCAGCTCCGGTGGCGAAAAGCAGAAATGGACCGTGCGCAAACCCTCGGTCGTCGCCGACATCCTCGGCGAGAAGGCCGACGTCGTCGGCCTGCAGGAGGCCAACCAGAGCACGATCTACAATTTGCCCGGCGGCGTCAATCAGTTCACCGACCTGCGTAACGGCCTGAACGACGCGGGACAGCCCTACGAGCTTGCCAACACCAACAGCTACAACTGCGCCAAGCCGACGACATCCAGCAACTGCTCGTATGTCGACCAGGGCGCCTCCAATGCGACGAGGATCATCTACAACACCGCGACCGTGACGAAGCTTTCGCAGGGCTCGTTCAGGTATGCGAACCAGACGAGCGGCAAGACCGATCGCTACCTGGCCTGGGCCGTGTTCGACCAGAAGTCGACCGGCAAGGACTTCTTCTTCGCCGCGACGCACCTCGACCCGTATTCGTCGACTGTGCGGAAGGCGGAGTGGAAGGAGCTCATCGCCAGGATCAAGGCGCTGAACACCGGCCAGCTCCCGGTCGTCATCACCGGTGACTTCAACACCTCGAAGTTCTCGACGATCGCCGAGTCCATGCTGCCGACCATGAAATCGGCCGGTTTCCTCGATGTCCTCAACCAGGAGTTCAAGGTCAATCCGCCCAGGAACCCGCCGGCGCAGAAGCTGACGAACGCCTGGATCAATTCCTTCAATGACTTCCGTCGGGACATCAAGCCGTATTCGTACTACACCGCACGAACCAAGGCCGGCAACGGCATCGACTGGATCTTCACCACATCGATGCAGGTCAAGGAGTTCAAAGTCGTCATCGACTTCGACCCCTCGACGTTGAAGGTCATCGGGGTCATTCCCTCAGACCACAACATGATCCGGGCAACGCTGGTGTTGCCCTGAACCGACTGTCAAGGACCGACACGGTAACTCTCAGGTAAACCTTTAGGTTTCGTCTGATCGTTGCTAGTCTGTCGGAGACTGAAGCGCCCAACCTTCCCCTAAGGCACTCTCATGATTTCGAAATCCCCCTGGCGATTGTTGCTCTCGGCAGCCCTCGTATCCGTCCTCTCGGTTCTGGGCAACGCCAATGCGGCTTCGGCGGTCACCTACGTGACGCCGACGGGGCTCAAGGCGACGGCGCGCACCTCCAGCGCGGTCGACCTCACCTGGACCGCGGTCAAGAACGCTCCGCGCTATCGGATCCAGCTGGCGACGAAATCGGACATGTCGGACGCGGTGTACCACCGGGTCACAGCCAATCACCGTGAGATGACCGGCCTGAAGGCCAACACCAAGTACTACTTCAAGGTCCGTGTCATCACCGCCGACGGTGGCAACCTCACGTCATACACGAGCGCGGTGTCCGCAACCACCAACAAGTCCGCATCCTCCTCGGCGTCGAGCATGCCGACCCCGGGCGGCCTCAAGTCGACCGGTCACACGATGGACACCGTCTCGCTGGCCTGGAATGCGGTCACCAACGCCCCGCGCTATCGCATCCAGATGGCGAAGAACTCCGCGATGTCGGGCGCCACGTACTTCCGGGTGACCCCGACGAACCGGGTCATGACCGGCTTGACGAAGAACACCAAGTACTACTTCAAGGTCCGTGTCATCACTGCCGACGGGGTCAACCTCAGCCCCTATTCGGCTGCCATCTCCGTGACCACCGACGCAACGCCGCCGGATGAGTTCACGCTCCCCGCACCGACCGGACTGGCGTCGACCGATCCGGCCTCGCGGACGCTGTCAGTGACATGGAACGCCGTCGCCGGGGCGCCTCGGTACCGGGTCCAGTTGTCGACGAGCTCCGATATGTCCGCTGCGACCTACTTCCGGTTCACCGACACCCAAGGACAGCTCGACGGACTTGACCCCACGACCAAGTACTACGTCAAGGTCCGCGTCATCGACGATGCCGGCGCCAACATGAGCCTCTATTCAGGCGCCATCACCGCGACGACCCTGTCCTTGGCGACACCGTTGCGCGTGGCCTCGTTCAACGTCAAATGCGCCAACTGCAACTCCCACCTGCCCGAGGAGGGCACCTGGGCCGAACGTCGTGGCACGGTCGTCAGCACGATCATGGGGCAATCGCCCGATGCGATCGGCATTCAGGAAGCCGCTCAGTCGTGGCTCAAGAATTCTTCGGGAGACTCGATCGACCTGTCACAGTTCGAGGACCTGCGCAATCGGCTGAAATCGGCCGGCGGCAACTACCAACTGGCCAACGTCCACCGCAACAACTGCGTGAAGTCGACGACGCCGACTAAATGCGTGGCGAAGGACCAGGGCGCCTCCAAGGGGACCAAGGTGTTTTTCAACGCGGACACCGTTGAGCTGGTGAGCCAGGGGTCAAAGAGGCTGGAAAGCGCGTGCAGCGGCTGCAACGAGCGCTATCTCGCCTGGGCGATCCTGCGCCAGAAGTCGACCGGCAAGAAGTTCTTCTTCGCCACGACCCACCTGGAGCCGACCTCGACGTACTACGCTGCGCGAAGCATCCAGACCCAGCAGCTCGTCGCGGAGATCAAGGCGAAGAACACGGGGAAGCTTCCGGTGATTGTGACAGGCGACTTCAACTCCACTCGCTACCAGACACCGGCCAACGATCCCTACGACAAGATGATTGCTTCAGGACTGGTCGACCCGCTCGGACACACCTACAAGTCGGCAAAGATCTCGAGCAAGGCAACGGCCGAAAAGCGCATCCATGCCAACTACAACAGCTACAACGACTTCAAGCGGGCACAGACGTTCTACGGGACCAACGAGAACGGCAGCAACCTCGACTACATCTTCACGTCGCCGATGCGGACCACCGAGTGGGAAACCGTCGTCACGCTGGACTCTGCGGGCAAGCTCAGCGGAACCATCCCCTCGGACCACAACATGATCAGGGCGACGGTCCTGCTGCCCTAGATCTAAGCCTGACCGAGGCTGTCGGACAGGGCGCTGATCTCGACGACCAGCGCATTCTGGCGGGCAGCCCGCCGTGCCGTCATGACAATGGAGCCGTATGTCGTGGATCGGGGCAGGAGGCCCTGGGCCTCGTCGCCCATCGGAATCCGGTCGCCGGTCGCCGAACGCAGCCTGTATGTGCCCTCGGACAACCCCGAGAGGTCGAGGGCATGGCGACCGTCGGCCTGAGCAACCGCCTTGATGTGATGCTCACCGTGCGCCGCGTCGACGGCAACGATCTCGGCGGGGCTCTGGGTCGATGCGACAAAAATCTGTGTCATCACGTCGTCGCCCACGTCGGTGATGACCACGCGCGAAGGCGAACTGTTGAGGCGGAGATAGCCCTTCGGGGCGGCGCCAATGTGTACGGGATCAAGCGCGTCGCTCGCGGCGTGCAGTTCCTCGCTCGTTGATCCCCAGGCGACGAGGCGCGCGGTGCCGTCGACGGTGGCGCGTATCTCCCACGTACCGGTCCGGGCAAGCTCCAGGCGGAACGTCGTGGTCGAGTCGCGGTCCGCCTCGATCGTCGGTGAACCCTTCAGTCCCGTTGCCCGAACACTTTCGATGGTTCCGGCCTTGAGCAATTCCATCTTCAGCGAGACATCGTTGCCCTCGACAGTCACCCTTGCGGACACTTTGGGGCTGGCGGTGGCCAACTCGACTCCGCGTTCCTTGTCGAAGAGCACGACCGGCCGTCGTGCCGACGCGGCCGGAAAAGCGAGCGACTCCCGAATGTGTCGTCGCGTGCGAATGACGTCCCAAATGGCGTCATCGCCGGGGGTCAGCCCGATCATGATCGTGTGGTCGAGGTCTCCGGACAGATGGCCGTCGTCGATGTCCAGCACGACATACCTGCTGCCCGGTGGATCCTGCCGCCGGTCCAATCCGGCGGGGAAGCTCACCGGGATCGGGCTCGAGGCTCCCGTTGGGCGATGGATCAGCCGTGCGACGACGTCTTGGGTTGCCGGCGGGACGTTGATGCCGGCGGGGTGGACACGCACCGTCATCCTCAGGTGGTCATCAGCCGGCCAGGAGGCGTCGATCAGCTCGGCCTGGGCCGTCGTGGCGGCGAATCGTGTTGTAGCCGCCCGTTTCTCCTCAGCGGACAAGGTGTCGGGCGATGCCGGAGCGGTCGTTGTGGCCTGCCGTTGGCGGGCGGCCCGCATGGCATCGCCCCACGTGCTGATGATCGGCATCTCGGCGATGTCCTGGGCGCGTTTGCGGCCTGCCTTGCGCATCTTGGCGACAGTGCGCGGGTCAAGGGCGAGGAACTCGTTGATCTGTTTGGCCATGGCCTTGTGGTCGCCCGCCTTGACGAGGTAGCCGTCAACGCCGTGGGTGATGATGTCCGACGGACCATACGGAACGTCATAGGCCAGAGGCACGCACCCAGCGGCCATGCTCTCGATCAACGTGAGGCCGAAGCCTTCGTGTGTGCTCGTGAGCAGCGAGAACGACGACCGTTCGAATTCCACCGCGGGGGAGTCGGTGTAGCCGTGAAAAGCGGCAGGTGCGTTGAGCTCCGTGGCCAGTTCACGCAATTGCGGTTCGCGGGGGCCGGTCCCGTAGATCTCGAGGTGCAGGCCCGGGTTGGACGGGGACGCGGCAGCGATGGCTCGGAGGGCATGGTCGAGGCGCTTTTGTGGCCCCAGGCGAGCCAGCACGACTGCGCGCTCTTCTTCCCGTTCGACCTGTGACGTCGACTTCCCGCCCATCACGATGTTAGGAACCGTATGACTGTTGTCGACGTCGCCGAGCAGGCGGCCGAAGTCGAGCCGTTGCTTCTCGGTCAGGAAGACGAGTGCGTCGAAGTCGGTGTGATGCTCGGAGACATAACGGCGCCAGCGATCCAACGGTGCGTACGGAGGCTCGCGTCGGCGAGTGAGGTGATTGTTGTGAAACAGGTAGAGCGCGGTGGTCGATCCCGGTCCCCGATGGACCATGAAATCCGCGATGACCGAGCTGTCCACGATCGCGTATGAAGGCTCGCCGGCCGTCTGACGACCGACCCAGAAATTCCAGAGGCCCCAGGACCCGCGCCATCCGCCGATGAAGGAGCCGTCGCTGGCCCACATTGCCGTCTCGAGGACAAGGTCGCCGAATTCGCAAAGCGGGTTACCCGAGCCGACACGGGTCCATAGCTGGCTGGCGACGACCGTTCCGTCGGCGCGGAGGATCTGCACATGAGTAGTGCCGGTTTGGCCCTCGGAACGGTCGACCCTGGCAAACTCGACGTCTCCATGCCGCAACGGCTCGGCGCCCGCAGGATCGAAGTCGTGAGGTTCGCCGAACTGCGGGTCTACCTCAGCTTCGCGCAGCATGTCGTCGGGCATGGCCCGCAGGTCTTCCCACAGGTTGTGGAGCGTCGCGCCGTCGCCGAGGAGCCCCCTGGTCCGAAGGTCGGCGCGTACCTCGTCCAGATTCGGCTGAAGCGAGAAGGTGAGGATGGACACGGGGCTGCCCGCGGACTCCGCAAAGGCGTGGGACCGCTGCAACATGGCTTTCGTGAGACCGCCGAAGTTGTCGGGGATTTCCCAGGTCAAGGCGAATTGGCGCCCCGCGGGAAGCCTTTCGGAACGCGTCCGGGAGAAAAGCATCTACGGCCTCTCGGTCTTGGACTCCAAGGCCGATTGCATGATGGTCGCCCATTGCTCGGTGATGCTGTCGTCGTTGAAGTCCTTGGCCCTGAGATACGCCGCTTCGCGCATCGGTACGAGCTCGGCCGGCGCCATACCCGCCACCTTCCGGATCGCCTGGGCGAGCGCCTTGATGTCATCGGCCGGGACCACGAAGCCGTCGACGCCATTGGTGATGATCTCGGCCGGTCCATAGGGCATGTCATAGCTGATGGGAATGCAACCGAGCGCCATGCTCTCGACGAGGACCAGCCCGAATGCCTCGTTGTTGCTGGTCAGCAACGAGAACGACGCGTCGGCAAATTGCTGGACGGCATCGGGCAGGTAGCCGCGGAGGGACACAAGGGGCTTCGGAGTCTGAACCAGCACCTGCGCCGTGAGGGCCCTTTGCTGGGGTCCCCGGCCGTAGACGTCAAGCCGTGGTCGGCGGAGTTTGATGCGACCGGCCTTCGACATCGCCTTGATCGCATGGTCGATCTGTTTGCGCTTGGTCAGGCTCGCCAGCATCACTCCGCGATTGGACGGGCGCTCGAACGGCGGCGGTGTTTCGGGAACCTTGCGACCGTTGGGGCACACGTAGCGGTTGGCGGCCGGACCGAGGAGCTTCTCGACGTCGTCGAGTTGGTGTTGGGTGAGGAATACCGCCGCATCCCATTTGTCGAGTCTTTCGAAGACGTGTTTGCGACTGGCGATGATGTCGGTGGGGGAGGCGCCCTGTCCCGGCGCGACGTGAGAACCGTGGACGATGTGCACGGTGACGACGTCGTCCCGGCGGTATCCCACCAGGTGGTTGGCACTCGTCTTGGAGTCGACGAAGAACCAGGCGATCGGGTCGCGGGGCAACGAGTCGAGCCAGAAGTGGTAGAGGTTCCACACACTCCGCCAGGTGCCCATCGGCTGGCCTGAGGTGTCACACAGCGTGACCGAGCGATTCTGCCTGCCTGGGAGGTCGCGGCGATCTGAGGCGAGCAGTGTTCCGTCTTCGCGGAAGTAGTCGACCTGCTGGATGTTCTTTTCGTTGTCGAGCAGGACATTGCGCAGGGGGTGGGCGTGATCGCCGCGCTTGCCCAGGGGCGCGAACGTTGCTTCGGGGCTTTCGGTGAAGGTGGCCTTGCCCGAGCTGAGCCGGTCGTCGTCCCAGGACTTCAGGTCTTCCCACAGGTTGATGATCGACATGCCGTCGACCAGGGCGCCACGGTCACGGAGGTTTTGCCTGATTGCGTCGTAGTCCTCGCGGAACTCATACGTGACGATCGAGACGTGGGCACCGGCGAGCTCGACGAACGCCTTGGAGCGATGCAGCATCGCGTTGGTCATGCCGGCGTAGTTGTCGGGTATTCCCCACATGAGCGCATAGTGGCGTCCGGCGGGCATTGCGATCTGAGCCATGCACGAGATCCTAAGGGGCAATCGTGTCGGATCCGCCAACGCGGACCTTGCGCCACGCGAACAAGGCGAGAAGTGCGCCGGCGATGGCGGCGAGGCCGGCCGCGAGCCAAAGCGGATGCTCGGTCGCGCTGCTGACCAATGAGCTGTCGTCGTTTGTCGCGGCCGCGCCCTCCGTCGCATCATCGGTCGGGGCGGTCGCCGTTGGTGTCGGCTCGGTCGGTGTCGGTGTCGGCGTTGCCGAAGCCGCTGCAGCGGCCCTTTTGTCATCATCCTTGAGACGTAGGGGCTTGGGGATTTCCTTGTAGCCGCCCCAGGTCGTGATGCCCTTGACCGAGAACTTCCCGCTGCCGTAGGCGAACTGGTAGGTGCCGCCTTCGGGACCGTCGGGTCCCTCGATGCGGTACTTGACCGTGTAGGTGCCCTTGGCCAGGCCAGTATTCAGGTCGACGGCGATGTTCGTGGAGAGGATGGTCGTGGCCGGTTGGCTGACCACCTTGCCGTCGGGCCCGGTGACGGAGATGACGGCAGGACCCTTGACGGCATTCTTCATGGCCAGGGTCACGCTCGAAGGCGCCTGGGCAACGGTCTGTCTGACCGCCGGACTGGCGGCGATGGGATTGTTGCGCGCCTCGGCAGGAGCACCCACCACACCTGTAAGCGACACAAGTGCGGCAACGACGAGAATCCTGCAGACAGCGCTCACGCGCCCTAGTATAGGTGTGAGGTCGCTGGTCACGAAGTGACGAGCTCCGCGTAACGCTGATATGCTCAGCCGACTATTGCCGATGACCGTCGACCGCCCAAACGGCGCGGCCATTTTCCTTGGGGGCACTATTTCCGCTCGCTTACGTCGCTTGGCGACCACGGTGACTGTCGCCGTTCTCGGGGTCTCGCTCCTGGGTGCGGCCGCCTTCGCAGATGCCAGCGCCCCGCAAACGGCCCCTCAGGCGGTGCTCGCCCAGAGCGGGTCGACTTCGGACTGCCTCGACTACGCCAACACATTTGACGATGGCGCCAACATCCCCACTGCCGAACCGATCAAGGCCTACACGGCGCCCCCGGCCCCGGTCGACGCGTGGTTCAACTCGACCGACGTCGATGAGCGCGGCATCTGGAACCCCAACGACCAGCGCCCGTGGAAGTTCGCCCAGGAGTTCGCCCGCCTTCTCTGCTACACCAGCGACAACGCCGACGTCACCGCTGCCTACTACTTCTTCCGCGCGACCAACGCGAGCAACGGCGAAGAGGTCAACCGCCCGGAGTCCGAGTCCGAGACGGTCTTCAAGGCGCTCGAGTGGCTGACCAACAACCGCGGCGTCAAGGTCAACATCCTGCTCGACAACACCAACACGTGCACAACATCGGCGCCGACGCAGTCCTGCACGAACATCATGACCAAGACCGCGCGTGCGGCCCTGGAGAAGCGCTTCGAGAAGTTCAAGCCCGGCAGCTCCAACATCTACTATTGCATCAACGGCTGCTTCAACACCGCGCGTTATGGCGTCTATCCGTACGCCATCGAGCATGAGAAGTTCTGGACAGTCAGCGACACCGACTTCCCGGGCGAAGCCCTCGGGGCCAACCCGCTCGTCATCTCGTCCTCGGCCAACCTGGCACGCAGCCAGATCCGGAACTACCGCCAGGAAGCCTCGTCGATCTACGACGACACCATCGCCTATCAGCAGTTCAAGCTGCGCTTTGATGGCATGAAGTCCTGCGCGATCGATTCCTGCGCGCTCCTTGGCGACCGGCACGTCCTCAACACCGACAACCCCGATCTCGCGACCACGCCGCCGAACCCGCTCGCCGTGGTCCAGGAAGGCGAACGCCGCATCTGGGTCGATCCCATCCTGCGCCGCACGACTGACAGTGGTCGCGGCACGTCGATCACGTTCTCGCCCGGCCGTGCCGCCGATGTCAACAGCTTCGATGTCTACGTCAACCAGTTCGACAACGTCGACTGCGACACCGACGGCAAGATCCGGCTCGCGATGTTCAAGCTCACCGACGCCAAGGCGACCAAGATGGCTTCGGTCCTCAAGTCGCTCAAGTCCCGCGGTTGTGATGTCAAGATGCTCATGACCTCTGAGGCGGGCCAAACCGTCATCTCCTCGACCGTCCGGTCGACGCTCGACTCGGCCAGGGTCGACTACAAATGCGCGGTTGACGGGATGCACACCAAGTTGATCCTGATCGGCCCGAGGACCGGCAACCTCGGCAG
>JALYQD010000176.1 GCA_030856025.1 Actinomycetota bacterium
TGCAAGAGGTGTGTCAGGTTTGATAGGTTGAGAATTTCGGGAAATGAGGCGACAATGAGGGCGTGGGACGAAACGAGCATCGTGTTCTGACTGAAATCAGCACTGTGAACACAACAGAAGGACGCAAGACACTGATGCTGTGCAAGTCCCGCCGCTCGCGGCCAGAATCCACGCCCACTGCCATGCCACTGTGAAACCACGCCGGGGAGACGAAACCGTGAAGACCACGTCAAAGATTGATGCGCGCAAGCGTGCCCGCGAAGCCAAGGTGAAGGCTGATGCCGCCCGCTTTGAGCAGGACAAGAAGATAGAAGACACCGCTACCGAGTTCTACCTTGCCAGTGACAAGCTCGAAGACCTCCGGACACAAATCGCTGCCGCTGAGGCTGCGGTCAGTGAGCAAGTTGTGAAACTGTTTGACTTGGGAGAAACCGCTGAACGCGTTTCGGATCTAACCGGGTTGGGCGCAGCTGAGGTGCGAGCGATCCGCCGCCGCGCTTCGGCAGCTAAGAAGGATGCCGCCGCGAACCGTTAGGTTCGGTTCACCACAAAAGGGTTTGCTCGGGCACCTGTGTTGCCAGGGCAAGTTGTATGCGTTCGGTGTCCCACCCGTTGATGACTGCGACTCTGATCGCACGCGACCTGGCAGCCAACTCAGCCCGACCCGTGTAGCCGGTTCGCCACCGGTGGTCTCGGTCGCGGAGCGCGAGGCGTGAGAGGTTGTCGCCCTGGGTGCCGGCTGCCAGGTGATCGAATTGTGTTCCCTCAGCGCGAACACAGATCGGGTTGTCACAGCGCAGATGCTCGACAACCTCGCCTGGCCGGCCGGCGGTGCCGGTCGCGAGTTGGAACGCGTAGCGGCTCGGTCGGTACACCGACTGTTTGCCCTCGCGGATTGTCCAGAACCGGCCGTAACCATCGTCGGCGATCGCGCCAACCCAAATCCAACAATCCCGCACGCCTGGACCTTTGACGACGTGCGACCAGAAACGGGCGACCTCGACATCGTCGAACCCGGTTTCCATCATTTGGCGTTGGCCGACTTGGCGGCCGGGAATGCGGGCTCAAGCATCATGGCAAGGTCTGCAACCTGGACGGGCGCCAGTCTTCGCGGGCGTTGGCGTGCAAGGTCGACGACTCTGCTGCGTGGAACAACTTGCGGGGCCTCGCTGACGCCGGGGCTGTTGCCGGCGACGCACACCGCAGCGAACACGACGACATACCAGCCCGGCGTAAGGCGATGTTCGAACTGTTCCGCAATGGCGTCGGCTCTGAACTGAGCTTGTTGACGTTCGACTCCTGCGGCCGGTGAGATGTAGGGCCCATCGGAGGCTGCGCTTTTGGGCAGGGTCTGGATGATGGTCGGCCCTTCGGGACCAATGAGAATGTGATCGGCAATCATGTCGGTGCCAGCGATTCTGCGGTCGTGCCACATGACGTAGCCGTGTGCGATGAGGGGGTCGAGTTCTTTGGCGACTCGGCGACAAGCGCGAGCTCTTGCCAGAGCGTATGAGAGATCCTCGTGTTCGAAAAGAGTGTTGGTTCGCAGACGCGCGATGATGCCGCGTTGTGTGCGGTAGTAGAAGCGGAGCCGTTCGGCTTCGTCGTACCAGCTGAGGCCTGCCGAGTCCCAAGGGTGACGGCCAGGCGTCGACGCGACAGGCTCAGAGTTGGCCTCGTACGGTGCCCGCGTGTGGCCGACAATTGGTTTGCGGTCCTTCTCGGTTTCGTCGCTCATGGGCTTCCCCCTGCTTCCACCTCCATCATTTCAGCGCCCTCTGACAAGGCCGCTGATTCGCTAAGCCGTGCTGTTTTCTCCAAGGCCCGGACCACGGTGGCGCGTGAGACTTTCAGCGTCGCTGCGATTTCCACAAGAGTCATGTCCTGGTTGTCGCGCATCGCGCGCGCGGCCGCGATGCCGTCTTCGCTGAGAGCAGGCTTCCGGCCACCCTTACGTCCGCTAGCTCGAGCTGCGGCTAGGCCGGCGCGGGTGCGTTCGCTGATGAGGTCGCGTTCGAACTCGGCTACCGCGCCGAACACGTGGAACACGACGTGACGACCTCCTCCACAGGCCAGCCTTTTGGGCATTGCACCCGTCCACTTGAGGTACACCCCAGATAGACGCAGTTCGTGATCCCAGGCCATGCGATAGCAAGATAATCAACCCCGTACGTTGCCGCTTGGTACTGTGGGCGGTACCATAAGATATGCCAAGCGTCGCCAAGATTCTCGAAGCGATGCAGCGAAATTCGAAGAATGTGGACTACCAAGATCTGCTGAAGGTCTGCGTTGAATACTTTGGCGAACCCCGTACTACCGGCGGATCGCACGCGGTGTTCAAGATGCCTTGGGCCGGAGATCCGAGAGTCAACATCCAAAACGACAAAGGCAAAGCAAAGTCGTACCAAGTCCGTCAGGTCCTGGCAGCCATCGAAAAGTTGGAAGATGAAGGGAAGCAGCCATGAGCAAGGTCGCAGGTAAGCCGCGTCTCGCGGATCGGTTCTCCTACTCGGTTTCCTACTCGGTCGACGACGATGGGTTTGTGGCTACGGTCGCTGAGTTCCCGTCGCTGTCGTGGATCGCCGAGGAGCGACGGGTAGCCGAAGACGGCCTGGTCGCTCTCGTCGAGGAGGTGCTCGCAGATATGGAGCAATCCGGCGAGTCCGTGCCTGAGCCTTTCGGCGAGCGCGCATTCTCGGGCAGGTTCAACCTGCGGCTGCCGACCAGCCTCCACCGTGAACTGGCACTGAGGGCCGAGCGTGAACACCAGAGCTTGAATACCGTTGTGGTCAGCCTGCTGTCTCGGCGCGCGTAACTCGACAGAACGGGCCCCTGGCGCACCTGCCATCAGGAGTGTTCGCCGCGACAGCCCAGTTGGTATACCTCAGAGTGACGGACAGCTCAACGAGGACGCTGCGTCCTCTGGACCCACCACAGTGGATTGCGCCGCTACGTCGTGCCGTCTTGCGATCGCTCCGTCTCGCTTGTGAGTGCGCGCGATCTTCTGTAGAACGTGGCGCGCGACATTCCGAGATCGCGGGCGACCTGGGCGGCAGGCTCGCCACCCTCGACCAGACGAACAGCGCTCCGGATCTGACTGTCGGTCACACGTCGGGGTCGCCCACCGAGGTCTTTGCCGGCGTCGCGACGTTTGCTGATCGAGTCGGTGATCCGCTCGCGTTTGATGTCATGCTCCATCTGCGCCAGCGCCGCCATGATCGTGAACAACATCGACCCCATCGGTGTGGATGTGTCGACGTCGCCGCCGCCGAGGTTCAACACGCGCAGGCCCGCACCGCGGTCACGGAGCGCTTGGGCGAAGTCGAGCATGTTTTGCGTCGATCGGCCCAGCCGATCAAGGGTTGCGATGACAAGAGTGTCCCCAGCCTCGAGCGCGTCGAGAGCACGGTCGAACTGTGGGCGCGAAGCTTTAGCGCCCGAGACGCCCTGGTCGACGTACAGATCATCACGCCGAACACCGGCAACAAGGAGATCAGCTTCTTGGCGATCCGTGGACTGAGGCCGAGTCGATACTCGCGCGTACCCGATCAATTTCGCCACGACGCTCCAGGTGTCTCATAACTAACGGTGAATACCGAAATTCAAGCACATGGTTATGACACATAGTTACGAGAATTGCCGACCGTCGGGATTCCAACGGTTCACGGGGCGTGTCTTCGCGATTCATCGAGACGCCTCGTATCTCTAGGGTTGCGAGACGCGCTTATGCCCGTGAGTAGCCCTCGGAAATCGCGCACTCGAACCCCACTCGACCTTGGCTGCTCGACCCAGGGAGCGTGAGTGCCGGAACCCCGCACCTCAGTGAGACTGTTCGATTCCGGTTCGGTAAGTCGCGAGGTTGATCCCACCCGGCAACGGCTCGACGCCAATGGCTTGCAAGTCGCGGGGTTGAGTTCCGTCGCCGAAGAGCGGGATTCCGCTGCCGAGGAGAACGGGATTGATCTTCAGCTGGATCTCGTCGATGAGGTCTACAAGCTGGGCAGCAAGCTCGCCGCCCCCGCATAGCCAGATGTCGAGGCCGGGCTCGTCCTTGAGTTCAGCAATACGCGCGACGATGTCGCCACCCATGACCTCGACACGGCGTGACTCGGGTAGATCCTGATGGGTGACAACGATCTGCCGTAGATGTGGGTAGGCGCCGTCGGTCAGGCCGGCCTCCACCGCCGGGGCGTGGGAGCGGCGACCCAAGAGAACTGTGTCGAAGCGGCGAGGCCTGCCGGTTACGCCGAGCGCTTCACGCAGATGCCCCGGGCAAGTTTCGGGGTACCGGGCGAACAGGCTTGCCAGCGTTTCCGGATGGACGGGGAAACGAGAGTAGTCGCCTGCCGGGTCGGCGATAAAGCCGTCGATCGAGGTGGCGACGAAGTAGACGAGTTCGCGCATGAGGTACTCCAATCAATACACCTGTTGTAGTTGTGTTTCAATGTACAACACCTGTGTTGATTGGCGTACTCTGTCGGCATGGCTTCGAACCCCCGACGCAGAGCGGCCGTCACTGACGCAGCTCTCGTTATCCTCGGACGTGACGGTGGACGAGCCTTGACCCACCGGGCCGTGGATGCGCTATCTGAAGTCCCGTCAGGAACCTGCGCGAACTACTTTCCAACCCGTGCGACACTCCTCCTTGCCATGGCCAAGCGCATCTTTGACCAACTCGAGCCTGACCATGATCGCCTCACGCAACTCGAGCAGGCGACGGAGAAGGAAGCGTTAGCGGAATATGCCGGCTACGTCGTCGAGCGTCTCACCAAAAATCCAGACATGGCACGAGCCCTCATCGAACTGCGCCTCGAAGCCTCCCGCGATCACGAAGTGCACGACGCACTCGCGCCGTTCCTACGTCAAGGCCTGAGCGACGACCTCAAATTCCACCAGGTCAGGGGCCTTGGCGCGAACCCGCGCGTCGTCATTCTCCTTCACCACCTGGTGAACGGAATCCTTCTGGATCACCTCACGATCCCCCTTGATCCCCAAAGCGACCCCGTTGCCACCGCTAAAGAAGCAGCCCGATACATCGCCCCCGGTTCGTAGATCTTTCGCGGCAGGCGGGAGGGCGAAGCGACTCTCATTTAGCCAAAATTGGGTCAAGATGTCGCATAACACCAGTGTCTCGAATCCCATGAGATGCAACACGGCCGTGCCCGGTCGAACGTCGGCAGCCGTCGCCCGGGGCGCGGCGAGACGCCTCCTATTTCTAGGGTTTCGAGACAGAAGCCTTGTTGCAGATAGGGCACCCTTGCGGGCATCTGCAACGGGCGGGGCATACGGGTTTCTAGCTTTGCCTGAATTGAAGGGAATCCTCGCCATTCGCCGAAGGCGTCCGCCAAGCAATTGATGTGTCCGTCAACGTTCCCCTAACGGAACGCCCGGTGAAGGCGCGGCTTGCGGGACTCGACAGGAAGGTTTTCGGGCTTGGTGCTGATGAACATCGGTCCGGCAAGGACCGGAATCTCCACGGGTCAAGATCGCAACCAAGCCGGGGGCAGGCCCTTGGATTGCAGATCAACTGGCGAGGTCGAAGAGTGTGGGCTTCTCCGATCCGTCTCGGCGCGGAACTCGCAAGGCTGATCTTCCCCCGCTTTTCCGGACGGTTGTTGTTGGGGGTTAGGCAGCCAGTTCGGTTGCCTGTGTCTTGATTCTCTCGTAGTCGGCCGGCGAGTGGTAGCCCAGAGCCGAATGGCGTCGCCGCGGG
>JALYQD010000180.1 GCA_030856025.1 Actinomycetota bacterium
GACCCGGAGTCGCCGGACGCGGAGCAGCAGGTGCCTCGCCGCCTGGGGCTTCAGGTGCTTCAGGCTCGGCAGCCGCCTCGGCTGCGGGCGCTGAGGGTGCAGCGGCAGCGGGTGCCTCGGGCTCGACGACCGGTTCGGGCTCGGCGGCCTTCGCAGGGCCGGGCTTGGGACCGGGGCGCGGGGCGGTGCGAGCGGAACCGGCTGCCGACGCCTCGACGACGACGTTGTCCGGCGCGTCGGCAGGTGCCTCGGCGGTGGGCCCTGTGGGCACCGCGGAAACCGGGGCTTCTGCTTCTGGCTCGGGTGTCTTGGCCGCTGCTTTCTTCGCGGCGGGCTTCTTCTTGGCTTCGCCTTGGGCGCGAAGCTTGTCTCCGTGTTCTTCGTTGAGTCGGCGGACGACCGGGGCTTCCACAGTGGAAGACGCGGACTTCACATATTCGCCCATGTCCTTCAATGTGGACAGGACGACCTTGCTTTCGACTCCGAACTCGCGTGCGAGTTCATGGACTCTTACAGCCACTATTCTCCTTCAGGGGATCCGAACCCTGGGAGGGGCGCAGACCGCTAGTTGACGTGCAGGCTCATTTGGAGAAACTCATCGAGTGCTCATGAGCAGGTGCTCCGAATTCTTTCGGGGAACGCGCGGTGCGTTCCTGTGGTCAGTTCTTCTGGTCATTTCTATCCTGAACGGCTTCGGACAACAAAATCGTGTCGATCGTGCCCTCGATTTTGAGGGCTCGTCCGAACGCTTTGCGTCGTATGGCCAGTTCAAGACACCGTGTCGTGGGGTGCAGGTGCGCTCCTCGACCCGGCAACGATCCGGTCGGATCAGGCGTGATCACCCAGTTGGATGAGGACCTGATACCGACGACTCGCACCAGAGTGGTTTTGTCCACGCGCTCTCGACAACCGATACACGTGCGGATAACCGTGGACAAGTCTAGCCCTTCGCCGAAGGATCCGTACCTTCGGTGTCTGAGCGGATGTCGATACGCCAGCCGGTGAGCCGTGCAGCCAGCCGCGCGTTCTGGCCTTCCTTGCCGATTGCGAGGGACAACTGGAAGTCCGGAACGACGACCCGTGCGGCCCGTGTCTGCATGTCGACGAGCGTCACGCTCTTGACCTGAGAGGGCGAAAGCGCCTGGGCGATGAACTCGGCCGGGTCGTCGCTGTAGTCGACGATGTCGATCTTTTCGCCGTGGAGCTCGTGCATCACGTTGCGGACTCGCTGGCCCATCGGACCGATGCAGGCGCCCTTGGCGTTGATGCCGGGAACCGTCGACCGGACCGCAATCTTGCTGCGATGGCCGGCTTCGCGGGCGATCTCGACGATCTCGACAGTGCCGTCGGCGATTTCGGGCGCTTCCAGCGCGAACAGCAGCTTCACGAGTTGCGGGTGCGTGCGCGACACCTTGACGCGGGGACCGCGCATACCCTTTTCGACCTGGTAGACGAAGCTCTTGATGCGTTCGCCGTGGATGTACTTTTCCTCGGCGACGCGTTCGGCCAAGGGCATGAGCGCCTCGACCTTGCCGAGGTTGACCATCACGTCGCCCGGATCGCGGCCCTGCTGGATGATGCCCGACACGATGTCGCCGACCTTGCCGGAGAACTCGCCGAACTGCTGCTCGTCCTCGGCATCGCGAAGTCGCTGCATGATGAGCTGGCGCGCGATCGTCGCGGCGAAGCGGCCGAAGTCGTCCGGGGTGTGCTCGTATTCCTCGGAGAACTGCGGCTCGGGCCGCTCGCCCTCCTCGGTCGGTTCGGCATCGGCGAGCCGCTCACGCGCCCATACGATGACGTGGCCGGTCTTGCGGTTGAGCTCGACGCGCGCGTGGTGCTGCGCCCCCGGAGTCTTGTGATATGCCGAGAGAAGGGCCTGCTCGATGGCCTCGACCACGACGTCGAACGACAGATCCTTTTCACGCTCGAGTGCGCGAAGTGCCGCCATATCGATGTCCATGTCAGCGACCTTTCCGGTTGAGTTCGATTTGTACGAGCGCCTTGGCGATATCCGCGTATGCGAGTCGCTGGACGCCCTGGGCTGTGGAGATGTCGACACCGTCGTCGTCGCTGTCGCCGATGCGGCCTTCGACCGTGGTGCCGTCAGAGAGCTGGGCCGACACAAGGCGGTCGTTGTTGCGGCGCCAGTGCCGGGCCTGGGTCAGGGGGCGGTCAACGCCGCGGGACGTCACTTCCAGTGTGTAGGGCAGCTGGCCCATGACGTCGGAATCGTCCAAAGCAGCGGAGATGGCACGCGTCGCCGACGAGATGTCGTCGATGGTGACACCGCAGTCCTGGTCGATCGCGATGCGCAAGACACGCTTTTTGCCGGCGGGAGTGAGTTCGAGTGCTTCGAGATCGAAGCCCAGCTCGCCCACGCATCCGGCGACCAGCTTCTCGAGCCGATCCGTCATGGCTCACCCTCCCTGTTCACTTATCCGCACAGCCTTTTGTCGGCACGCGTTCTTCTGCAGTGTCGGGTCAAGCCTATGCCATGCCGCTCGGATAACCTGCCACCATGATGGGTCGCCGGGTAATCAGTCGACGCGCCTTGTTGGGGACCGGCGCAGGAGTCGTCGCCCTCGCCGGCGCCGCGATCTATGGCGATCGCTCCCACAGGCTCGACGACGTCGCCCGAAAGATCGGTCTCGATCCGAAGCGGTTGCCGGCCGAGTCCGATGAAAAGCTCATCAGGAAAGTGCAGAACGACCAGTCGATATTGCTGATGTGGACCCAGGCGGTGGCGGCGAAACAGTCCGGTCTCACCAAGGTCCTCGAACCGCTGATCGCCAACGCCGAGGCCCAGCTCGCCGACCTCGGTGGTGCCGCCGCCAACATCGACATCGACGACCCGCCGGAAGCGGCCCGGGCCGCTCTCGACTCGGTCGTCACCATGCATGACCAGGAAGCCGAAAAACGTGCAGAGGACTCGCTTCAGGCGGTGTCCGGCCACTTCGCCCAGGTGCTCGCATCGATCTCGGTCAGCCTCTCGCAGAGTCTCGTCGTGCTGCGCAACGCCCGCAAGGACGTTTCGTGACGGCGGCCAAGGCGACCGTCGCCGGCCTGCAGAGGTGCCTCGCCCTCGAGCATGAGGCCATCTGGGTCTATGCCTACATCGGCGCCCGTGTCGCAGACGCCAACAAAGCCGCAGTACGCGCATTCGGCAGTCATCGGCATTCGCGAGACGTGCTGATCGCCCGGCTGAGCGCCGCACACGCGACCCGTCCCCCTCCCCTGGCCGACTACGCGGTGGACGAGGTCACCAATCCCGGGCAGGCCAGGACCGTCGCACGATCGCTCGAGGACAGGAGCGCTGCTGCCTACCTCGCGCTGGTCGGCACGAGCAAGGGCAAGGACCGCGAGTTCGCCATCACGATGCTGCGCAAAGCCGCGCTGGCGGCCCTCGACTGGGGCGGCAAGCCGACCGCATTCCCCGGCCTCCCCGCCTGACCCCGAGATGGGGGCACCTTCCGGGGGTCCAGCCGGTCAGGACCCCGGTTTTGTGCCCCCATCTTGGAGATGGGCGACGACCTGGTCGAGGGCGACGTCTTCGCGATCGCCGGACTTGCGGTCCTTGACCTCGACGACGCCGTCGACGATGCCCTTGCCCACGACGACGATCGTCGGCACCCCGATGAGCTCGGCGTCCTTGAACTTGACGCCCGGCGACACCTTGCCCAGGCGGTCATCGAAGAGAACGTCGACACCGGCGGCCTGAAGATCGGCATAGAGACGCTCGGCGGCGGCGAGGACGGTCTCGTCCTTGCCGGCCGCGACGAGATGGACGTCGTACGGAGCCACTTCGGCGGGCCAGACGATGCCGTACTCGTCATGGGAGTTCTCGACGATGGCAGCCACGGCGCGGGAAACCCCGACACCGTACGAGCCCATCGTCACCGTGACGAGCTTGCCGTTGACGTCGAGGACCTTGAGGTCGAGCGCGTCTGCATACTTGCGGCCCAGCTGGAAGATGTGTCCCATCTCGATGCCGCGGGCGAGCTCGAGCGGGCCCGAACCGTCGGGCGCCGGATCGCCGGCGCGGACCTCGGCGGCCTCGATCGTGCCATCGGAGGTGAAGTCGCGCCCGGCGACCAGGTCGATCACGTGCGAGCCGTCGATGTTGGCGCCGGTGACCCAGCGGGTGCCGTCGACGACGCGCGGATCGGTCAGGTAGCGGATGCCCGAGGCGCTCTCGCTGCCGAGGGATTCGGGGCCGATGTAGCCCTTGACCAGGGCGGGATACCTGGCGAAATCGGCTTCGACGAAGGGCTCGACCTCGGCAGGTTCGACCTGGGCCGCAAGTCGCTTCTCATCGACCTCACGGTCGCCGGGGAGGCCGATCGAGAGGGGCTCGCGCTTCCCGTCCGTATGGCGCAGCATGACCAGAACGTTCTTGAGCGTGTCAGCGGCTTCCCAGGGACGGTCGTCGCGGGGGAACTCCTCGTTCAGGTGGTCGACGAGGGTCTCGATCGTCGGCGTGGCAGGCGTCTTCTCGGCATGCGCCGCCGCCGTACCTTCATACGGGATGGCGGCGGGGACGACCGTGGTCACCGCCTCAACGTTGGCTGCATAGCCACCGGGAGATCGTACGAACGTGTCTTCGCCGGTCTCGGACACGGCAAGGAACTCCTCGCTGGCCGAACCGCCCATGGCGCCCGACGTGGCGCGCACGATGACGTATTCGAAGCCGAATCGGTCGAAGATCCTGATGTAGGCATCTCTATGCGCCTGGTAGGAGGCTTCGAGGCCCGCATCGTCCACGTCGAAGGAGTAGGAATCCTTCATGATGAACTCGCGACCGCGGAGGATGCCCGCGCGGGGGCGAGCTTCGTCGCGGTACTTCGTCTGGATCTGGTAGAGGCTCAGCGGCAGGTCCTTGTAGGACGAGTAGAGATCCTTGACCAAGAGTGTGAAGAGCTCTTCGTGGGTCGGGCCCAGCAGCATGTCGTTGCCCTTGCGGTCCTTGAGCCGGAACAGGTTGGGTCCGTAGGCGTCCCAGCGGCCGGTCGCTTCGTAGGGCTCACGGGGCAGCAGCGCCGGGAAGCGCACCTCCTGGGCCCCGATGGCGTCCATCTCCTCGCGGACGACCCTTTCGACCTTGGCCAGCACCTTCAGGCCCAGCGGCAACCAGGAGTAGATGCCCGGGGCAGCACGGCGGACATAGCCGGCGCGCGCCAGCAACCTGTGGCTCGGCACCTCGGCATCGGCCGGGTCGTCGCGCAGGGTACGGACAAAAAGCTTGGACATTCGCATGCCGAAACCCTATCGACCCTTCGGTCGCAAGCTCCCTCCCGCTCCTCCGTCGCCAGGGACCGGCCCATTCAGAGAGAACGTCAGGCCTTGGCGGTCCTGAGCGCCATGCGTATCAGCGGGAACTGCAGCGGGAGCCGGGCGACAGTGCCGGCTTTGTACCAGGCCGGCGCCTTCTGGCTGCGCAGGGAGCTCAGCGTCATCTGCACATTGGCCGGAAAAACGCCGGTGAGCACGGCAGCCGAGGTGAGCCCGCCGATCCTGCGGGTCTTCGGGTTGGCCAGGAGCGCGACACAAGCCAGCTCCATTGCTCCGGAGAGGTAGACGAGCTCGCGCTTGTTGGGCAAAGGCTTGGGCACGATGGCTTCAAACGGCTCGGGTTTCACGAAGTGTCCGATACCGGACACGGTGAACAGGGCGGCAAGCACTTTGACGTCTCGAGTCATGCCCTGAGCCTAGTGGCGGTGTCCTACAACGGCGCGATGAGCTCGCCGACCGCATACTGCCAGTCGTCGTTGTCGGTGATCGTTATCGGGACGCTCGTGGTGGCCACGGCAACCTTGCTGGGCCGATCGATGATGACGCTGAACCCTTTGGCCGTGTTGGGCATCGGATCGGCCAGGACCTTGAGCCGGGCCGTCGCGCTCGACTCGCCGCGTTTGATCGATATGACGCCGTGCGCCGACTCGAAGTCCTTTCCGGCGATCGCCGAACCCGAACGTGTATGCCACCGGAAGCTCGCGTCGCGCTGCGAGGGCGAGTCGAGCGTGAACCTGACGGTGACCGTCGACGATTCTTCATCGCCTTCGTCGACCGAGACCGGCGCGGACCTCAGTTCGGAGCGCTTCGCCGTGACCTGCAGCGGCACCAGGCAGTAGCCCTTCTTGCCCAGTCCGGAGATGATCGCCGGAACCGCTTTGATCGTCTGCGATGAGTTGTCGACCGCGTCGTGCATGAGGATGACGTTGACCTCGTGCTTGCGCAATCCGCGCAGGGCGGCCTTCGTGATCTTCGAGCTCTTGCCGCCCCGCCAGTCGTTGGTGTCTATCGTCCACAGTTCCTGCTTCAGATCCTGCTTCTCGATGATTTTGCGGACCCGGTCGTCGGTGTCGCCATACGGCGGCCGCATGAGCGTGGGCCTGACACCCGTGGCAGCGGTGATGACCTTGGTCGTGTGGGCGATCTCGTTGGCGATCTTCTTGCCCGACTTCCGGGTGAACTCGGGGTGGTCCCACGAATGGTTCTCGACCGCGTGGCCGTCGCGGATCATTTCCCGGAGCAGAGCCGGATGGCGCTTGGCGTGCCTCCCCTCGACGAAGAATGTCGCCTGCGCGTGGTTCTCGCGAAGGACCTTGAGCAGCCGCGGGGTGTTGGTCTTGTGCGGCCCGTCATCGAACGTGATGGAGGCCTCTCCGCTGCGGCAATCGGTGT
>JALYQD010000136.1 GCA_030856025.1 Actinomycetota bacterium
GGCCCGTACCATCCGCATCCCGGTGCACATGGTCGAAGTCATCAACAAGCTCGCCCGCGTCCAGCGCCAGATGCTGCAGGACCTCGGTCGCGAGCCCACTCCCGAAGAGCTGGCCATCGAGCTCGACATGACACCCGAAAAGGTCGTCGAAGTCCAGAAGTACGGCCGTGAGCCGATCAGCCTTCATACACCCCTCGGCGAAGACGGTGACTCCGAGTTCGGTGACCTCATCGAAGACTCCGAGGCCATCGTTCCCGCAGATGCCGTGTCGTTCACGCTCCTTCAGGAACAACTGCACGCAGTGCTCGACACGTTGTCCGAGCGCGAAGCCGGCGTGGTGTCCATGCGATTCGGTCTTACCGACGGCCAGCCGAAGACGCTCGACGAGATCGGCAAGGTCTACGGGGTCACGCGTGAGCGCATCCGCCAGATCGAGTCCAAGACGATGAGCAAGCTGCGTCACCCTTCGCGTTCACAGGTTCTGCGCGACTACCTCGACTGAGTCGCACTCGACTGAGTCGTAACGTGCGAAAGGTCCGCTTCTCACTGAACGCTGTGAGGGGCGGACCTTTTCGATGCAATGGTCCGACAACGCAGAAACGCCCGGCCAACAGGCCGGGCGCTTCTGTCGTTGAAGTGGCTTAGACCTCGTCGTCGGGGGCTATGGGGGGCACCGTTGTGAGGCGACCGGTTTCGTCATGGATCAGGGCGGCGATCTCACGAAGCTTTTCTTCGTGTGCGCGGGCGTGGTGGGCGCAGAACAGGAGTTCTCCGCCATTGCTCAGCTCGGCGCGTACGTAGGCCTGAGCACCACAGCGATCGCAACGATCCGTCGCGTTGAGCGCTGATATTTGTTCAGCAAGTGCTGTCACGGTCTGACCTCTTCTCACATTGGGACGTTGGTGCAGTGGTTACAACATCCTTTCACGGTGCCATATTCCCACCGACCCAAGGTCGTCTTTAGACATATCTACTCCTCGGGGGTGTCAATGTGCGGTAGGCGGAGCCGTGGCGAGCCGCGTGTCTTGCGCGTTGGTTCGCCGCCGCTGGCTATCGTGGAAGCAGGTCGCCAACCGGCGCTTCCACACGTTCTGCCCGCTAGGAAGAGATCATCGAAACCACGTATGACGCCCGCAATCTCCTGGTCCTCGAAGGACTGGAAGCGGTTCGCAAACGGCCCGGCATGTATGTGGGTTCGACCGACACACGCGGTCTCATGCACTGCCTGTGGGAGATCATCGACAACTCGGTCGACGAAGCCCTTGCCGGTGTGTGCAACCACATCGACGTGATCCTGCACGCCGACGGGTCGGTCGAGGTCCACGACAACGGCCGCGGCGTTCCCGTCGACACCGAGAAGAAGACCGGACTGAGCGGCGTCGAAGTCGTCTTCACGAAGCTCCATGCCGGCGGCAAGTTCGGCGGCGGCTCATACGTCGCGACCGGTGGTCTCCACGGTGTCGGCGCATCCGTCGTCAACGCCCTCTCCTCGCGGCTCGACGTCGAGGTCGACAAGGCCAGCGCTACCTGGGCGATGTCGTTCCGCCGTGGCGTTCCCGGCGTGTTCGCCGGCGACGGCCCCGATGCCGAATTCACTCCGACCAATGAGCTGCGCAAGATCCGTCGCGTCGCCAAGGCGAAGACGGGCACGCGGGTGCGCTACTGGGCCGATCCGCAGATCTTCATCAAGGGCGCGGCCTTCTCCTACGACGAGCTCGTCACCCGTGCCCGCCAGACCTCGTTCCTCGTGCCCGGCCTGGAGCTGGTCATCCGCGACGCGCGCATCGGCGACACGGTCGAGCAACGCTTCAAGCACGACGGCGGCATCGCCGAATACTGCGAATTCCTCTCCCAGGACACCGCGGTCAGCGACGTCATGCGCCTCCAGGGCATGGACAAGTTCACCGAGACGGTGCCGCTGCTCGACGACAAAGGCCACATGACGCCTCAGGACGTAGAGCGCGAGCTCGGCGTCGACATCGCGTTGCGCTGGGGCACCGGTTATGAAACCGATGTGCGCTCCTACGTCAACATCATCGCCACGCCCAAGGGCGGCACCCACATCAATGGTTTCGAACGCGGCATCACCAAGACCTTCAACGACGTGCTGAGCCAGACCCGTTTGTTGAAGGCCAACGATCCGGCGATCATCAAGGATGACGTCATGGAGGGTATGACCGCAGTCGTCACGGTGCGACTCGCCGAACCCCAGTTCGAGGGCCAGACGAAGGAAATCCTCGGCACGCCGGCCGTCACCGCTATCGTCAACAAGGTCGTCGCCAACGAGCTCAAGGCGTTCCTGACGTCCACCAAGACCGCCCACAAGGCCAAGGCCCGGCTGGTCATGGAGAAGGTCGTCGGCGCCTCGCGTACGCGCGTCATGGCCCGCCAGCAGCGCGACACCCAGCGGCGCAAGAACGCCCTCGAGTCGAGTGCCTTGCCGGCCAAGCTCGCCGATTGCCGCAGCAACGACGTCGACCGCAGTGAGCTCTTCATCGTGGAGGGCGATTCGGCCCTCGGCACCGCCAAGTCGGCCCGCGATTCGGAGTACCAGGCGCTGCTGCCCATCCGCGGCAAGATCCTCAACGTCCAGAAGGCTTCCATCGGCGACATGCTCAAGAACCTCGAGTGCTCGTCGATCATCCAGGTCGTCGGCGCCGGTTCGGGGCGTACGTTCGACGTCGATGCCGCCCGATATGGCCGGATCATCTTCATGGCCGACGCCGATTCGGACGGCGCCCACATCCGCTGCCTTCTTGCCACATTGTTCTTCCGCTACATGCGGCCGCTGGTCGAGGCCGGCCGAGTCTACTCCGCCGTCCCGCCCCTGCATCGCATCGAGCTGACCAATCCCAAAAAGGGCACCGACAAGTACGTCTACACGTATTCCGACCCCGAGCTTCAGCGCAAGCTCGCGGAGCTGGCCAAGAAGGGCATACGCGTCAAGGACCCTGTGCAGCGTTACAAGGGCCTCGGCGAGATGGACGCCCATCAACTGGCCGAGACCACCATGGAGCCGCGACACCGGACGCTCCGCAGGCTAACGGTCGATGACGCCGAAGAAGCGGCGTCGGTCTTCGAGCTCCTCATGGGCAACGATGTCGCACCGCGCAAGGAATTCATCGTGCAGGGAGCGTACGAGCTCGACGTCGCCCAGATCGACACGTAACCCCACCGGTAGACCGATCCGGTCGTCTACGGAACTTGATTGATTTGGGTCATGACTGCCTAATTTCCTCAAAATGCGTGGAAGGAGGATGGTCACTTTGTGATGGAGTTCGACCTGCCGGCCAAACCTCCCAAGTCAGCGGGTGTTGGTGGGTGAGCTGTTGCTCAGGGCCATGTCAGGCCTGCGTGGCTTGTTCGTAGAACCATTCGATGTGCTCACGCAGAAGCCTGGCAGCCAGTTCACCGTCCCGTGCCTGAACGGCATCGAAAATGCCGTGGTGCTGGGAGCGCAGAACGGCCAGGATCTCAGGCCAGGCCTGGAAGGCATCCATGGCGTCCTTAACGTAACCGCGGATGGAACCGCTCAGCGAGTCCATCATGGTCTCGATCACGGCGTTGCCGGCAAGGGAAGTGAGAGCCACATGGAACTGGGCATCCAGGGTGTGGAATGTCGCGCGGTCCACGTCCGGGTCGTCCATGGCGCGGAGCAGTTGCCCGGCCCGGTCCAGAGCAGCCGGTGCCTCTTCCCTCAGGGCAGCCGTCTGCGCGGCCCAGGTCTCCAGCACGATCCGGGTCTGCACGATATCTGCCACTGGCAGACGGCTGGTGGCCACGTGCAGTCGCAGTGCGGAGGACAGACCTGCGGAAGGTTCAGAGATGACGATGGCCCCGGAATTGGGGCCCGACCCGGTGGAGGTTCGCACCACCCCCATGGCATCCAGGATGCGGATGGCCTCGCGCACCGAAGCGCGGGAGATTCCGTAGGTCTCTGCCAGTGTGCGTTCACCGGGTAACTGGTCCCCGAGCTTGATGCGACCTGTGCGCAGGTCCGCTTCAATGTTGTGAAGAACCGCGTCCGAGGTGCGCTGGATGCCGGCCGCCTTTGGCTCTTTCATTGTCACCTCTTCATCCTGCCATGCCGGAACCGGCAATCGGCCCCGGCATGGCAGAAGATGAGACCGGATCTCAGGGCAGCATCCAGCCCAGAACCGGGGTGGACTGCAGGTACACCAGGACGCACAGCAGCAGGAGCATTCCGAGGCTCCACCCGACCACTTTGCGGAGAATGGTCGATTCCTGACCGTCCAGGCCGACCGCTGTGGCGGCGATGGCCAGGTTCTGCGGGCTAATCAGCTTGCCCACAACCCCGCCGGACGTGTTGGCGGCTACCAGTAGATTGGGGTCGATGCCGGCTTTGAGCCCGGCAGTCTGCTGAAGTTTGGCAAAGAGCGCGTTCGATGACGTGTCCGAGCCGGTTACCGCGGTGCCCAGCCAGCCCAGGACGGGGGAGAGGAAGGCGAAGAAGCTGCCGGTGCCGGCCAGCCATGTACCGATGGACACCGTCTGGCCGGAATTGTTCATCACGTAGGCCAGGGCGAGCACGGTGAGTATGGTCAGGGCGGCCCAGCGCATCTTGACGATGGTCCTCCAGATTTCCAGCAGCGCTGCAGGGACCGAAAGGCGGAACCGGCCGCCCTCGTCGAACTTCGCGTAGACCACCGCGACTATGAGGCCGGTGACGAGCAGCAGGGTTCCCGGACTGGACAGCCACTGGAGGTTGTAGACGGTGGAGGAAAGTGGCTGGTCCTTGGCGTCAACCAGGGCGTCGTGCAGGACCGGCCACGGAATCTTGATGTCGGTCGAGGCGAGAAACGCCGGAACGTCCATACCCTGCTTCCACAGCTTGGCGATGCCGAAGATCACGATCACCAGGAAATACGGGAAAAGCGCCAGCAAGGTACGTCCCGGCGTCAGCCGCGCTGCGCCGGCGGTGTGCTCGGTGACTGTTAGGTGACCGCCCCCGCCCGTGGAACCCACGTCGGCGGTTTCCCGCACCGTCGCCGCACTGCCGATCCGGTCACGGGCCTCAGTGCTGCCCTGCGGGCGCCAGAACCGCAAGAACGCGACGGCGCCGCCCAAACCAGCCAGCGAGGCGACGACATCTGTCAGTTCAAACGAGAAGAAGTTGGAACAGAGAAACTGGGCCGTTGCGAAGACGAGGCCGGTGACGAGCGCGGCCGGCCAGCAGTCCTTCAAACCCTTGCGGCCGTCCAGAATGACAAGCAGGATCAGGGGGACAAAGGTTGCCAGCAACGGAGCCTGGCGGCCCACGAGAGCACCAATGTGGTCCGCGCTCAGCCCGGTCAGGCCGGCGGCGGTCGTGATCGGGATGGCGACGGCACCGAAGGCAACCGGCGCGGTATTGGCGACCAGGACAGTGGCCGCGGCCTGCAGTGGAGCGACTCCCAGCGCCAGCAGCATGGTGGCGGTGATGGCCACCGGCGCCCCGAAGCCGGCCAGGGCTTCCAACAAGCCACCGAAGCAGAACGCGACCAGGATGGCCTGCACGCGCACATCGCCGCCGCCGATCACATCGAAGACGCGACGCAGGTCCTCAAAGCGGCCGCTGAGCACTGTTACCTGATAGAGCCACACGGCCATGATGACAATCCACAGCACCGGAAAGGCGCCGAAGGCAGCGCCCTGGCTCACCGAGAGCAAGGCAAGATCCGCCGGCATGTTGAAGGCCACAATGCCGACGGTGAGGGCCACGAACAGGGCGGCGGCCCCCGCGACGTAGGCCTTGGTTTTGACGATGACGAGCAGGGTGACAAATGTGAGCAGCGGCAGCAGGCCGGCGAGGGCCGACCAGGCGACGCTGTTCAACACCGGGTCGATGCTGGGGGTGAAATGTTCCACGGGATTCCTCCACGGTGAGCGACGGATGACGATGGCGTGG
>JALYQD010000183.1 GCA_030856025.1 Actinomycetota bacterium
CAGCAGGAAGGAGGCGACGCGGCCGAACTCGGCGGGTTCCCCGTAGCGCCTCAACGGGATGGCGGCGGCGCCTTGGGCGCGTGCGGTTTTGGGGTCTTCAGACAGGGCATCGAGCTCCCTGACGCGCTCGGTATCAATCCGGCCGGGAAGCAGGCCGTTGACCCGGATGCCACGGGGGCCGAGCTCATCAGCGAGAGTCTTGGCGGCCATCGCGAGCCCCGGCCGCAGTCCGTTGGAGATGCTCAGGCCGGAAATCGGCTGCTTCACCGAGGTGGAGAGGACAAACACGATCGAACCGCCGTCGCCGAGCTCGGCGGCGACCGACGTTGCCAAACGCAGTCCGCCCAGGAAGACCGTCTCGAAGGCGCCGCGCCACTCGTCGTCGGTCTTGTCGACTATGGCGCCCGCCGGCGGACCGCCGACGCTGATCAGGGCACCGTCGAGGCGGCCGAAATTGTCGTTCGCGGCCTGGATCAGCTGTGCCGGTGCGGAGGGATCGGCGTTGTCGACCGCAATGCCAACCGCGTTGTGCTCCCCGAGCTCGGTGACAGCCTTGGCGATGCCCTCGGCCGACCGGGAGGAGACCACTACCTTGGCCCCGTCGTCGATCAGGGCCTGTGCCGTGGCGCGGCCCAATCCCTTCGACGCGGCGGTGACGATGTAGACGCGGTCCTTCAGCCCAAGATTCATACGCCCATTGTGCCCTCCCACCGCCACTGGGTCAGCCGATCGCCAGGTGGGTCTTGAGCTCTTCGACCCGCGAGGGGTTGAGGGCATACCAGGCCCAGGTGCCGCGGCTCTCGCGGATGAGGAGTCCGGCTTCGGTCAGGATCTTGAGGTGGTGGCTGACGGTGCCTTGCGAAAGCCCGACCGAGTCGGTCAGGTCGCACACGCAGGCTTCCTGAGCGGCGGCGCCGGCAACCAGGTGCAGGAGCTGGATCCTGGCCGGGTCGGCCAGCGCCTTGAAGCCGGCGGCGACGGTCGCGGCGTCCACGCGCGAGATCGTCTCGGTGAGGGGGCCACCGCAGCAGGCGGCTACGTCGACGAGGGGTAGTTGTTTGACCGGCATTCGGACTCCTTGTATTGACATCTATCAATATAGCGCGTAATCCTTGGATTGATAACTATCGATATAGGAGGCGTCATGGATTGCGACGAAGAGTGCTGCGGGTGCTGAACCCCCGTCAGTCGGTTCTGGCCGAAGGGCTTGGAACCGGACTTCTGGTCGCGGCGGTCGTCGGATCGGGCATTGCGGCACAGGGGCTGACCGAAGACGTCGGCTTGCAATTGCTAATCAATGCCTTGTCCACGGTCGCCGCGCTGGGCGTGCTGATCACGTTGCTGCTGCCGATCAGCGGAGCGCATTTCAACCCGGTCGTGACGCTCGTTGCCGCCATACGCGGGGACATCGATCGCCGTCTTGCCGTCCTGTATGCCGCCGCCCAGTTCGTCGGAGCCGTGGGCGGAACCCTGCTCGCCCATGCGATGTTCGAGCACTCTGCCGTGTCCTGGTCGTCGGCCGATCGCACCGGCTATGGCCAATGGGTCGGCGAAGCGGTTGCGACCGCCGGACTCATCCTGACGGTCCTGCTCGCCACGCGATCACAGATCCCGGTCGCGGTTCCTGCCTGGATCGGAGCTGCCTACTTCTTCACCTCATCGACCTCGTTCGCGAACCCCGCGGTCACACTGGGGCGCGCGTTCACCGACAGTTTTTCCGGCATCGCCTGGAATGACGTTCTGGCCTTCTTCATCTCTCAGATCGTCGGCGCAGTCCTTGCTCTGGGCATCGTCTCGCTGCTGTCCATAACCTCCAGGGAGCCCGCATGACAACCAAACCCACCGTCCTCTTTGTCTGTGTCCACAACGCCGGCCGATCGCAAATGGCGGCCGGCTTCCTCAGCGCACTCTCGAACGGTGCGGTCGAGGTCCGCTCGGCCGGATCGATGCCGGCCGACCAGATCAACCCGGCCGCCGTGGCAGCGATGGCCGAGGTCGGCATCGACATCGCCTCAGAACAGCCGAAGGTCCTCACCGAGGACGCGGTCAAGGACTCCGATGTCGTCATCACGATGGGATGCGGCGACGAATGCCACTACTTCCCCGGCAAGCGGTATGAGGATTGGGTGCTCGATGATCCCGCGGGTCAGGGTGTCGAGGCGGTCCGGCCGATACGCGACGAGATCAGGTCCCGCATCGAAAACCTGCTCGCCGATCTCGTCCCCACGACGAAGAGTTGAAGGGTTTCGCGACGGGACTTCTCCATGGGCGTTCGGCCGAAAGCCCAAACGGCTAGCTTCGCTGGTCCGAGGGGGAGTAGCTCACCAGACCCACGACGTTGCCCTCGGAATCCTTGATGAACGCCATCCATTCGTCCTGTCCGGCGGGGCCGAGCCTCTCGTCCTCGTGCTGGAAGATGACATGGGGTTCGCCCTCGATGTGGACGCCGCGGGACCGCAACTCCTCGATCTTCGTCGGTACGTCGTCTACCGCGAGATAGATGGTCGCGGACGGGGCGCCTTGCTCGAGAAGGAGCCGGGTCTCGCCGAGCACGAAGAAGAGCAGGCCGGGCGGATCGAACTTCGCCGCCGGCGCGTGGCCGAGCAGGTCTTCATAGAAGGCTGCGGCACGGTCGAGGTCCTCGGCATGCTGGGCGATCTGGACGATTCGGCTCATGGGACCAAGGTATCGCCGGGGAACAGCAAAGAGGGCCCCTTTCGGGACCCTCTTCGACTGTGGCCAGGGCCGGGATCGAACCGGCGACCTACCGCTTTTCAGGCGGTCGCTCGTACCAACTGAGCTACCTGGCCACCGCCCCTGCGCAGTGCGCACGAGCGACAGTCACCTTATCGCACGGGTACGCGGCCGATGAAATCGGTCAGACGACCGTGACGGCCTCGCGAACGGCGAGACGGGGGAGGCGATCGAGCCAGGCGTCATCGGCGGGGTGGCCGATGTTGACGACGAGCTGGGACTTCCAGGAAGTGCCGGCGAAGAACTCGTCGTCGATGCCTTCCTTGTCGAATCCGGCCATCGGTCCGGCGGCCAGTCCGGCGGCGCGAACGCCCACGATGAAGTAGCCGATCTGGAGGGCGGCGTTGAACTTCGCCTGGTCGGCCCGGAACTCGTCCTTGCCGACGAACATGTCGCGGGCTTCGGGGAAGTGCGGGAAGTGCTCGGGAAGGCGATCGTGGAAATCGGTGTCAGCTGCCAGGACGGCGACGAGCGGGGCCCCCGCTGTCTTGGCGCGGTTTCCTTCGGACATGTGGGGCGCGAGGCGGGCACGTCCCTCTTCGCTTTGGACGAGCAGGAGTCGCAACGGTTGGTTGTTCATGGCGGTCGGGCCGAACTTGACGAGCTCATAGATCGCTTCGATCTGATCGGTCGAAACCGGCTCATCGGTGAAGCTGTTGGCGCTCCGTGCTTCCCGGAAGAGTAGGTTCTGGGCGTCTTCGGACAGGGCGAGAGTGTTGTCAAGAGTCAATGAGGGCATACAAGTTTCAACTATTTGACCTGCCCAGAAAGTCCCGGGTATGGCGTGGGCTTGCTCACAGTGCCCCGAAGGGCAGTGCCCCGAACGGTCAGTGCTTGCCGGTCTTGGCCGCCGCATTGACGTCGTCGGGGCCCGGGCCTGCCGGCTTCGGCGGCACATACGTCGTCGGGGTCGGGTGACTGCTTGGGGCCTTGCGGCGCACCACGGCGAATGCCGCGGCACCTGCAGCGACGACGGCGAGCAAGGCGACGTTGCGACGCTTGTGGGACTTCGGCGGAGGAGTGATGCCGGGGAGCTGTTCGCGCAGCACGTTGAGACGGTCGCTGGACGAAATCTGGTCCTTCAGGTCGTTGAACCGGTCGCTCGAGGCGATCTGATCCCGAAGGTCGACAGCGCGCTCGTCGAGCTTCATGTCCTTGATCTGATCCTTGAGGTCGCCGACGCGTTCCTCGACCTTCAGCTGGTCGAGCCAGTCGTAGACGCGTTCCTCGACCTTGTCCAAGGTGGTCTGGTTCTTCTTCCACGGTGCGTTCATGGTCTGCCCCTCGGGTTGCCCTAATGGATTCAGTGAAAAGCCTGCACTCTTGCAGTCACCATAGTCGTGCCCAAAAACCTGACACTTATGCCCGGAAATGCGAAGTTCCCACATCCGATCAAACTGGATGTGGGAACTTCGTCATGCGACCCCGACCGGACTTGAACCGGCGACCTCCGCCGTGACAGGGCGGCGCGCTAACCAACTGCGCTACGGGGCCAAGCTATTGAGTTGTGCTGCGGCTAACCGCGACCGCAATCCTAACCCACGACTCGTCGCACTCACAAAGAGACCCCCGACCCGGTTGCGGGTGCGCGCAGACACCTCGATCTGGCCGGCTGCGAGGACGCCGTAGCGCAGTTCAAAGCGTCGTGGATCGATGTCCACGGACCGAAACATCGCTCCAACGGGATGCGCGAATCGGTACACATAGAGACATGTCAGCAGTGCAGCAAGCGATCAGTACTCCACTGACGCGAGCCCAATTGATCGAATGGACCCGGACCGTGGCTCAAGACGTGCGTGACGGCCACCACGAAGTCCACGCGGACGCTGAGCAGCGGTGGCACGTGCGGATCCACTGCGACGACCAGGTCGACGTTTGGCTCATCAGCTGGACGACCGATCAAGGCACGCAGCTGCACGACCACGGCGGATCGGCCGGCGCCTTCACCGTCGTGTCCGGCGCGCTCAACGAGGCCGTATGGTCGCCCGGCGACGGCGGGCTGCGCGAGAACCCCCGTGGCACCGACGAGACCGTCGCCTTCGGTGACAACTACGTCCACGATGTGCGCAATCTCAACGCCGAGACGGCCGTCAGCGTGCACGCTTACTCGCCACCGCTGGCGTTGATGAACTACTACGACACCGAGGGCAACGGACTCGTCAAGCTCGCCTCGGTGTGGACCGACGATCCCGAAGAGCCGGCGCCGCGTCTGGTCGTGGCGTCGTGATCTTCGAATCGGTCGACAGCCTTTTGTCCGATGCGCGCATCGGACTTCGCCGGCTCACTCCGCGCCAGGCCGAGTCGGCCGTCCGCGACGGTTCGCTCATCGTCGACATACGTCCGGAGTGGCAACGGCGCAATGACGGAGAAATCCCGGGGTCGATCGTCGTCGAACGCAATCACCTGGAGTGGCGCCTCCACCCGAATTCGGGAGCCAGCATCCTGCAGGCGCGGCCGGGCCAGGAGTGGATTGTCGTCTGCACGGAGGGCTATACATCGTCGTTGGCGGCGGCTTCGCTCAACTCTCTCGGAATTCTCGCATCGGATGTCATAGGCGGCATCTACGCTTGGCGCGAGGCGCGGCTTCCCGTTGCCGTCTCGGTCTCGACAGTAGAGACTGTGGTGAGTCCGCACGCTCAGGCGCTAGGAGTTTCATGATCGAGTACACGTCCGTCGGCAAGAGATTCCCGGATGGGACGGTTGCCGTCGAAGACTTCAGTCTGGTGTTGCCGTCGCGGACCACGACGGTTCTCGTGGGCTCCTCCGGCTGTGGCAAGACGACTCTCCTGCGCATGATCAATCGCATGGTCGACCCGACTCAGGGCAAGATCGAGATCGACAGCACCGACATCGCCACCCGCAATCCGGTTGGGCTTCGCAGAAGCATCGGCTACGTCATGCAGCACGCCGGACTCCTGCCGCACCGCAAGGTCATCGACAACGTCGCCACGGTCCTCCTTCTCAATGGGGTGCCCAAGAAGGAGGCGCTCGCCCGCTCGGCGGAGGTGCTGCAGACGGTCGGTCTCGATCCTTCGCTCTCCTCCAAATATCCGCGACAGCTGTCGGGCGGTCAGCAGCAACGCGTCGGCGTGGCCCGTGGACTGGCCGCCGACCCCAACATCCTGTTGATGGACGAGCCGTTCGGTGCGGTCGACCCGATCGTGCGCGACGAGCTCCAGCAGGAGCTGCTCCGGCTGCAGCGCGAGCTCGGCAAGACCATCGTGTTCGTGACCCATGACATTGACGAAGCATTCCTGCTCGGTGATCAGGTCGTCATTCTGCAAAAGGGCGGAGTCGTCGCCCAGGTCGGCAGCCCGGCGGAAATCCTCGCCGAGCCGGCCAGCGATTTCGTCCGTAGCTTCGTGGGCATCGACAAGGGCAAGCGCACGTTGCGCGTCGAGCAGCGCGACGGACACTCGATCGTCGTCGATGCCAGCGGCAAGGCAACGGGAGTCCTCGCCGAATGAGCTGGCTGATCGACAACTTCGCCTACGTCTGGGACCTGACGATCAAGCACATCGTGCTGAGCATCATCCCCATCGTTGCCGGCTTTGTCATCGCCCTCCCCATCGGTTGGTACGGCAGCCGGCACCGTCGTCTCCGAGGCATCCTGCTGGGCGTCGGCAGTGTGCTCTACTCCATTCCTTCACTGCCGTTGTTCGTGATCCTGCCGACGATCATCGGGACCGGGATCCTCGATCCGGCCAATGTCGTCATCGCCCTGACCATCTATGCCGCCGCGATCATGGTGCGTTCGGCGACCGACGCTTTCGCCTCCGTGTCTCCGGCGGTGCTGGACGCCGCGACCTCGACCGGGTTCTCATCGTCGGGCCGAGCACTCAAGGTCGAGCTGCCGCTGGCCGGCCCGGTGCTCCTGGCCGGTCTGCGCGTCGTGTCCGTGAGCACCGTCAGCATGGTCAGCATCGGCGCCCTCATCGGAGTGAGCAGCCTCGGATCGTTGTTCACCAACGGCTTCCAGCGGGGCTTCACGACGCAGATCGTGATCGGTGTGGTCGCGACGATCCTGGTGGCCTTCATCCTCGACGCGCTCCTGGTGCTCTCCGGTCGGATGTTGATGCCGTGGACGTCGGCCGGCCGGGCCTCGGGAGCGTCGGTATGAGTGTCCTCAGCGAGACCGTCGACTGGTTGGCCGACGGCGAGCACTGGACCGGCGACCGGGGCGTTCCCCATCGGCTGGTCGAACACGTCGGCTACACCGCGTTGACGGTGGTCATTGCCGCGGCCATCGCGATTCCGATCGGCTTGTGGATCGGCCACACCGGGCGCTTCCGCGGAGTTGCGGTCGCGGTGTCCGGCGCATTGAGGGCCCTGCCCACCCTGGGCGTCCTCACCTATGTCGTGCTGTTCAGCGGCATCGGTCTGACGCCCGCGATCATCTCGCTCGTCGTCCTTGCCATTCCGCCACTCCTCGCCGGCGCCTACGCCGGGCTGGAGTCCGTCGACCGGCAGACCATCGACGCCGCGCGGGCCATCGGCATGACCGAGCGGCAGATCCTGACCAAGGTCGAGATCCCGTTGGCGTTGCCGATCATCATCGGCGGCATTCGATCGGCCACGCTGCAGGTCGTGGCCACCGCAACCGTCGCGGCCTACATCGGCCTCGGCGGCCTGGGCCGGTTCCTCATCGATGGACTCGCCGTCAGCGACTATCCGCGTATGGCGGCTGGCTCCGTCCTCGTCATCGCCCTCGCTCTTGCCCTGGACGCCGTATTCGTCCTCTTCCACCGAATCGCCATGGGAGGGCGTGAGCCGGTCCAGTCCGCAAGCCTTGCCTGAACGACCAACTCCCTCAGAGAGCAACACCCATCACCTAGGAGAATCATGAAGATCACCCGCATCACCGCGGCGGTAGCCGTGACATCGCTCGGCCTGTTCCTCACCGCGTGTGGCGGTGACCCGACCGAGGGCGAGAAGTCCGCGTCCGACACGATCACGGTCGGATCGGCCCAGTTCCCGGAGAACGAGATCCTCGCCGAGATCTACGCACAGGCTCTCGAGGCCGAGGGCGTGACCGTCAAGAAGAAGCTCAACATCGGTCAGCGCGAGGTCTACATCAAGGCCCTGAAGAACGGTGAGATCGACCTGCTCCCCGAATACACCGGCAACCTGCTGTCCTACCTTGACCCGAAGGCGACCGCGGCGTCTCCCGAGGAGATCGACGCGGCGCTCGACGATGCCCTGCCCGAGGGATTCGAGACGCTCGAGGCAGCCAAGGCCGAGGACAAGGACTCGCTCAATGTCACGTCCGATTTCGCGTCCAAGAACAACCTGAAGACGATCGCGGACCTCAAGGGCGTCGATGGACTCCGACTGGGCGCCAACGCGGAGTTCGAGGAACGCCCATACGGCATCCCCGGTCTCGAAAAGGTCTACGGCATCAAGGGCATCAAGTTCACCGCCACGGGCGACAGTGGTGGCCCGTTGACGCTCAAGGCGCTCCTCGACGGTGACGTCGACGTGGCCGACATCTACTCGACCACTCCATCGATCGCGGAGAACAACCTGGTGACGCTCGAGGATCCCGAGAACCTCATCGCGGCGCAGAATGTCGTTCCGCTCATCAACGACAAGAAGTCCAGCGACAAGGTCGAGGGCATCCTTAACAAGGTCTCGGCGGCCCTGACGACCGAGGATCTCCTCGATCTCAATGGCAAGAACCAGGGCAAGGACAAGACGGCCCCTGCGACGCTGGCCAAGGAATGGCTCACCGACAAGGGTCTGATCTGACCCGCGCCGGTTGAGGATGGCGCTCGCGCCCGTACCGAACCGACAGAGAATCGACCCCAGGCCGTGAAGCGGACCCTGGGGTCGATTCTTTGGTTCAGGCCTCGCTGAGGCCGATGCGGTTGTGCAGCCGGCGGAGCGGAGCGGGCGCCCACCAGTTGCGATGACCGAGAATGGCCATGAGCGACGGGACGAGGAATGCGCGCACGATCGTCGCGTCGATGAGGACGGCCAGCGCGGTGCCGATGCCGAGCTCCTTGATGAAGATGATCTGAGACGTCGCGAAGGCACCGAGGGCGATCGCGAACAGCAGGGCTGCCGCGGTCACGATCCTTCCGGTGCGCTGGATGCCCAGAGCCACCGATTCGCGCTCGCCCGCGCCGGCGTCGCGCGCCTCCTTGATCCGGGTCAGCAGGAAGACCGCATAGTCGGTCGAGAGGCCGAAGGCCACCGCGAAGAGGAACACCGGTTGGGTCGATTCCAGCGCGCCCTGACTGGTGTAGCCGAGCGGCCCCTCGAGTCGGCCGTCCTGGAAGATCAGGACCAGGATTCCGAAGGTCGCGCTCACGGTGAGCAGGTTCATGAGCAGCGCCTTGATCGGCAGGATGACCGAGCCGGTGATGAGGAACAGCGTCACAAAGGTCAGCGCAGCGAGGATCGTCACCGCGAGTGGCAACCCCCGCCCGATCGCGCCGAGTTGGTCCGCGTGTTCGGCACTCTCGCCTCCGACGAGCGCGGGCGCCGGTGCATTGACAGCGCGGACGTCCTTGACCAGTGCCCTCGAGGATTCGGCCAGAGCCCGGTCTTCGGGTATGACGTCGATCCGCCAGGTGCCGTCGCCGATGAACCGTGGCGTAACGACCTGTGACGCGTGGTCCAGCCCGACGAGTTCTGTGGCGTAGGTCGTCAGCTCCGCCTTGGCCGACTCCGGAGCCTTGACTGCGACGAGGATCGGCGAAGTGTCGGCGCCGGGGAATTCGGTCCGCAGCACGGTGTCCACCTTTTTGGCCGCACTGTCCGATGGCAGGACGGAGGCATCGACACCGGTCAGCTTGATCCCGAGGAATGGTGCGCCGAGCACCAGCAGGACGGCCGTGCCCGCGATGGCGACGCCGATCGGGAATCTCATGACGAATATGGAAAGCCTGTACCAGAATCCGGCCTGATCAGAACGCGCCTCGGCTTCGCGGGCGCGCTGCCAGCGTTTCGGGGCGAGGGAATTCACCCGACCGACGACGATGACAACCGGCGTGTTCTGGCCGTAGTCGCCTACCTCCAACGCTGACAACGGGTTGTCGACATCGCCCACGCCACCTGCGATGCTCGACCGGTCACCCGCTCCCAGGAGGATCCATGCCGCTCGTCCACGCCAACGGAATCCAGGTCCACGTCACCGACACGGGCTATCCGGCCGACAACCCGCAGGCGCCTGTCGTCGTCTTCGGCCACGGATTGCTGTTCAGCGGCCACATGTTCGAGGCGCAGATCGAGCGCCTCCGGTCGTCATACCGATGCGTGACCATCGACTGGCGGGGCCAAGGGAAGACGCCGGCGACCACCGACGGCTACGACATGGAGACGTTGTTCGAGGATGCGGCGGCCGCCATCGACGGCTTGGGCGTCGGCCCGGTCCACTACGTCGGCTTGTCGATGGGCGGGTTCGTCGGCGTGCGCCTGGCCGCCCGCCGACCGGAGCTCATCAGGTCCCTGAGTCTCCTTGACACGAGTGCCGGGACCGAAGATCCGGACAAGGTGAAGCAATACCGCCTGCTCGCTTCGATCTACCGATGGGTCGGCATGTCGCCGCTGGAGGGTCGCGTCAAGCCGCTGATGTTCGGGCCGGCGTTCCTTGCGGAGGCTTCGTCCAAGGCGGACGTCGACAGGTGGAAACAGGGATTGCGAAGCGTCGATCGAGTCGGCCTGAAGAAGGCGATCCTCGGCGTGACCGACCGGCTGCCGGTCACCGAAGAGCTCAAGGCGATCGACGTGCCGACTCTGGTGGTGGTCGGTATGGATGACGTCGCGACTCCTGTCGCCAAGGCGGAGGTGCTGGTCGCAGGCATCACGGGTGCGACGTTGAAGACGGTGCCCGATTGCGGTCACTCGAGCACGGTCGAGCAGCCCGAAGCGTTGTCCGATCTGCTGCAAGACTTCCTCGGTTCGGTGGGCTGAGCCCCTCAGGCGGGTGGCTCGAAGACCCAGGGCTCGCGCGGGAGCGTGGCGGGGTCGAATTCAGCGGGATCCGCCGATGACATACCGAGTGAATCGAGGATGAGCCGGCGCACGTCCCCGGCATCGAGGCCCTTCCCGGCCAGGTCTTTCACGGTCACGGCGCCGTCGCGTTTGGCCAGCCGTTGGCCCCGGGCATTGAGTGCGAGCGGGACATGGGCGTAGGTGGGCTCGGGATATCCGAGCAGCGAGGCGAGATAGGCCTGCCGCGGCGCCGAGCTCAGCAGGTCGTCGCCGCGTACGACCTGGTCGACGCGCTGCCCGGCATCGTCGACGACGACCGCCAGGTTGTAGGCCGGAACACCGTCGTTGCGCATCAGCACGATGTCGTCGACGGCCCCCTCGACCTGACCGCGGAGTGCATCGGTGACCGTGTGCTTCTGGAGGCCGGCCCGCAGTCGCAAAGCGGCGGGCCGGTGGAGTCGGCGGGCGGCTCGCTCGATGTCTGTGAGTTCGCGGCAGGTCCCTGGGTAGGCGCCCGGCGGATGGTGCGGGGCCGACGGCGCTTCGTGTATTTCCTTGCGGGAGCAGAAGCACTCATACGTGAGGCCGGCGTTGCTGAGCCGCTTGAGGGCATCGGCATACAGGCCGCCGCGATCGGACTGTCTGATGATCGCTCCGTCCCAGTCGATGCCGATCGCCCGGAGGTCGGCGAGCTGCCGCTCCTCGGCGCCGGGACGCACCCGGTCGAGGTCTTCGATCCGCATCAGGAAGTCCCGGCCGGTCGAGCGGGCGAACAACCAGGCAAGCAGGGCCGTCCTGAGGTTGCCGACATGCAGGTCGCCCGAAGGGCTGGGAGCGAAGCGGCCGGCCGTCATCGGTCGCCCGAGAGGCATTCGACCACAGCGTGCCAGATCTCGATCGAGCGCTCGTGGTCCCCGAGCCCGCGCGTCACATACGCCAGTGAGTAGTCGAGCTCGGGCGAGTACCAGGCCCCGGACCCTCCCACCCCGCCCATCACGATGTCGCCCTCGTCGATCTGGAAGCCGAGCGTCCATTCGACGTCATGTTCGAGGTACTGATCCAGACCGGAGGCATGGACGGAGGTGTATTCGCGCAGCAATTCAGGGCCGATCGCGCGCGCCACGGGCCCGTCCGGGCGGGTCAGCTGCCAATAGAACTTCGCCAGCCCCGAGGCGGACGCGTGTAAACCGATGGCCCCGAAGCTGCCCGGGCGCCAGCGAGTGGAGTTGAGGATGCTGACATCGCGCGTCCCGGCCGGGTAGGCGAACAGCGGGTTTTGCGTGGCTGCGGGCCACCCGGGATCCAGGTATGCGAGATCGGCGACGCGAGCCAGTTCGGCCTCCGGCACGCCGAAATAGAGGTCCCATCCCGCGGGATCCGCGATCTCCCGCAACAGCGAGGAGACGGTCCCGGCTTCGGCGGCTTCGAGGGCGCCCTCGATCAGGTGCCCATACG
>JALYQD010000137.1 GCA_030856025.1 Actinomycetota bacterium
CGCGGTTACGGGGAATTCGAGTTAGTCTGTGACGGTCGGCGGGGGAGTGAGGGGCCCGGGCCGGTGAGATCGGAACTGGGCAGCGTGCCGCCGCGGACGGCTCGTTAGGGCCAGATCCGGCCGCCGCTTCGTGCTCCGGTGCGAGTCATTCGCGACATAGTGCCGGCAAAGGTTTGCGGCGCCCAGTGCAGTCGAGAGAAATGGTCGAACCGTGATGTCCGAGTGGGGCGCACTCAGCGCGCGTCTGAGTCGTCGACATCTTTGACAGGCGCCGCGATCTGATCAGGCGCCCGGCCTTTGATGCGGTTCCAAGAGTCATCCTCGCGGCGCTGAATCTCCGCCTGCGCGTTCAGGATCCTCTCTAAGCCTGGACGTGAGTATCCATTCGTCTCGATTACGTTGCTCGTGCTCCTTGAGCCGTTCTCGTCCGTCGTCGTGGTTGTCGACGTAACCTTGAACTGCCTATTGCGGTGGCGTTGGAGGAAGGCATCGAGGACGGCGGCGAGCTGTTGGATACCGCCGACCTGCACAACTCCTACGACGCCAATGACGATCAGCTCAGGGCCCGAGGAGAACTCGAGCCCCCGGTCGTACTCGAGCCCCGCCGCGCTCAACTCGGACTCGAGATCAACCGCAACCTCCTCCGACACCCGAAGTCGCAGTCCGCCATCGCCAGGGACCCCGGTCCCGAAATTGAGCTCGATCACATTCACAGCATATGGCGCTTGTCGCCAGGGCGCCGCGAGAAGTCGGTATGTCACGCGCATCGGTCGGTTCTCGCCTACACGGGAGTGTCTGCGTGAGGCGCGTGAGGCGTCGACAGCTAGTCACTCTTAGGCAGGTGAGTCCGACCGAATCGCGGCGGAATGGCGCGCGGGCCGAGTAGCGGGCATCACGCCGCCGGGGGAACACATGCGGGCTTGGCCAATGTCACCGTTTGCGGTGGTGAAGAGTTCACGCGGACATCCCAGCCCGACTCGTCTCAGCCCGTGAACCTTATCCGCGTCCCAAGTCGACTACTGATGGGGTGTCGCAGCGCCCAGCGCACCCGTGGGCCGAGAGGGAGCCGGAATGTATCCGGTTCCTCGTCGTAGAACTCGTCCTCCCGCAACGCCGTCGTGTATGGCAGGCCCTGCTCGCGCAACGCCGGGGGCCACGTCTCAACAAACGCGGCGAAGTCGTCGCGCTGGAGGTCGCGATCGATGGTCTCAACCACGCCGATACCTACCGAGTTCCAGACGGGCGCATAGTCGTCGTCTGTATCGACCAGCCCTAGTTCCATTACGCCAAGTATTCGCGTGCAGGTATCGCGGTCACCCGTTCGCCACGACCACAGCAACAAGTGCACCAAGTCGCCGTTGAGTTGCCAGACTTCATCTGCTCGACCTTCCGCAGCGAGCTTGTCCACTAGCACGCGCGCCTCGGGCAGGTTCGCGCGCACGGCCGCGAAGTAGTCCTCGACACTGATAGCCATACCTGGATGCTGTCACAGGAGCCTGCCGACGTCCCGAAGACGGTTCGGCGTATCGAGAGATCGCGGGCTTGGCCGGCTCTGGCGGCGGATTGATGCGCGCGGAAATAGTCGGATTACTGATGCTTCCCTGTGCTTGCGCTTGCGCGGCGTGACTTGAGAGATGTGCCGAGTGGAACGTCGCTCGCTGCGTCGGCCGGGTCATGGGATGCTCGGAACGTGGTAGCGCGGATTGTGAACTGGGGGGACGTCGCAGCGGCGCCGTTCTCGCGTGAGTGGGCCAACGCCATCCAGGCCACCTCGTTCGAATGGAGCGTGGCGCACGTCGAACAGCCGGAGCGCAAACTGTGTATCGAGGGCCTCGTGACGCCGTACCTCGGACTCGATGCACCGGGATTCCCGCTACCCAATCAAGTTCTGGGGACGACATGCTTCACCCAGATCGCATCTCATACTGCCCGTGTGTCGATGCCGGGTCCGCCGCGACGAGACTCCGCAGACCCGTCAATGATGACCATGCCGGCTATCACTGATCCGTGGCTGCGCGCGGCCGATTGGTCCGGTTTCCTCGATCGCCGTTACCAGTGGGGGCGCGATACATACGTTCATACGTTCCGGATCGCCGTCGACGCTGGGAACGAAGACGCGAGAGCCCTAGCCGAGCAAGTCCATGCGGAGCTCCCAGCGTGGTGGCGCCGTGTCGGGGAGTGGCTCGAGCTGCTTGGCGACAGTCCAGTCAGGTCGGTGGACAATTTCCACTGGTCTGAAGGCAGCATTGCCCTCTATGCCCGTGATGACTCGGGAATCCATCATGTAGGCGGGAAGACGAGGATCCGGAACGAGTTGCGCCCCCTCTCGATGTGGCGGTTGTACAACGGATGGCCCGCAGCAGTCCACCTGGCTGGGCTGGGGCTAGCTCCGCCGATGCCGTGCAGCCTCATCGTTGATGCGATCCGAGCACATCGCGATGGGCGGTTTCGCTCCAGCGTCATCGATGCAGGTACTGCGTGCGACATCTCGCTTGGAGACGCGTTGCGGCGGGCACACGTCGAACACCGCGACGACGCCACCTTGGGCAAGTTGACCGAACTTGTTCGCAAGCACATCAGTGGGCTGCTTCCTGATGGGTTCTACCCGAGCCTGGTCAAGGTCCGTAACGATGTCGTCCACCATGCCCGAGTTGTCGACAATGACACCGCTGCCGTCGCTCTGGACTTTGCGCAACGTGTCGTCCATTCCATCTACCCGCTTGCCGAAGCTGACGACGCCGGGCTCACGATCTCAGACTGATCGACTTCATGTACCCGATCGACTATGCCAAAGAATCCGATATGTGGGGGTCCTGCGGCCAGCACCAGGGTCGTGAAGGAACCGGCGTCTATCTGGGCGATAAGGGGCACACCAGCCGGGTACGCGTCCCGCTGACCGATCCTTGGGTTCTTGCGGTCGTCGCAACACCCCAAGGATCCGCTTACGAGCAACCGCATTTCTAAAGAACGACAAGCGACTGATCGGGTCACAAACGATCGTTTATGAGCCGCTCAGATGTTTGTTATTTTCAGAATCAGATTGTCCCTAAGGGGATCGGCCTGCGGGCCGGTCCGGCGCTCATAGATTGTTTTGAGCGTGCAGCCCTCAAGGCTGGTGGCGAGCGTCGTCGAGCTTGTTGCTCCGCCGCGATCGCTACCCGTCGACTCGGACCGGTCCTTTCCGCCCAGAAAGGGACACGTCGCGCTTCGTGTGAGGACCGGAGGTCGCGAAGGGCGAACAGGCATCTGCGACTCGTTGCGATCTAGCCTTCAACGATTGGCGAGGCGGTGCTCAACTCATGACCGAGCCAGAGCTCAATGACGATTTGGGTCGACTCCGGGTTCGGGGAACGGTGCTCATCTCAATTGCCCACTCCTCCTGACCTGCGCTACTTTCAGTCATGAGCTTGTGGGGCAAGATGTTCGCCGCCGGCTACGACAGGGCGATGGCCGGGCCCGAGAAGGCTGTTTTGAGTGGCCACCGCAGGACGTTGCTGGGACAGGTGCACGGTTCGGTGCTGGAGCTCGGGGGCGGAACCGGTGCCAACCTCCCGTACTTCGGCCCGGCCGTCACTGAACTCGTGGTCACCGAGCCTGAGGAGCCGATGGCGCGCCGGCTCGAGAACAACCTGGCGGACCATGCCTTGCCAGCGAAGGTCGTGCGTGCTCCGGCAGAAGACCTCCCGTTCGAATCGGGGACCTTCGACTTCGTTGTCTCGACCCTCGTGCTGTGCACGGTCGACGATACTGCTCGCGCACTCGCGGAAGCTCGACGCGTTCTGAAGCCGGGCGGCCGACTCGTCTTTCTCGAACACGTTCGCTCGGAAGACCTCAAGCTTGCTCGGTGGCAGGACCGACTGCACGGGGCGTGGGTGAGGGTGGGCTACGGCTGTCACTGCAATCGCACAACAATGGAGAGCATCGAACAGGCCGGCTTCTCGTTCATTCAAGTGAGCAATGATCGCCTTCGCAAGGCGGTGCCGATCATCCGCCCGCTGATCCTCGGCACTGCTGAAAGGGGCCTCTGATGGCTACGGCAACTCTCGACGGAGTCGAGCTCTACTATGAGGAACGCGGTAGTGGGCGGCCACTTCTGCTAGTGCACGGAACGGGTGCCTACGCGGACTTGTGGCTCCCCGTGCTCGACGGGCTCGCTCGCACCTTCCGGGTCATCTCCTACGATCGGCGCGGGTTCGGACGTTCCGCGTCGGGAGGTCGTGTGCGATTCGCGGACCATGCCCGGGACGCAGAAGCGCTGCTGGAGTTTCTCGATGCCGGCCCGGCGACTGTTGTGGGTTGGAGCGGTGGCGGGGTTGTCGCTCTGGAGCTAGCCGTTTCGGCTCCGGAGCGCGTCAGCGCGCTCGTACTGGCCGAACCGGCCGTGCACCTGAGCACCCACCTGACGCGTTCCGCACTTCTGATGCAAACCCGATCCTCAATCCAGAGATACCTGCGGCGTGACGTCGGCGCAGCGGCGCAGACGATGTACCGGTGGGCCAGCGGCTCAACGCGCGGCGGCAACACCTTCGACAGCCTTCCGCAGGAGTGGCGGGACCAAATGGTCAGCAACGGCCCCAGCACGGTCCGAGAAATGGATCAACTGTTGCGCCCGCATCCGTCCCGAGCGACGATCTCCTCCATTACCTGCCCTGTGACGATCATCGAAGGGGATCTCAGCGACCCGGCTTTCGCGACCGCTGATGCTTTCATGAGGCGACTCCTTCCGCATGCAAAGTTCGTCACCCTATCGGAGGCCGCGCACTTCCTCCATATCGATCAGCCTCAGCAGTGGGTCGAGGCTGTCGAACGCTGAGCAGCCGCATCGACGCGGTTCAGCTCTCCTGCTCTGGGGACGGCACCGTCGCCAGCATCGCCCGTCGGCGATCCTTGCCGAGGCTTCGCGTCGCTAGGAGGACCTAGTCCGAAGGGCCGGTGGCGGTCAGCGTCGAGCGGCTTCGTGACTGTTCCTGCCGACGACTGCCGCGCCCGGGGCCGTCGGCTCCAGACATCCATAACTCGCAGGGTGCGACCTCGTATTTGAGCGCTCGCACATCGGCATGAGCGGACACCTTGAATCAGTTCGAGGGTGCGTCTTACCGCCGCCTAGGACCGGACCTTCAGGACCGTCCGCCCCAATAAAGGAACCCCAGTTGTGGACGCCCCAGTACGTGAAACCTCAGCTAGTTTCATGCGCGGGGGCGTCCATGGCTGTGGTCCCTAAAACAGTATCGGGCCATCGGGACGGTCCGGCGTCGCTGGTCTTGCCGATGCAAGCCGGCTGGCTCACACCAGCTCGGCGAGCCTGGTCAGTCCGGGGCGCGTGTGGGTCGCAAGACGTTCGAGCGCTCGGCCGAGCGCCGATCCGGGATGCTCGGGCGGGACCCGCGCAGGGTTAAGCGCCACTTGGCCGAAGGGCTCAGAACCCAGTCGCTGATCACGAGGTGATTAGAACCGTTCTACGAGGCCGCAGGAGCGCCATCGATCGTGAGACAGGCGCGAAAGCGGTAGTGCGATCGGGCCATGGTGTTGTATTCTACTTTGCAACAAGGGGAGTATTCCCGTCTGTGATCGGCCCGTCAATACGAATGCATTGCTGCATTCCGGGCCATCGGTTCTGATCTGATCAGAGCGGAAGAGACCTTGGCGCCATATTTCGCCAACCTTGGAGCACTCCATGCAGGTCACACCCCTCATCTGGATCATCACAATAGCTGTGACGATCGTCTTCTTTGTCTATGAGTTCTTCGCCCATGTGCGCAAGCCACATGAGCCCAGCATCGGCGAGTCGGCCCGCTGGTCGGCGTTCTACATCAGTCTCGCGCTGTTGTTTGGCGTCGGCATCGGCGTTGTCTCGGGATGGACGTATGGCGGCGAGTACTTCGCCGGCTATCTCACTGAGAAGGCGCTCTCGATCGACAACCTCTTCGTTTTCCTGCTGGTCATGAGCGCGTTCGCCGTGCCGAAGATCTATCAGCAGAAGGTGCTGTTGGTTGGCATCGTGATCGCCCTCATCCTGCGTGGTGGCTTTATCGCCATCGGCGCGGCACTGATCGAAAACCTGTCGTGGATCTTCTACATCTTCGGGGCACTACTCCTCGTGTTGGCTTACCGGCAGGCATTCTCGAGTCACGAAACCGACCCGGCCAATAGCCGCCTCATGCGCTTCGTGCGCCGGCACCTCGCCGTGACCGACGAATACCACGGAGACAAGCTCACCGTGATGAAGAACGGCAGGCGGTTCGTCACGCCGATGCTGCTCACCATTGTGGCCATCGGCTTCGTCGATCTCATTTTCGCAGTCGACTCCATCCCCGCCATCTATGGGCTCACGAACGAGGCGTACATCGTGTTCACCGCGAACGCCTTCGCGCTGATGGGGCTGCGCCAGCTGTTCTTTCTCATCGGCGGTTTGCTCGAGCGCTTGGTCTACCTTGCGCAGGGCCTAGCTGTCATCTTGGCGTTCATCGGTGTGAAGCTCGTGTTCCACGCCCTGCATGTGAACGAGCTGCCGTTTATCAACGGGGGGCAGCCGCTCTTGTGGGTCCCCGAGATCCCCATCTCGTTGTCTCTGCTCTTCATCCTCGTCACGATTACCGTGGCCACCGTCGCGAGCCTGCTCAAGACCCGAGGAAACCGCTCAGACCCTGGCACGCCTACGTCGACCGATCCCTCAAACCGGATGGAACACTCCGAATGAGCGTGCTCTCCAAGCGCACCCGCCTCGCGCTTGGATGCGTGACCTGATCGTCGTGTCCATTCCACTCTCAGAGCCGCCTTTTGGCTTTGTCCGGGTCAGCGAACTTCCCGAGCGGGTCATCATCGAACATGATTCGAGAGCCGGGCGTGATGATCGAGTCGAACGGCCAGCGGCCGAAGCTGGGCGCTGTTCTGGCGATTCATGATCGAGAAGTACGGTGCCACCCCAACAAGCCGCCCGCAAAGCAGTCTGTGTTCACCTAGCGACAACGACTCAAACGATCAAGTCGAGGGCAGACCTGCGTCATTCCGCCGCAAAGCAGGCGGCTGGAGCGGCAGAACCGCTCGATGATGTTCGGGTAAGCGGACTGTTCCGCTGCCAGCGGAGAACAAGTGTATTCCGAACAACTGCTATAGTGTTCGGGTAAGGCCTCAATTCCGCTGACATCGGAACGGCGTGGATACCTGAACAGAGGTATGAACTCATGGGAACCAGCGAGGTGCTGACTGCTGCCGAGGTGGAGCGTCGCATCGTCAAGCTCATGCGTGGCCGCCTGCCCCAGACCTGGAAGGTCACAGACTCCGTTGAGCCACAGCAGGGTTCGCTGCGGCCCGATCTGTCGATTCAGCTTGAAGCTCCCGACGGAAGGGCCGCGAGACTCCTCGTGGAGGTCAAGCAGGTCGTCGAGCGCCGTGATGTCGCGCGCATCGCTACCCAGGTTCGCCTCTTAGCGGCAGACTCCGGAGACGTTCCCGTAGTGGCAGCTCGATACCTGTCGACATCCGTGCGCGAAGCTCTGACAGAGGATGGGCTCTCCTACGTAGACGCCACCGGCAACATGCGCATCGTTGTCGACTCCCCAGCCATTTTCATCTCTGACCGGGGCGAGGACCGAGATCCATGGCGCAAGGGCCGCCCGCGGGGCACGCTCAAAGGGGAACCCGCAGCGCGTGTTGCTCGTGCGCTGTTGGACTACGACCGCGACTGGACGGTCCGTGAACTCATGGCTGCGTCTGGCGCGTCCACGGGTGCGGCGTACCGGGTGTTGGAGTACCTGGAACGCGAAGACCTCGTCGTCAAAGAGGACAAGCGCTACCGAGTGACCGACTGGGAGCGGTTGCTGCGCTCCTGGAGTGCGGACGCCGCCTTCCAGTCGACAACGCGCGTGATGGCGTTCATTGAACCGCGTGGAGTGGAAGCCTTCTTGAGCAAGGTGGCCAAGGAGTCGATCATTCCTGCGGCCGTGACGGGATCAATTGCTGCGAAGCAGTGGGCGACCTATGCGCCGGCCAAGGCCGTCTACGTCTACGTCTCGTCGATTCAGGAGGCATCGGAGCAGTGGGGCCTGCGACCCAACACGGCGGCGCCGAACGTCATCCTGCTGGAGCCCAAGACCGTTGGTGACGTACCGTTCCAGAACACCGCGCCGGCCGACGGTGGCTACCCGGTGGCCGCCCCCGCGCAGGTGGCTGCCGACCTGCTGAATGGGCCGGGTCGCGAACCTGCCGAAGGCGATTACCTGATCGAGTGGATGAAGGCCAACGAGGAGCGCTGGCGTCGTGACTGACGAACTGACCATGGCACGGATGGGGCTGCTCGACGCGCTGGCAGCGTTGGAAGCGCACCTAGACGCCCTTGTCATCATCGGCGCCCAGGCCGTCTACCTGCACACAGGAGCGACCGAGATTGCCCTCGCCGAGTTCACCACCGACGGCGACGTCGCGGTGGATCCCAATCTGCTGAGCTCTGACCCGTTGGTCGAGGACGCGATGAGCGCGGCGGGCTTCGCGCCGGATCCGCGGCCGAGCGCGATTGGGTCGTGGATCTCTCCGCGCGGAGTACCGGTCGATTTGATGGTGCCAGACGCCCTCGCCGGAGCCGGGCGTCGCGGAGTTCGCGTGCCGCCGCACGACTCGAAGTCGATGCGGAGAGCACGAGGCATCGAGGCGACGTTGATCGACAACTCCAAGATGGTCATCCGAGCGGTCGATCCTGCAGCCGACTCTCGAGAGTTCGAGGTCCCCGTGGCCGGGCCGGCAGCGCTGCTGGTGGCGAAGCTGCACAAGATCCACGACCGGCTCGACACCCCGTCGAGGCAGGACAATAAGGACGCCCACGACGTCTACCGTCTGCTTAGGGCAGTCGAGACGCAGGTATTCGTTGAAGCGATCGGTCGTTTGCTGGGCGAAGGTGTCAGCAAGGCGGTGACACGCGAGGCGCTCGACCAACTCCGCGAGCTCTTCGCGCAAGGAGCAGGTGCTCGCGGGTCCCTCATGGCTGGCGCTGCGGAGGAGCTGGTCGGTGACCCAACTGCCGTCTCCGAGAGTGTGACACTGCTGGCGCAAGACCTCCTTGAGGCCCTGGGCTCCTAGAGTTCCTCGGCGCGCGGAAACCCGGTGCGGTCGAACTTCTATTGCCGCCTTTGCCTGTCCCGCGGTTGACCGTCGTCAACCACGCGAAGTTTGCGTGGAACCTCGCACTCGCTGCTCTCGACAGCGACCACACGATGGAGGGAGCTGGCGAAGGGCTATGAGCAGGTCGACCCCTCGCCGTCCTGCCGATCCATCAGCGGTTCGTCGAGAACGAGCTGGTCGAGGTCGGCGCGGCTTGCGCGCGGCGGCCGGCGGAGATGCGCACTCAGCCGCCTCCTAACCGCGTCATTCCGCCGCCTTCGGACGCGGCCACGACGAGCCGATGTGCCCTGCGGAAATTGCTCCGGGTCAGGCTTACGTACGTGGTGTTAGGCCACTGGCATAGCCTGCGACGCATGCTGAAAGAGATTGTTCCGTGGCTCGTTGGTCCCGTGGGCATCGTGATCGGCTGGTGGCTCAATCAGCACACCTTGCGCGGCACCGCTGAACGCGAGGCGCAACGAGCCGCCGATGCCGACGCGCGGCAACGAGTGCTCCACACGGTGAGACTGGCGCGTGACACGGCAGCACTGATTCGCTCGCTCCTTCACGGCATCTACTTGAAATCCCAATACGGGAGCGCGCCGAAGGGCCTCGACGCGATGATGGACGAGTTCAATCGGTCGAAGGACGAGTTCCGCGGCTCGGTCCTTGCTCTTCGAGTGCTCGGGCCGTCGTGGGCCGTCGAAGGGGCCGAGAGACTGGACGTCGAGATTACGAGGTTGGCCGAGCTGGGGTTCATTATGCAGACAGGCTTGAAAGCAGAGCACATGACCAGCGTCAACGCTCGCCTGCCCCAGTTGGAGCTCATGGTGAATGAGTACGTGACCACAGTGAGCGACAAGTACAACGCGGCGCCGTCAGAACTCCCACAACACCCGGATATGGAGACGGATGGGCGCTGGAAGCCCATTGACGAGTGACTACTCGTGGCCACGTCACCACGAGCCACGGCACGCCATTCCGACCACGGCTTCCTGGCCGCCTTGCTCGTTCTGCGTCTTTTCGCCGCCAAAGGGCGCGGCCTCAGAACTGTGCATCCCGCAAGAGGGGCCGTTCACCGGGCGTCCCGTAAGGGGAGGCGAGTTCGATCGGTCGTTGCAACACCGCTGGTGAGAGGTGTTGCTCGTGTGGTC
>JALYQD010000007.1 GCA_030856025.1 Actinomycetota bacterium
GCTGAGGCACCCAAGACTGAAACCCCCAAGACTGAAACCCCCAAGGCTGAAGCCAGGCAGCAGGCTCCCGCCGCTGCGGACGAATCGTTCGACGAGAGCGACAACCGCAACGACGGTGGCGGCAACCGCAACCGCAACCGCAACGACGACGGTGGCAACCGCAACCAGGGCAACCGCAACGACGATGGCGGCAACCGCAACCAGGGCAACCGCAACGACGATGGCGGCAACCGCAACCAGGGCAACGATGGCGGCAACCGCAACCGCAACCAGGGCAACAACGATGGTGGCGGAAACCGCAATCGCAACCAGGGCGGCAACCAGAACCAGGGTGGCGCCAGCAGCAACGAGGACGACGAGTTCGGCGGCAACCGCGGTCGCAACCGCAATCGCAACCGCAATCGCAACCGCAACGACCGCCAGGGCGGCAACCGCGGGCCCGAGAGCGAGCCGGTCATCAGCGAAGACGACGTCCTGATCCCCGCCGCGGGCATCCTCGACATCCTCGACAACTACGCGTTCGTCCGCACGTCCGGCTACCTGCCTGGCGAGAACGACGTCTATGTCTCGCTCTCGATGGTCCGCAAGTGGGGCCTTCGCAAGGGCGACGCCGTCGTCGGCCAGGTTCGCCAGGCTCGCGAAGGCGAGCGCAAGGAAAAGTTCAACCCGATGGTCCGCATCGACTCGGTCAACGGCATGACGATCGATGAGGCCAACAAGCGCGTCCAGTTCTCCAAGCTGACGCCGCTCTACCCCTCGGAGCGCCTGCGCCTTGAAACCGATGCCAACATCCTCACGACCCGCATCATCGACATCGTCGCCCCGATCGGCAAGGGCCAGCGCGGCCTGATCGTGTCGCCGCCCAAGGCCGGCAAGACTATGGTCCTCCAGGCCATCGCCAACTCGATCGCCGTCAACAACCCCGAGTGCCACCTCATGGTCGTCCTCGTCGACGAACGTCCTGAAGAAGTCACCGACATGCAGCGCACGGTCAAGGGCGAAGTCATCGCCTCGACCTTCGACCGGCCGGCCGACGACCATACGACTGTTGCCGAACTCGCGATCGAGCGTGCCAAGCGTCTCGTCGAGCTCGGTCACGACGTCATCGTGCTGCTCGACTCGATCACGCGCCTCGGCCGTGCTTACAACCTCGCCGCACCTGCCAGCGGACGCATCATGTCCGGTGGTGTCGACTCCTCGGCGCTCTACCCGCCGAAGAAGTTCTTCGGTGCTGCGCGCAACATCGAAGACGGCGGCTCGCTGACGATCCTCGCCACCGCGCTGATCGAAACCGGTTCGCGTATGGACGAGGTCATCTTCGAAGAGTTCAAGGGCACCGGCAACATGGAGCTCCGCCTTCGCCGTGAATTCGCCGACAAGCGCATCTTCCCGGCCATCGACGTCGACGCGTCGAGCACGCGTCGCGAAGAGCTGCTTATGGCCAAGGACGAGCTCGCCGTGGTCTGGAAGCTCCGCCGCGTCCTGTCTGGGCTTGACGGACAGGCAGGCCTCGAGCTTATGATCGGCAAGCTCAAGTCGACCAAGAGCAACATCGAGTTCCTGATGCAGATCAACAAGACGATGCTGCAGACCGGACGCTCGTCCGAAGAGGACTGACAAACGGCCAACCCCCTGGTGTGCGTTCAAGCCGGCCGGTCGGACCCCTAATGGGTCTGGCCGGCCGGCTTCGTCGTTGGTGGAATGCCCGACATGCGCGAGTTGGGGACACATCATAGGCTTGAGGCATGACGACGGTTTATGACTTTTCTGCCACAACCAACTCGGGCGCCGACCATGCCCTCGCCGACTACAAGGGCAAGGTGCTCCTGGTGGTCAACACCGCCTCGGAGTGCGGATTCACCCCGCAATACAAGGGGCTCGAGGAGCTCTACAAGACGTATGTCGATCGCGGGCTCGTCGTCCTCGGCTTCCCCTGTGACCAGTTCGGGGGCCAGGAGCCCGGCGGCGACGACGACATCGCCGACTTCTGCGAACTCAATTTCGGTGTGACGTTCCCGCTGTATTCCAAGGTCGATGTCAACGGATCCGATGCCCACCCGCTGTTCAAATGGCTGCGCTCGGAGAAGAAGGGGACGTTGGGCAGCAAGGTCCGCTGGAACTTCACGAAGTTCCTCATCGACGCCGACGGCAAGGTGGTCAAGCGCTATGGCTCGACGACCAAGCCCGAGGACATTTCTGCCGACATCGAGACGCTGCTCCCCGCCTGATCGGGGAATGCGACGGGGGTCCCCGACGTTACACAACCGATTGGCGTTACGAGGCGTCAAGATGGCACACTTAACCCTTGGTTCTGGTTCACGGACCGCATCCGCGGAACCGACCCAGCGACCTCTCGAGAGGAAAACATGAAGCGCGACATTCATCCCGAATACATTGACACTCAGGTGACCTGCACCTGTGGCAACACGTTCACGACTCGCAGCACCGCGACGTCCGGCGTGATCAAGTCCGACGTTTGCTCGGCATGCCACCCGTTCTACACCGGCAAGCAGAAGATTCTCGACACCGGCGGCCGTGTGGCTCGCTTCGAGAAGCGCTACGCCAAGAAATAGCGGCCAACAAACAGCGACTGTGCGGCGCCGGCCCCCACGGATTCTTTCGTAGGGTCGGCGCCGTTTTCTCATGTCCGCCAACGCGGATTCTTTGGCCGGAGTTCTGAGGAGGAATGATGTTTGAAGCCGTCGAGACACTGGTTGCCGAACACGCCGAACTCGAACGCAAGATGTCGGATCCGTCGATCCATTCGGACGCGCGACTGGCCAAGAAACTCGGCCAGCGTTATGCCGAAGTCACCGCGATCGTCAGGACCTACCGGGACTGGCAACAGGTCGGCGACGACCTCGAAGCCGCGCGCGAGCTCGCGAGCGAGGACGAATCGTTCGCGGCCGAAGCCCTCACCCTCGAACCCAAGCTCCACGAGCTGGCCGAACGACTGCAGCGCCTGCTCGTGCCGCGCGATGCCACTGACTCCAAGGACGCGATCTTCGAGATCAAGGGTGGCGAAGGCGGCGAGGAGTCTGCACTGTTCGCCGGCGACCTTCTGCGCATGTATTTGCGCTACGCCGAGCACAAGGGCTGGAAAACCGAGATCCTCGACTCCACCGAGTCAAACCTCGGTGGCTACAAGTCCGTGACCTTGGCGGTCAAGGCCAAAGGCACCCCCGAACCCGGTGAAGCGCCGTTCGCGATGCTCAAGTTCGAGGGCGGGGTGCACCGCGTCCAGCGGGTACCCGTGACCGAGTCGCAGGGCCGCATCCATACGTCCGCCGCGGGAGTGCTCGTCATGCCCGAAGCCGAGGACATCGATGTCGAGATCCACGACGCGGACCTTCGCATCGACGTCTATCGTTCGTCCGGCCCCGGCGGTCAGAGCGTCAACACGACCGACTCGGCCGTGCGCATCACCCATGTGCCGACCGGAATCGTCGCGAGCTGCCAGAACGAGAAGAGCCAGCTGCAGAACAAGGAAGCAGCGATGCGCATCCTGCGTTCGCGACTGCTCGAAGCCGCTCAGGCAGCGGCAGACGCCGAGGCTTCCGATGCGCGCAAGTCCCAGATCCGCACGGTCGACCGCTCCGAGCGCATCCGCACCTACAACTTCCCGGAGAACCGGATCTCCGACCACCGCACGGGATTCAAGGCCTACAACCTGGACCAGGTCATGAATGGCGCCCTCGACGACGTCATCGCCTCGTTGATCGAAGCCGACCTCGCCGACCGCCTGGCCGCGGTGGAGGCCGGGTCGTGAGCGTCGAGCCGCTCCTCGCCAGCGCCACGGAACGACTGACCGCGGCAGGTGTCGCGTCACCACGGGTCGACGCCGAGCTCCTCCTGAGCCACGTCACGGGCATCCCCCGACTCGTGCTCCTGCGTTCGGCCCGCCCCAACGACATCCAGTACTCGGCATACAAGGCACTCATCGAGCGCCGGGCCAACCGCGAACCGCTGCAGCACCTGACCGGCAGCGCCGCCTTCCGCTATGTCGACCTCGAGGTCGGCCCCGGCGTCTTCATCCCGCGACCCGAGACCGAGCTGCTCGCCGGCTGGGCAATCGAACGCGCCAAGACCGTCGACTCCCCGGTCATCGTCGACCTCTGCACGGGCTCGGGCGCAATCGCGTTGTCCCTCGTCGACGAAGTCCCCGGCGCACGGGTCCACGCAGTCGAGCTCGATGAGGTCGCCTTCGGCTGGGCACACCGCAATCTCGCCGGCACCGGTGTCGACCTGCGCCAGGGCGACATGGCCGACGCCTTCGCCGAGCTCGACGGCACGGTCGACATCGTCGTCAGCAACCCGCCCTACATCCCGCTGGATGCCTGGGAGAGTGTCGAGGCCGAGGTCCGCGACCACGATCCTTCACTCGCGCTGTGGTCGGGCGACGACGGGCTCGACGCCATGCACATTGTCGAATCGACGGCGCGCCGACTGCTCAAGGCCGGGGGAGTGGTGGCCGTCGAGCACGCCGACGCCCAGGGCGAATCGGCGCCGTCGGTGTTCAGCGCCACCGGTCGATGGACGCAAGTACGTGACAACACCGACTACGCCGACCGGCCCCGTTTCGTGACGGCTACCCGCGCAGGCTAGACCCAGGTCTTGAGAAGTCCCGAGCTGATGAACGCGGCGAGCTCGTCCGGTGTCCACGAATCGTCATCAGTACCGGCCGAAAGCAGCACCCGTGCCCCGGACTCGGCGGCGCTGACCAGGATTTCGGCGATGACGGCTGATTCGCGTTCGGGATGCGAGGAGTCGCGCGAGGACACGAATGCCCGGACCATCTGCTGGATCTGATCGACGATGACCGTTCGCGCCCGACGGATGCGTTCGGCCAAGGCGTCGGGGAGTCCACGCTGCGTCTCGAACACCAGGCGCCACGAGTCCGGGGCGTCGGCCGCGGCAGCGAAGAATGCGGCGTACGAGGCGGTGAGCAACCCCGGCAGATCGCTGAAGTCGAGCTCCGAGGGCAAAGCGGCTTCGACGCCGTCCAGGAGGCGTTTCTCCTCACGCTTGAGGAGACTGCGCAGGACGTCGTCCTTGCTGTCGAAGCATTCGTACACGACCGGCTTGGTGACGCCCGCCGCCTCGGCGATGGCCGTCATTGTCGTGCCCGAGTAGCCGCGTGCGAGGAGGACCTCCAGGGCGGCGTCGAGGACAAGAGGACGTCGACGTTCCGGTCCGAGGTGCGCAGCACGACCGGGACCGGTCTTCTTTGGCGAAGCTGTTGACGGCGACACGTTCCTACCCTACGGTATGAAAATTCTACCAATGGGTAGGAATTGTATCGGAGGAGCCTCGGGTGTCCGAACTCTCGGCAATGCTCAGCACCATGTCCGGCAAGGACATCGCCCAGTTCTTCGCGACCGGAAATGCCGAGGACATCGCCCGGCTCGTGAGCACGGCAGCTGACTCCGAGCTCAGGAAGCTCATCGAAGACGACGAACTCAGGGAAGCGGCCGTCGACGCCGGGCTCAACCGCTTTCAGGAGTTCGCCGTCCCCGAGCGCCTGGCCGAGGTGAAGGGCCGCGTCCGTTTCGTGGTGACACGACCCCGCGGCGCCGATGACCGCTATGACGCAGAGTTCGGCGGTGGCGAGGTCGACGTCTCGCCCGCAGGTTCAGGCAAGCCCGACGTGACCATTTCGACCGGCGCCCTGGACTTCGTCCGACTCGTGTCCGGTACGGCGAGTGCCGCATTGTTGCTGCTTTCCGGCCGTTTGCGCGTCGAAGGCGATGACGCCCTCGCCCTCCAGATCGGTGGGGTGTTCCGGGTGCCCGGTTCGGACGACATCGCCGTCAACCCGGCTGCGCTCGATGCGGTGGAGGTTGCCGCGGTGGTTTCGGAGTCGAAGGACTCCTATTTGCGGGACGTCATGAAGGGCGGGTTCCGCGGCGTCATCCTCGAAGAGATCTTCCGCAGATTTCCTGAATACATCGACGCCAATCGTGCCAAGAACATGACGCTGGGCGTGGGGTTCAAGATCGGCGGTGGACCCGATGACGCCGATCGCTACCTCGTTTCCATCGACAAGGGCAATTGCACAGTCACCAAGGACGGCGAAGGCGAGCGCAAGGCCACCATCGCCCTCGGCGGCGCAGAATTCCTCAAGCTCGCGACCGGCAATCTCAACCCGACCATGGCGTTCATTCGCGGCGCGCTCAAGGTCCGGGGTGACATATCGTCCGCACTCTCGTTGAGTGCCGTAATGCAGATTCCCTCCCCGAAAACCCAGGTGGGCCCAAAGACGTGAGTGTGATCAACGGATCTGCTTCCTTCGTGCGCGGAAAGTTGGACCAAGGCGTCGCCACGTCCGGTGCCATGATCCTGCTCGCCCTCAAGGCGTCGTGGTTTGCCGTGACCGACATCCTCAAGCGGCGCTTCGCGTGGGAGGAATTCTTCGAACAGGCGTGGTTCATGACACGGGTTTCCCTGTTGCCGACGATTCTCGTCGCGATCCCATTCGGCATCATCGTCGCGGTCCAGGTGGGAGCGGTCGCCGAACAGATCGGCGCCTCGTCGTTCACCGGCGCGGTCAACGGGATCGGTATCTTGCGCCAGGGTGCGCCCCTGGTCACTTCGTTGCTCCTCGCCGGCGCCGTCGGCTCGGCCATTTGCGCCAACCTCGGTGCACGGACGGTCCGCGAAGAGATCGACGCCATGGAGGTGATGGGCCTCAACCCCGTGCAACGCCTGGTGGCACCCCGCCTCGCCGCGGCCGTCGCCGTCGGCCTGCTCCTCAACGTTGTCGTCGCCGTCGCCGCCATACTCACCGGATTCGCCCTCAATGTCGGGACGGGAGCCGTGAGCTCCGGCAGCTATTTGGGCTCGTTCACCAGCTTCGCCCAACCGACGGACCTCTGGCTCGCCGAAGGCAAGGCGGCGATCTTCGGATTCATCGCCACGATCGTCGCTTCGCACAAGGGGTTGACGGCGACGGGCGGCCCCAAAGGCGTCGCGGACGCGGTCAATCAGAGCGTCGTGCTGAGCTTCATCCTCCTGGCGCTGGTCAATGTCGGCCTGACGCAGGCGTATGTCTCCCTGGTCCCGCAGGGCGTGGCGTGATGGGCACACCCATATATGCCAAGCCCGGGAACGGGCTCCAGCTGCTCGGCGCGCAGGCGACGTTTGTGGGACGGGTGCTCGGGGCGATCCCGCGGTGTCTGCGCCGTTATCGCGGTGAGGTCTTCCGCATCCTGAGCGATATCAGTTGGGGGAGCGGTGCCCTCGTCGTCGGCGGCGGCACGATCGGCGTCATGGTGTTGCTGTCCCTGTCGGCCGGCACGTCGCTCGGCATCGAAGGATTCAACGGGCTGGAGCTCATCGGGTTGTCGCCGCTTACCGGCTTCGTGTCCGCGACGGTCAACACCCGCGAGCTCGCGCCACTCATCGCGGCCCTCGCCCTGGCGGCGCAGGTGGGTTGCCGCTTCACCGCGCAGCTGGGCTCGATGCGGATCAGCGAGGAGATCGACGCGCTCGCGGTCATGGGAGTCGAGCCGATTCCCTTCCTCGTCACGAGCCGGGTCCTGGCCGCCATGTTCGCCATCCTGCCCCTCTACCTCGTCGGCCTGATCGGCTCATACATCGCGACCCAGATCTCCGTGACGCTGATCTTCCACCAACCGCAAGGCACCTACCTGCACTATTTCCAGGCCTTCCTCAACCCCACGGACATCGCCCTGTCGGTCGTCAAGATCGTCATCTTTGCCCTCGTCGTGACCCTGGTCCATTGCTGGTTCGGGTTCACGGCCACGGGCGGAGCGCAGGGTGTTGGCGAAGCCACCGGTCGGGCGATCCGCGCGAGCATCGTGCTCGTCGTCGTCATCGACATGATCATGACGCTCGCCTTCTGGGGCGCCGATCCCGGCGTCAGGATCTCGGGGTAGCCGTGGAGGAATTTCTGGGGCGAGGTGTCGGTGGCCGCCCGGCGTTGATCCTTCGGGGCGCAGCCACGCTCATCGTGGGGGCATTGGTGCTCGCGCTGACCACGGCATACATGAAAGGGGTTTTCGGTGACACCGTGACCGTCCGCGCGATGGTCGACGACGCCAGCGGTTCATTGACGACCGGCGCCGACGTCAAGTCGCGCGGAGTGATCGTGGGCAAGACTTCCGGTATCCGCATCGTCGAAAGCGGTGTCGAGATCGGGCTCATCCTCAACAAGGGCGACGCGGATCGCATACCGGCTGCCGCGAAAGCCCGGATCCTGCCCGCCACCGTCTTCGGCACGTCGTATGTCGACCTGGTGGCACCCGCTGGTGACAAGGCCACCGCGTTGCGTGACGGCCAGACCGTCCTGCAGGACGACAGCGCCGAGACGCTCGAGCTGCAGACGACACTCGACAACGTCTACCGCGTCGTCACGGCCGTCCACCCGGCCGAGCTCTCCACGACCCTTGCGGCCATTTCGCAGGCGCTGGAGGGACGCGGCACCGAGATCGGGACCTCGATGACCCGCCTGGAGGAATACCTTGCCCGGCTCAACCCCCATCTGCCGTTGCTGCGCGAGGACATCCGCCTTCTCGCCGACAACCTCGAGACGCTCGATCGTCATGCCCCCGACCTGTTCGATGCCGTCGACGACGGTCTCGTGACCGCCCGGACCGTCACCGCCAGGAAGACCGAGCTGACTGCGTTGCTGACCGGTGGAGGCGCACTCGTCAGCGAGACCGATCGTTTCCTCACAAACGAGGAGCAACCGATCATCGACACGATCCGACAGTCCGCGACAATCGTCGACGCCCTGTATGACGGGCGCAGCGGGATCGCACCGGGGTTCCGTTCCTTCGTTCGCTTCGGCAAGCGCGGCTCCGAAGCGCTCTCCGACGGTCCGTGGCTCAGCACCGACACCCACATCATCACGTCCGGAGGCGCTCAGTACACAGGCGCGGACTGCCCTCGCTACGGCAAGGCCCAGGGCGACAACTGTGCGGACGGGTCATCGACGGGTCCATTGGCTCCTTCGGCCCCTGACGTCGACGAGGCCCTGGTGAAGCAATTGCGGGAGCGACTGGACCAATTCGACGCCGAGGGCGGCGGTATCGCCGAACTCCTGTCCCGCCCTCTGATAGCCGACCCGGCTGGGGGAGACCAGTGAAGCGCACCGCGATCAAATTCGGGATCTTTTCGGCCGTGTCCCTCGTGATGCTGTCGATCCTCTACAACACGATGTCCAACCAGGTGGGCGGCGACCACCGGGACTACTCGGCCGTCTTCACCAACGTCAGCGGTCTGCGCGCCGGAGACGACGTACGCGCCGCCGGCGTGTCGATCGGGAGGGTCCAGTCCGTCGAGGTGGATGCGCGGGGACGGGCCAATGTCGGGTTCATCCTCGCCGAGCGCCAGCCGATCTACCGGAACACATCGATGATCGTGCGTTATCAAAACCTGTTGGGACAGCGCTATCTTGCGCTGGTGCCGGGTACGGGGGACTCCGTGGCTCAGGCGGCCGGTACGACGATCCCGGAATCCCGGACGAGTCCAGGGTTCGACCTGACGGCCCTCCTCAATGGCTTCGAACCACTGTTCGCGACGCTCGAACCGACCGAGGTAAACAAGCTCGCCGGCTCCATAGTGGCTGTGATGCAGGGTGAGGGCGGGACGATCGAGAGCCTGCTCGAGCAGACGGCGTCGATGTCGACGAACCTGGCAAGCAATGACGAGGTTTTCGGGCGCGTCATCGACAACCTGACGCCCGTGCTCGAAAACCTCGCCGATCACGGCAAGGAGTTCGACACCACAGTGGACGAGCTGCGCGCCCTGACATCCGCCCTCGCCGAGCAGCGCACGACCATCGGGGATTCGATTGACGGCCTCAGCGACCTGTCGGCTGCCACTGAGGACCTCGTGACCGAGGCGCGTCCCGATCTCGCCCGGGACCTCAAGACGCTCACGCGGCTTTCGAAGACGGTCGTCGAAAATCGGGAACAGGTCGCCGGCGTCCTCGACAAGCTCCCTCTGGCCACCGGCGCCTTCTCACGGCCGATGTCGCACGGCACGTGGCTCAACATCTACATGTGCAACATCGCGGTCGGGCTCGGGTCGACGAAAGTCAACCTCGGCGGCGCTGACGGACCCTACTCGCCGGTGTGCCGATGAAGCCTCTGAGCGCATACGACAACTATCGCGTCGGCATCGCCGGTGGAATCGGCCTGCTCGTCATGGCGCTCCTGCTCCTCTTCATCAGCACGGCGTCCTTCGGCAAGGAGCGCTATTCGGCCTACCTCGAGCACACGGCGGGACTGCGCGTCGGCGAATCGGTGCAGGTCGCCGGCGTCGACGTCGGCGAGGTCACCGGCATCTCGCTCCACGGCCACGAGGTCAGGATCGAATTCACTCTGGACCGGAAGATTCGCCTCGGCAGCGCCACGACCGCCGACGTCAAGGTCCTGACCCTTCTCGGCACCCACTTCCTCAACGTGACACCGAAGGGTGCCGGGGCACTCCGCAACGACGCGATCCCGCTTGCGCAGACCACGGTGCCGTTCAATCTGCAGGACGTCATCGAATCGGCGGGCACATCTCTCGAGGAGTTCGACAGCAAGAAGATCTCCGCCTCCCTCACGGTCATGGCCGAGGCGCTGAGGGGAACACCCGATGCGGCTCGCGAAGCGCTTGTGGGCGTGTCCAAGCTGTCGCGCGTCGCCGCGGATCGCGCCGACCAGATGCGTACGCTGCTCGCGAGCACGCGGACCGTGACCGGCAAGCTCGCTGCCAACAGCGACGACATCGTCGAGGTGATGAAGCAGTCCAACCTGGTCCTGGCCGAGCTCGTGGCCCGCCGCGAGACCATCCACCAGATGCTCGTCGACAGCCAAAAGCTGGCCACGGCGATCTCCGGCGTCATCGACGACAACGACGCCCAGTTCGCCGCCCTGATGAAGGACCTGACTTCGACGCTCAAGCTCCTGCGCGATCACGAGAAAGGCCTGGGCGCATCGATCGACGGACTCGCCTCGACGTCAAGATACTTCGCGAATGCCACAGGCAACGGACCGTGGATGGACCTCCATGTGCCGGTGGCGGTTCCCGACAACCTCTCCTGCCTCAATCCCTCGGGAGGCTGCCAATGATGCGAAGGATCGCCGGGCTGCTCCTGATCGCCCTCATGGCCTCGACGATGAGCGCCTGCGGTGGCAACGATACGAAGATCACCGCCGAGTTCAGTGATGCGGCCGGACTCTTCGTCGGCAACGACGTGGGCGTCCTCGGCGTCAAGGTGGGCACCGTGACCAAGATCGACCCCGCGGGCCCGATCGTGCGGGTCACGATGTCGGTCGACCCCGGCGTCAAGGTCCCCTCGAATGCGGGCGCAGTCATCGTCTCCCGGTCGGTGGCCACCGACCGCTATGTCGAGTTGACCCCCGTCTATGACCGCGGCGCGACGATGAAGAGCGGCACGCTGATCGCCCTCAAGAGCACTCGCAATCCGGTCGAGTTCGACGAGCTGCTCTCGTCGATCGACAGTCTGACCGGCACGCTGGCAGGACCAGATGACAAGGCGAGCGCGCTGACAGACGTCCTGTCGGTCGGGGCCGATGTCCTTGACGGCAATGGCAAACGCATTTCGCAGACCGTCGCCGACCTTTCTGAGGCGTTGGAAGCCGTCAACGGCAACACCGGGGACGGTGCCGCGATCCTCGACAATCTCGACACCCTGACCAAGGCGCTGGCCGCCAACGACAAGACCGTGCGCGATTTCAGTGACAATGTGACGGATGCGACGAAGATGCTCGACGACGAGCACCTCCTGTTGCAGGAGACCTTCGATGCCCTTGCGGCGACACTCAAAAAGGTTGCCTCCTTCGTGCGCGACCACCGTGCCGAGATCGGTGACCAGCTCGACGACATCGCCACGCTGTCGCGGACACTCCTCGATCACCAAAAGCAGCTGGGCGAGACGCTCGAGGTCATGCCGCTCATGATGCAGAATGTCGACCGTGCCGTCGACTCCGATGACCGGCTGACCATGAAGGTGCGCCCGGGCGACCTGATCCCGGGCGAAACGGCGGCCAAGGCGCTTTGCAGTGAGATTCCCGGTGGCGCCTGCGATTCGCTCGACTTCTCGAAGGTCCCGCTCTTCAAGATCCTCGACCTGTTGGCGGGGGTGAGCCCATGAAAGCCCGCCTGGGGATCGTTCTGGCCTCGCTCGTGCTGACCGGGTGTGGTGTCGGCGCCGACGACCTACCGTTGCCCGGCACCTCTGTCAGTGGTGCCAGCTATCGCATTTCCGCCGTTTTCGACGATGCCCTCAACCTCCCGATCGGTGCCCAGGTCAAGCTCCACGGCGTGCCCGTCGGCAAGGTCCGTACGGTGGAATCGCGTGACTTCAAGGCGCGCATCGGGCTCGAGCTGCGCTCTGCGAACAGACTTCACAAGGGAGCCACGGCCCGTTTGCGATCGACCACGCCGCTGGGTGAGCTGTACGTCGAGATCGACGACCCGAAGTCCGGCGAGGCGCTTGCCGACGGCGATGTCCTCGGCACCGAAGCCACCAGCACGGCGCCGAGCATCGAGGACTCGATGGCGGCAGCCTCGTTGCTGTTGAACGGCGGAAACCTCGGTCAGCTGCGCTCGATCGTCCGGGAGACCAACAAAGCCTTCGACGGCCGCGAACTGGATGCGCGCGACCTGCTGACCCGGCTGACCACGACGACGGCGGCATTCGAATCGAGCAGCGGTGACATCGAGCGCGCGCTCGCCGCTTTGGCCTCGGTGTCGACCCAGATGAACAAGCGTGAATCGACGATCAATGCCGCCCTCCGCGATGTTGCCCCGGCGGCCAAGGTGCTCCGCGACAACACCGAAGAACTTTCCGACCTCCTCGTCGGCATCAAGGGCTTGGGCTCGGTGTCGCAGCGCGTGGTGGACCGGACCCACGAGCAGATCCTCGAGATCCTGCGCCAGACCGGCCCGATCCTCGATGAGTTGCTGGTCGTCAAGGACGAGTTCGGTCCGGGATTGAGTGATCTCGTACGTTTCGCCGAGCTCCTCGATCGCGGTGTGCCAACCGACTACCTCAACACGTATCTCTATTTCGACGACAGCATCGGGCTGGGCGTACCGGCCGAAGTGCCCGGTCTGGGCGGCCTTCCGACCCTGGACACGCCGGGCCTTCCCGACCTCGGGTTGCCCGATCTCGGGCTCCTGCCCTCGCAGGGCACGACGCCGAAGCAGCCCGACATCGGACTCGGCGGACTCCTCGGTGGACCGGCAGGGTGGACGCCATGAGACGTCAGATCGCCGTCAAGCACCTCTTCTCGGCATGCGCACTCACGGTGACCCTCGTCCTCGCCATCGGATATCTCTACAGCGGTGTCCTCGGCCGTTCGCTGACCAAGCAGGCCGACACCCTCACGATCACCCTCGACGAGACGGGCGGACTGTTCTCAGGCTCAGGCGTCACCTATCGGGGAGTCCGGGTCGGGACGGTCGGCGACATCCGGCTCGATGGAGCCAATGTCGTCGTCAAGGCGAGCCTCGACACCGACCGCCGCATACCGGCCGATTCGATTGCGGCGGTCCGATCGTTGTCACCGGCGGGCGAACAGTTCCTCGACATCCAGCCGCGTTCGGAGGGACCGCCCTATCTCAGGGACGGCCATCTGATCGGCAAGGCGGACACGGCGACACCGACATCGGTTGCCAAGGCGCTGGGGAGTGTGGACCAGCTGGTCGGGCAGGTCGACGACAAGGACGTCGAGACGATTCTGGCCGAGCTCGCCGATGCGTTCGCCGAGCCCGACGACCTCGGTCGCCTTCTGACCGCCTCGCAGGAAACCCTGAAAACACTCGACGAGAACTGGCCGGCGACGCTGCGTACCCTCGAGAGCGGCAGGACCGTTCTCCGGACGGGGAAGGACAAGACTCCGCAGTTCGCCGAGTTCGCCACGTCCTCACACAGCCTTGCCGCGTGGCTCCGTGACTACGACCCGAAGGTCCGCGAGACGCTGACGGACACCCCGGCGCAGCTCGAGCAGTTGCGCCTCCTGGTGTCCGAGCTGGCACTCAAGATGCCGGTGCTCCTCGACAACGCGGTGACACTGACCGATGTCGCTGCCGCGCGCGAATCCCATTTCCGCGAGCTCCTCAGGACGTTCCCGACCGGGACCGGGAGGCTCGCCGACACCCTGCACGACGGCCGATTCCACGTCAACATGCTCGTGATGCCCGGCATGGTCTGCAGTTATGGCAACGCCGCGGGCGAGCCGAAGGACACCCAGCGCGTACCGCTCAAGACCGATGGCGCGTGCGCCGGGTCGTTCGGCGGCCAACAGCGCGGTTCGGCCCATACTCCACCTGTCGCCCGATGAAAGCAGCGTCCATGAAGACATTGACCATCAAGTCAGCGCCCCTGAAGCGGGAGCCGGAGACCCCGAGTCTTCGTAGCCGGGCGACGAACGATCGCGCGGTCCTTGCGCTTCTTCTCGGGCTGGCCGCAGCTCTGGTCGTGGCTCTTGTCCTTCTCGCCGTGACATGGAGTGGCGCTGCCGACCGCCGTGCGCTCGACGACGCCGAATCCGACGCGCTCGCCGCGGCGAAGTCGTCCGCCGTCGCCATGACGACCTATGACCACAGCCGGCTCGACCAGGACTTCGCGTGGGTAGACAAGGGCGCGACCCCGGGCTTTGCCAGTCAATACCGCGATGCTAACAAGCCGTTGCGGGGCATCATCGAGAAGCTCAAGGCCTCCGCCACCGGCAAGGTGAGCGAAGCCGCCGCCACGGCGGACAGCGCCTCCTCCGTGCGGGTCGTGATGTTCATCGACCAGCGAATCAGCAACGAGACCAACAAACAGGCACGCAGTGACAAGAGCCGCGTCATCATGAGCATGGTCAAGCGGGACCGAATCTGGCTCGTCGACGACGTCGAGCTGAGATAGGCGATCAGAGAGCCTGATCAGTTTTTTGGGTATGCGCCGATAAGGTAACTCCATGGGCGATGTGGCACTCCTTGGCGTCCTCGGAGCTGCATTCGCCTTCGGTGTGGGTTCGGCCCTCCTCCCGGTTTTCCTCAACGCCGAGGCCTACGTGGTGGCGATGGGCGCGCTCGTCAACACCCGGGTCGATCTCGTCTTCGCGATTCTCGCGTTGTCGGTCGGCACCCTGGTCGGCAAGGTTTTCGTCTTCGAGCTCGCCCGCACCGGCAGCTCCAAGATCCGCAGCGTCGACCGCAAGCCCAGCCGCAATGCCTTCTTCGCCAAGGTCAGGCGGTTCAGCGACTGGTTGCTGAGCCTTCTCGACCGCCGGTATGAAGGCGCACTGACGGTCCTGATGTCGTCATTGTTCGGCATACCGCCCCTGGCCGTGGTCACGGTGATGGCCGGCGCTTCCAGGCAGCCACGCTGGTTGTTCCTGCTCATGGTGTTCATCGGCCGCACCGCCCAGTTCCTGGTGATCGCCTTCCTCGTGCACAAGGCCACGTGATTCCACACCTAGGATGAACTCGTGAAATTCGACTGCTCCATCGACGACGAATACGATCGCGGCCTTGAGGCCGCGCAGAAGGCGATCGAAGCGGGCAAGCTCGTTGTGGTCCCGACCGACACGGTCTACGGCCTTGCCGCCGATGCCTTTTCCGCGGTGGCCGTCCAGCGCCTCCTTGATGCCAAGGGCCGCAGCCGGCAGATGCCGCCGCCGGTGCTGGTCGGTGCACCGACCACGCTCGACGCCCTCGCTGTCGAAGTACCCACCTACCTGCGCAATATGGTCGCCGAGCTGTGGCCGGGACCGCTGACGGTCATCTGCAAGCAACAGCCCTCCCTCAACTGGGACCTCGGCGAGACCCGCAACACGGTCGCGGTCCGGATGCCCAACGACCCCCGCGCCCTCGCTTTGCTCAAGCAGACCGGGCCGCTCGCCGTCAGCAGCGCCAACACGACGGGGGAGCCGGCCGCCCAAAACGTCGACGAGGCGATGCGTATGCTCGGCGAAAGCGTGGCCGTCTACCTCGACGGCGGCCCGACCAAGTCCGGCATACCGTCCACGATCCTCGACATCACCGGCCCGACACCGCGGGTACTTCGTGACGGCGCGATCGATCTGGCAACCTTGCACGAGTTCAACAACACGATCGAACCGATGGCGGGAGAGCCTGACTAGTGCGCGAATACCTCGTCGTCTTCGGCGTCGCCCTCGGCGTCACCTATTTGCTCGCCTCCATCGCGCGTATGCTCGCCGTCCGCTTCCATGCCGTCGCCAAAGTCCGCGACCGTGACGTGCACGCCGTTCCGACCCCATACTTCGGCGGTCCGGCGATGCTCGGCGGGCTGATTGCCGCTTACCTCGTCGCGACCCACCTGCCCTTTCTCTCGCGCGCCGACGAAGCAGTCTTCGGCGATGCGCTGGCCGTCATCATCGGCGGTGCGGTGATCTGTGTTGTCGGAGTGATCGACGACCTGTATGAGCTCGATGCTCTGAGCAAGTTCGCCGGGCAGGTGCTCGCCGGCGTGATCGTTGTGGCCATGGGCGTGAAGTTCGTCTACCTGCCTCTGTATGGCAACTACCTCGGTCTCGACCAGATCCAGGCGATGATCTTTTCGGTCTTCCTGATCGTCGGCACGGCCAACGCGGTCAACTTCGTCGACGGACTCGACGGACTTGCCGCCGGTATGGTCGCGATCGGTTTGGTCGCCTTCTTCTCCTACTCGTTCGTGCTCGCCGTGGAGAACGGCGAGACGAGGGCCATCG
>JALYQD010000011.1 GCA_030856025.1 Actinomycetota bacterium
GGCGCCGTCGCCCAGGTGGCCGTCAAGCTGCTGCCGCTGCTGCGGGACTCCACCGGGCGGACACTCACCCCGCTGACCACAGGCGGCATCGTCTTCGGCCTCGCGTTCATGTTTACCACCGGTCTGCTCGTCACGGCCTGACCGGCGTCAGCCGAGAGGGTCAGTCGGTCCGAAGCTTGGCGTGGAGCTCGATGCCCGGGTGTCCGGCGCCGTGTTCCGTCACCTTTTGACCGTCGAGGTCCTCGACACCGAAGCCGGCCTGAAGGGCCACCCGGCAGGACTCGGGATTGTTGATGAGGTGCTTGAGCTCCAGCCTGGCCAGGCCGAGCTCCCTGAAGCACCAGTCCGCGAGGAGACGCAGCCCGGCTGATGCGTGGCCACGCCCACGAGCCGACGGAAGCGTCCAGTAAGAGACCCAACCGGTCCCACGGTCGGCGTCGGCGATCGAGACCGACACCGATCCGACGACATCGCCGTCGGTCTCGATCGCCCAGTTGTAACCCGAACCCGATGCGTGGTCGTCCAGGGTGTCCTCGATCCAGCGCCTGGCGTCGTCCATCGTCTCGATCGAGCCGGGGCGCTGAGGAGTCATACCGTCGGCGGCGAAGGCGTGGAGAACCATGGGCGCGTCATCGACCGCCCAGTAGCGGAGCCGGGAGATACCGATCTGCGGTGACAACTTCGGCAAAAGGGCAAGTTCCTCATGCGCGATGACTGGGCTGCGTTCCTCCCAGGCCATCACGATGGCGAAGCCAGCGCCCACGACCACCCAGCCGGCAAGGGCGTCGACCACCCAGTGGTTGCCGGTGCCCACGATCACGATCGCCGTCGTCACCGCATACAGGATGCTGATGTGCTGGAAGATCGGTCGGACCCGGGCGCGGATGAGAACGAGGGCAACCCACAGGGCCCAGCCGGCGTGGAGTGACGGCATCGCGGCGAGCTCGTTGGTCATGCCGCCGAGGCCGCGTGGAGCGGAGGCATCCGCGCCCCACCATCCCGCTTGCGCATGCTGGCGGAGGATGTCGATGTAGGCGCCGTCGATGAGTCGTGGCGGCGCTGTTGGCATCAACAGATAGAAGATGAGGCCCATGAGCGTTGCGACGACGAGCGCGCGCCTCGCGGTCACATACTGGGTCGCGCTCCGGCGGTACAGCCAGATGAGGACGGCGGCTGTCACGAAGTAGTGGGTCGTCGCATACCAAAAGCTGCCGAACAGGCCGACCAGGTCTTCGCGGGCGAAGAAGTTGTTGATCGGCTTCTCCGCCGCGATGCGCCAGGTCTTTTCGAAGTTCAGCAGCTCGATCGCGCGACCGCGGGCGGCCGGGAAGTCATTTGAGGCGACCAGACGTGAAGCGCTGTAACCGACATAGACAACGGTGAGGAACGCGAGCTCGATGACGCCGCGCTTGACGTGATGGCCCGAGAGCGCGACGTTGCCAATCAACTGCTTGGCACGCGCAGCAGAACGGAGAGATTCGTACACGAATCCTCCCGTCGGGGTCAGTAGCCACGTCCGGTGCCCACGATCGGCAAGCAACCCATGACTCATCATCCAAAAGATGTTTGCTCGAAACAACCGTGGATGTCCCTGATATGTTCCCTGACCCGGCCCTGCCAAACAGGGTTCGGGTAAACAGGGTTCAGCGGCGTTTGAAGATGTTTTTGATCAGCTCGCGGGCCAGGGTGCGGCTGGCCTCGCCGACGGCTCGATCGACCGGCGACATACGAGTCGACTTGCGTGTCGATCTCGTGGGTGACTTCTGTTTGGCGATGCGATCGGCTTCCTTGGCGACTCTTGTCGCTTCTTCCTGCCTCCTGGCGGCCTCGGCATTGGCCGCGACCTGGGCGCCCAGCTTGTCCGACGCCGACTCCGGGTTGACCGCGGTGCCGTACTTGGCGAGCAGTGGCGAGGCGTTGATCGTCGCGTGGATCTGCTCGGCCGGGGTCGGGTCCATCGAGCCTTGCGGCGCACGCAGGCGCGTCCAGGCGACAGGGGTCGGTGCACCCTTCTCACTCATCACCGTCACGATTGCCTCGCCGATGCCCAACGAGGTGAGCACGTCCTCGAGGTCGTACGTCGTGTTGGGGTAGGTCGACACCGTTGCCTTGAGCGCCTTGGCCGCATCAGGGGTATGGGCGCGCAGCTGGTGCTGGACGCGCGAACCGAGCTGGGCCAGCACATCACTTGGGACATCCTTGGGCGTCTGGGTGACGAAGAAGATGCCCACGCCTTTGGAGCGTATGAGGCGCACGGTCTGCGTGATCGTGTTAAGGAAGTCCTTCGATGCATCGGCGAACAAGAGGTGTGCCTCGTCGAAGAAGAACACGAGCTTGGGCTTGTCGCTGTCGCCGACTTCGGGGAGCTCCTTGAACAACTGGTTCAGCAGGTACATGAGGAAGGTCGAAAAGAGCGCGGGCTTGTCCTGCACGCCGGGGACCTCGAGCAAGGACACGATGCCCTTGCCGTCGGAGGTGGTCCGCAGGAAGTCGGCCGTCGAGATCTCGGGCAGGCCGAAGAACACGTCTGCACCCTGGTCGGCGAAGCCGATGAGCTCACGAAGGATGACGCCGGCCGTCGCCGACGACAGCCCACCGAGCTCCTTGATCGCTTCCTTGCCTTCGGGACCGCTGAGGAACTTGAGGACATCGCGCAGGTCGTTGAGGTCGACCAGCGGGAGATTGGCGCCCTTCGCGTAGTGGAAGACCAGCCCGAGCGACGACTCCTGCGTGTCGTTGAGGCCGAGAACTTTCGACAACAACGTCGGGCCGAAGCTGTCGATCGTGGCACGCACGGGTATGCCCGAGCCCAGGCCGCCGAGGGCGAAGTACTCGGTCGGGGAGGCAGCCGACTTCCAGTCCTGGCCGATGCTCGCGCACCGGGCGAGCAACTTGTCGTTGGGCTGGCCGGGCGTCGCGATGCCGGAGAGGTCGCCCTTGATGTCGGCGGCGAACACGGGGACGCCGTTGGCCGAGATCTGTTCGGCCAACACCTGCAGGGTCTTGGTCTTGCCGGTGCCGGTGGCGCCGGCGACGAGGCCATGGCGGTTGAGCATCGCGAGCGGGATGCGGACCTGGGCCTCAGGCACGGCCTCACCGTCGACGAGGGCGCCCATCTCGATCGCTGTGCCCTCGAAGGAGTAGCCGGCCTTGACGATCTCGACGATCTCGCTGGACTTGGCAGACGGCGCTGCGGGTGCCGCGGGTTCCGCGGGGGGCGCGGGGGGCGCGGGGGGCGCGGGGGCTTCCGCGGCAGGCGCGACCGGAGCTTCACCGGCCATCTTGGCGGCCGCGGCGGCCTTCAGTTCTTCGACCCGCTTGTCGGCGGCTTCAGCGGCGGCCTCGGCCTCGGCCAACGCCTTGGCAGCGTCGTCGGGAGCAGAGCTGTCGGGGACACCTTGCGGGGTCTGAGCGTCGTCACTCGTGGTCATGCGCACAAGGCTACCGCCAGCCAGACGCCACCCGTTTAGACTGACGGAGTGATCTTCAAACGAGTGAATGCCGGCCGGCCATACCCCGATCACGGACTAACTCAGAGTGCCTGGGCCGAGATTCCCCCGACACAAGTGCGGCTCAGCGAACTCGTGACCACGAAGACACAACTGGACCTCGATCACCTCCTCGATGAGGACTCGACCTACTTCGGCGACCTGTTCGCCCACGTCGTCAAATGGCAGGGCGATCTGTTCCTCGAGGACGGGTTGCACCGTGCGGTTCGCGCCGCGCTCCAGCAACGCAATATGGTGCATGCACGCGTTTACACGATGGGCAGGCACGTATGAACAGGTTGACCTCACAACTCACATTGGCGACCGCCGCCATCGTTTTCCTCGGCGGCACCGCATACGGGGTCAAGCTCGTCACCGCACCGGGAGACACCGGCCCGGAGGGGCCGACCTGTGAGCCGCGCACGGTCAAGACCGGTGAAGAAGTGACGCCCAACCTCATCAAGGTCAACGTGTTCAATGCGAGTCAGCGGTCCGGGCTCGCCAACCGGGTCAACATCAATCTGCAGCGCAAGGGCTTCCTCGGCGGCAACATCGGCAACAACACCGGCGGCATCAAGACCAACACGGTCACGATCGTCACGTCCGACAAGGACAGCCCGCTGGTCCAGCTCGTCTCGAAGCAGTTCAAGGACAAGGTCCAGTTCGCCGCACCGAAGCAAACGCTGTCGACCGGGGTGACCATCGTCGTCGGCGACGACTACAAGGGCCTGGTCAACAAGGCATCACGGGCGGTCAAGTCCGACCGAACGCTCGAGTTCTGCCTGCCGATCGTCGAAGTTCCGTAGGCGCCACTCACCAGCCGGCGAGTCGGCCCTGCCGGCCCACGTCGCGGAGCCGCTGCTCGGTGGCCTCGCGGACGGCCCTCGGCGACACGATGAGCAAGTCGTCCTCGAGCCGGATGCGGGTCGTGCGATGCGGCACCATCGTCTCCCCCTCGCGCACCACGAGCGAGATCGAGGCACCCGGCGGCAATCGAAGCTCGCCGATCTCGACTCCGGCGAGCTTCGAACCCTTCGGGACGTGGATCTGCAACAGGTCGGCCGAGATCTTCTCCAGGGGCGCGGCTTCGACCTCGACATCGCGGGCGGTGTCGGTCAGGACGCCCGTACGGCGCGCGAGCCAACCCAGGGTCGGCGCCTGCACCAGCGTGTAGATGATGACGAAGACCAGCACGATGTTGAAGAGGTCGCGCGAACCCTTGACGTCAGCGGCCAGGGGAATCGTGGCCAGGATGATCGGCACCGCTCCTCGCAGCCCCGCCCAGGCGATGAAGATCTTCTCCTGCGCCGGATACTTCTGACCTATCGCACTGATCAGGATCGACAACGGCCGGGCGACGAAGGTGAGCACAGCGCCGGCGGCGACGGCCGTCCATACGTGCCACAAACGGATCTCGCCCGGATTGGCCAGCAACCCGAGCATGATGAACAAGCCGATCTGGGCCAGCGAGCCGATTCCCTCGGCGAACGACCTCGTTGCCGCGCGGTGCGGGAGCTCGGCGTTGCCCAGCACGAGCGCCGCGATGTAGACGGCCGCGAACCCGCTCGTATGGACGCTCGCCGCGGTGCCGTAGGCGAGGACCGAGAAGGCCAGGATCGCGATCGGATAGAGACCCGAGGCAGGGAGTGCCACCAGGCGAAGGGTCAGTGCCCCGATGCGGCCGATGCCGAAGCCGATGACCGCACCGACGATGAGCTCGAACAGGATCAGCAGCAGGAATCCGCCGGGCCCCTTGTCCGCGAGGTCACCGGCGCTGATGGCCACGACGAGCACCACGATCGGGGCGTCGTTGAGTCCGGACTCGGATTCGAGGACACCGGAGATGCGGTGTTTGAGTGGGACCGCGCGCAGCACCGAGAAGACCGCGGCCGCGTCGGTGGGTGAGGTGACGGCCGCCAACAGGACGGCGAGCTGCCAGTCGAGGCCGAGGAGGTAGTGCCCAGCCAAGGCGACGACGACCACGCTGACCGTGACGCCGATCGTGGCGAGCAGCAGGCCGAGTCGCATCGAGGAACGGACGTGTTCCCACTTCGTGGTGACGCCGCCCTCGGCGAGGATCAACACCAGCGCGGCGAGCCCCAGGGCGAGGGCGAGGTCCGCGTTGGCGAACTGAACACCCAGTCCCGAACTTCCCATCACCAGGCCGATGCCGAGGTAGAGCAAGAGACTCGGCAGGCCCGCGGTCATCGACACGCGCACGGCCAGAATCGCAAGGACGAGGACACCGGAACCAACAAGAAGATAGGTGTCGAGGTCGTGCGGATTCACCTGGGCACTCCTCCGGGCTCGACGGAATCTGATTCTACCGGGAACGGGCCCCCTGCTTTGCACCCGTTGGTGCAGGTCGAATGGCGTGTTCGGTCGTCTTCCTGTTTGCTTGGCGGATGGACCGGCGTCGCGCAATTACACTCCTGGGAGCCGCATTCCTGGTCGCGGCGTGCTCCCCCAGACGTGAGACGCAACCGCGCCCGAAGGACGGCAATGCTGTGAACAATTCGACTGTCGAGACGATCACGTATGGCGACGACCCTTCCCAGTTCGGCGAATTGACCCGCCCGGACGGGACGCCGCGTGGCGTGGTCGTCGTGATCCACGGCGGTTTCTGGAAGGCCGAGTACGACCGCAGCCTCGGCCAGCCCCTCGCCAAGGACCTGGCCGCCAGGGGTTGGATCGCCTGGAACCTCGAATACCGCCGGGTCGGCAACGGCGGTGGCTGGCCGCATACCCTCGACGACGTCGCCGCCGGCATCGACAAGCTCGCCGACATCCCGGACGTGCCGACCGACAAGGTCGTCACGCTCGGCCATTCGGCGGGCGGCCATCTGGCCGTATGGGCAGCCGGGCGGCCGGGCCTCGACGGGACCGACTGGGCCGACCCGAGGGTGCCGGTGACCGCCGCCATCGCGCAGGCCGGCGTCCTCGACTTCACGCAAGCCAGCAAGCTGCACCTCGGTGGAGGTGCCGCCGAGGCGCTGTTGGGCGGGAAGGACGACGACCGCTATCTGCTCGCCGACCCCATGAGGCAGATCCCGCTGAAGGTCCCGGTGTGGTGCGTCCACGGCACATCCGACACGACCGTCCCGATTAGCCAGTCGATCGACTACGTGAAAGCCGCGAAGGCGGCAGGGGCTCAAGCCGAGCTCATCGAGGTCGACGGCGACCATTTCGTCGTCATCGACCCCTCGTCCGAGGCGTGGCGAAAGACTCTTGGCGTTCTCGATTCGCTCTGACCTAGGCTGACGCCATGATCTACTGGGCGTTCGAGACGTTCCTCCGCACCTTCAACCTCGTCACCGGCCACAAGACCACTCGTGTCGGCGAGCTGAGGATCCGTTCCACGGGCGGCGCGGTCATCGCGATCAACCACACGTCATACGTCGACTTCACCTACATCGGAATGTCGGCCATCAGGCACGACAAGCGCCATCTGCGCTTCATGGGCAAGACCGAGCTGAAGAAGAACCCCCTGCTCCGCTGGCTGATGTGGGGTTGTCGGGTCATCCCCGTCGACCGCTCGGCCGGACGCGATTCGTATGTCGCCGCCGTCCGCGAGCTCAGGGCCGGCGAGGTCGTCGCCATCTACCCCGAGGCGACGATCAGCCGGAGCTTCGAGCTCAAGGAATTCAAGTCCGGTGCCGCTCGTATGGCGTTGGAGGCCGGCGTGCCGATCGTCCCGGCCATCGTATGGGGCTCGCAGCGCATCGCGACCAAGGGTCAGAAGCCCCGGCTGGGCCGGACCAAGACACCGGTCGCCGTGGCTGTCGGCAAGGCGATCCCGGCCGAAGGCACTGCGGAGTCGCTGACCCAGACGCTGCGCGTGGCGATGCTCGAGCTGCTCGAACAGGTCAAGGCGGCATACGGCGATCACCCCGCGGGCGGGGCCTGGGTGCCGGCCGCGATGGGAGGCACCGCGCCGACGCTCGAGGAAGCCAACGAGATCGAACACAAGGAAAAGGAAACAAAGGCCGCCGCCCGTGACGCAAAGAGCTAGACGTTTCGCCGGCCCCAAATTGGGTAATGACTCCCAGACGGCTTACGTCACCGACTGGAAGGGGAGTTCAGTGATAATTCTCGGAGTAGTTCTGTTGGTCTTGGGCGCGTTGCTCAACATTCCGATTCTGTACACCATCGGCGGGATCCTTGTCGTGGTCGGAGCCATCCTGTGGATCCTCGGTTCCATGGATCGCGGCATCGGCGGGCGCCGGCACTATTTTTGAGTCGCGAAGCGTCCGCCCGGCTGCAGCAGCCTGCTGAGCCCGCGCATACCGCGCCTGGTCACGCGCCAGTACGCCAGTCCGACGGCGAGTGAGTTGAGGACCGCAAGCAGTGAATGGTCCATCTCCAGGTGGGGGTAGACCTGCCAATGGGTGAGATAGATGAACAGGGATCCACTCGCCACGACACCCAGTGAGGTGGCGACGAACTTCGGCGCGTGGATCCCCGTCATCCAGACCAGCAGGAGCACACCCGCGACCATGAACAGTTCGCGTTGCGCATCGCCGAGGAACCCCGCCACGGTGACGATGACAAGCGCGCTGACCACGGTGCGCTGCCACACACGAGTCGCCTTGGCGGCAGTCCAGCCGAGCGCGAAGCACCAGAAGACGATCGACGGGGTGTAACGCTCGGTCGGACCGGCCTCGATGCCGGCCTGACAATATCGAAGCGCCAGGCCCACACCCAGGACGCCGAGCGCGAAACCGAATGGAGTCGCCCGCTCGATCACGTCGACGCGCGGAATGGCGAGGACGCCCACGACCACGACAAGGGTCCAGACCAGCGCTTCGAGGAACCAGAACTGCCACTGGACCGTCCACGTGTCGCTGCCCAGCAGCCCGTTGAGGAAAAACAGAGTCTTCCATTCATACGTTCGGGTTAATGCGGTGACGAGCCCTATCCAGAGCATGCTGGGGACCGCGATCTGCGCGATGGCGCCGAGTCCACGCCGAAGCCGGTCGGTGCGGGACGCCGAACCGACCTGGAAGCGGGCGAAGTTGTAGCCGGCGACGGCAAGCAGCAGGTGGGCCCCACCCAGGACCGTGTAGAGGTTGGCATGCGTGCCGACGATCAGCAGGATCGCGAGGGCGCGCAGCAGGACCGTCGTCTCGAGGAATGTCCCTCGGCGACGCTTCGCCGGCGACTTCTCGACGAGCTCGCTGATGGGTCGCGTATGCCAGTCACGCGGCAGCCGGCCGAGGACTTCACCGAGTCGGACCGAGAGCTCCACATACGACAGCGAGTCACCACCGAGACTGACGAAGCTGCTCGACTCGGTGGCATCGGCGCGACCGAGGAGCTCGGCATAGAGATCGCGCAACGAGGCAGCGGTGGCCCGGACATGTTGCGTCGCCGGCCGGTCGGACCGGCGGCCATCGAGGACCCGGGCGTGTCGTTCAAGCGCGCCGAAGTCGGTCTTGCCGTTCGCCGTTCGCGGATCCTCGGCGAGGAAGGCCGTATGGACGGCGCGGACTGGGAGCCCGCAATGGTCTCTGATGGCTGACCCGATGGTCGCGAGGTCGCGGCGACGCGTGCCGAACGCATGGACGCTTTCACCGATCGAGACGCAGCGTGCCGGGATTCCCCGGTCGGCGAGCATCCGTTCGAGACCGTCGAGGTCGATGCGAAGTCCGAAGACCTTGGCGAACCTGCTCCGCCTGCCGATGACTTCGTAGAGACCGTCAGGGTGGCGGCGGGCGATGTCCCCGGTGCGCAGTTCGCCCACGTCCGCACCGTGTGCGAGGTCGGCCGGCGTCTCGGCGTAGCCCATCATCACGTTGGGCCCGGCATACAGGAGCTCGCCGGTCTCGGTGTCGGCGTCGCTCAGCGGCTCGAGGCGGAAGCTCCCACCCGGGACCGGGATGCCGATCGCGCCGGACCGCTCGGTGGCCAGCTCCGGCGGCAGATAGGCCATACGGGCCGTCGCCTCGGTCTGGCCGTACATCACGAAGAGGTCCCACCCGCGTTCGATGCCGAGCCGGGCATAGTGGGCGACTCGCTCGGGGGCGAGCCTGCCGCCGGCCTGGGTGACGTAGCGCAGTCGCGGCAGGTCGAGATCGGCGAAGCCACAGTTGTCGAGCAGGTCGAACGTGTAGGGCACGCCGGCGAAGGTCGTGGCTTCTGCGCGCTCGAACAGGTCCCAGAAGCAGGGGTCGACCACCGACAGGTCGGTGACGACGAGTCCGGCGCCGGCGATGAGGTGGCTGTTGACGACCGACAATCCGTAGCAATAGTGCACCGGCAGCGTCGTCGCCGCCCGGTCCGAGGGCCGGATGCCAAGGAAGTCTGCGATGCCGAGCGCGTTGCTCCGGATGTTGTCCCGCGACAACCGCACGAGCTTCGCCGAACCTGTCGATCCGGAGGTACTCAGCAGGACCGCGAGATCGGGGTGCAGCCGGTGCGCGGTGCCCTCACGGCGTTCGATCAGTCGCCACTCACCGTCTCGGCGGGAGAACACCACGTCTGGGTCGTAGTCGCGAATGGCGCTGTCGACATGGGCGCTGTTGTCGGCCGAGGTCAGCAGAACGGGATGGCCGCCGTCGAGCGCTGCGAGGTAGGCGACGATCGTGTCGGCGTCGTTGGCGGCCGCGATCAGGACGAGCCGGCGGGTCGTGCCGAGACAAGCGCTGGTGTCGCGCACCCGTTCGTCGAGCTCGCGGTATGTCAGGTCGCCGCCGACCGTCGCGAGTGCCACCCGGTCGCCGAAAGCGCCGAGGTCGAAGATGCGTCCCGCATCAATCGCAGGCGCTGACGGTAGCGTGAGCACGCGACCATGCTATTAGGTTAGCCTTGCCTCAGCAGAGGCGGGCTGTGAAAACACTGTGAATCAGGCGTGCGGAGGCGCTTCGAAGACCGTCACGGGGCCTTCGACGGTGAGTGACACGACGGCATTTCGGGTCGGGACTTCGCGTCCTGACATACGCGCCACGACCGACGGACCGTCTGAAGCCAGGTCGAGATGCACCGCGGTGTCATGGCCGTAGTAGCTGACATCGCAGACCCGCGCGTCGATGCCTCCGGTCGCGTCGCCGATGACGATCTGCTCAGGCCGGATGAGGACGAGCGCGTCACCTTGCGCCGAGTGCTGCGGAACCTCGATCGTGCCGAGCGCGCATTTGGCTTCGGTCCCGTTGATGTATGCCGGGAGGAGCGCCGCCCCGCCGACGAACGCAGCGATCCCGGGGTCGGCCGGGCTGAGGTAGATCTCGGTCGGGGTCGCGACCTGGGCGATCCGGCCGTCCCGCATCACGGCGACCTGATCGGCCAGCGACAGCGCCTCGCCCTGATCGTGCGTCACGAGGACTGCGGTTGCCCCGGCCGTACGCAGTGCCCGGGCGACGGCGCGACCGGTGCTTTCGCGCAGCCCGGCATCGAGCGAGGAGAACGGCTCGTCGAGGAGCACAAGTGTCGGGTTCGGGGCGAGGGCCCGGGCCAATGCGACCCGTTGCTGCTGGCCGCCGGAGAGCTCGTGCGGATAGCGGTTGGCAACCCCGGCGGGGAGCTCGACGAGGTCCAGCATCCCGGCCAGATGGGCGCCGCGCCGCTGGGACCGGGGCAGTCCGAAGGCAATGTTGGACACCACGTCGAGGTGCGGGAACAGTGCGCCTTCCTGCGGCACATAGCCGACCCGGCGCTTCTGCGGCGTCACGAAACGGTCGTCGGCGGCGACGACGCGCTCGCCGAAGGCCACGCTGCCGCCCTCGGCGCGCAGGAAGCCGGCGATGATCCGGAGCAGCGTGGTCTTGCCGCAGCCCGAAGGGCCCAGGACAGCGGTGATGCCGCCGGCCGGAACGTCGAGGTCGACGCCTGCGAGGACCTCGACCGCGCCGAAGCTCTTCCGCACTCCCCTGACAGTCAGTGACGTCATATCGCGGCTGTTCCCTTCGCGTGTCTGCTCAACAAATACGTTGCCGGCATCGAGATGAGGACCATCAGCAGTGCGTATGGGGCGGCGGCGCCATACGCGACCGAGGACGAGTTGGACCAGAACTGGGTGGCAAGAGTCGTCGTGCCGATCGGTGCAAGAAGAAGGGTAGCCGTGAGCTCGGTGGCGACGGCGAGGAAGACGAGCGCTCCGCCCGCACCGAGGCCGGGGATCATCAGCGGAAGCGTGACGCGTCGGGCCGTCGACAGTGCACCGACCCCGAGGCTGTGCGAGACGTCGTCGAGGAGCGGCGGAGCCTGTTCCAAAGCCGTCCGTACGTTCACGACAGCACGCGGCAAGAACATGATCGAGTAGGCAAGCAGCAGGAGCACATACGTCTGGTAGATCGGTTGCGCGATGCGGATCGAGACCGTCACGAGCGCGAGCGCCACCACGATGCCGGGCAATGCGTTGCCGATGTAGGTGCTCCGCTCGACGATGTGGCTGGCGGGTCCGCGGTAGCGAACAGCGAGCCATGCGATGGGCAACGCCAGGACCGTGGTCAGGACTGCCGCCGTCGCGCCGAGCGAGATCGAGGTGGCCGCGGCGGTGCCGAGCTCGCCGAGCGGGAAGGCCGTCGACGTGCCGACCACGAGCCAGCGAATCAGGCTCGCCAGCGGGACGCCGAGGGCCAGGACGACCAGCGCGGCCAGGGCGAAGAGCGCCGGGACGGTCAGCCGGCCGAGGCGATGCGGCGAGGGCTTGCGGGCGGCGCCGCGGCCCACCCGCGAGAGTCGGCGGTTGCCGCGAAGCTTCAGCTCGGTGAGGAGCAAGAACAAGCAGCACAGGACGAGGACGCTTGCGATCATGTTGGCGGCCGGTCCGTTGTAGGACGAGCGGTACTGGTCATAGATCGCGGTCGTGAAGGTCGGGTAGCGCAGCATCTGCAAAGCGCCGAATTCGGCGAGCATGTGCAGGCCGACGAGGAGGGCGCCGCCGAGTATGGCCGGGTGGAGCTGCGGCACGACGACCCGCCAGAAGGTCTGCCACTGGTTGTTGTTGAGCGAGTACGCGGCTTCTTCGAGCGCCGGGTCGAGCCCACGCAACGCCGCCGCGACGGGGAGGTAGACGAGCGGGAAGTACGACAGCGTGACGATCAGGACTGCGCCGCCGAACCCCTCGACGCGGTGCGTCAGCGACACCCAGCCATAGCTGTTGACGAAGGCCGGGACGGCAAGCGGTGAGGCCAGCAACACGTGCCAGACCGGCCGGAACGGAACATTCGTCCGTTCGATGAGCCAGGCGAAGGCCAGCCCGAGGCCGATGCTGAGCAGGCAACCGGCGAACACCAGCCGCGCGGTGTTGATCAGCAGTTCGCCCACGCGCGGCCGTACGAGAAGGTCCCAGGCCTCGCCCGGGCCGATGATCACCGTGTAGACGGCTATGAACCCGATCGGAATCAGGGTCAGCACGGCAACCGCTGATCCCGCGGCGAGCAGGATGGGCGGTGGCCGTCGGCGCTGACTCTGCGCGCTCGCCGGGGCGAGCGGCGTCTCCAGATCGATCAGAGGAAACCCACTCCCTGAAGCAGCGAAATCACCCTCGGGCCATTGAGCTTCGCCACGTCGATGACTGGCGGGTCGAGTTCGCTGAACGGTTTGACCGGCGGCTTGAGGCTCACTGCCGGATTGAGCGGATATTCGAGTGCATAACTGTCGGCCAGGGCCTGCTGCCCCTTCTCGCCGCTGATGTAGGCGAGGAACTTCTGCGCGTCAGCCTGTTTCTTGCTCGACTTCAGGACGCCGGCCCCGGAGACGCTGACGAACGCACCCGGGTCCTTGTCGCCGAAGAAGTGGAGCTTGGTGTTGTCGCTGTTTTCGCCGGATTCGGCCTGGTCGCGGTACCAGTAGTAGTGGTAGATCACGCCTGCGTCGACCTCGCCGGCGTTTACCGATTCGAGGACGACGTTGTTGCCCTGGTAGACGGTCCCGTTGGCCTTGATGCCGTCGAGCCATGCCTTCGTCGCGGCTTCGCCCTTGGTCTCGAGGACGGCGCTCACGATGGCCTGGAAGTCGGCGCCGGAGGGTGAGAAGGAGATCTTGCCCTTCCATTCGGGCTTGGCAAGGTCGAGTATCGACGCCGGAAGATCGGCTTCCTTCACCTTGTCCGTGTTGTAGGCAACCACGGTCGAGCGGGCTGCGAAGCCCATCCATTCGCCGTCGGACGGTGAGTACTGCTCGGGGACCTGGGCGAGGGTCTTGGCGTCAACCGGAGCGAAGAGTCCCTTGCTCTGTACGAGCGACATGGCCGGGGAGTTCTCGGTGAGGAAGACATCGGCCGGAGAAGCCGAGCCTTCCTGCACGAGTTGGTTGGCCAGCTCGAAGTCACTTCCGTTGCGGAGCTCGACCTCGATGCCGGTTTCCTTCGTGAAGCCGGGCGCCATTTCCTCGATGAGTTCCTGGTGCTGCGCGTTGTAGATCGTGATGGACGGCTTGTCGTCCTCGCTGCTGCAGGCGGTCAGTGCGGTTGCTGCGACCAGGGCGGCGGTCGTGGCAAGGATTCTTCTCATAAGTCGTATCCGGTTCGTCGAAGATCAGGTATGCCTAACCTTATCGAAGGCCGAGTCGGGCGCGGATTCAGGCTGGACTTTTTCCATCGGGATGACCGGGCCTCAGCCGCCGCGTTTCCGGCGCCAAGGCGTAGTCGGTCCCACGGACTACGTGAGATCGGGCAGAAGCGGACTCGAATTCTCAGGAGTCGTACTCGGCTGCATGAGTTACGGAACCCCCGCGCGCGGCACACACGAATGGTCGCTCCCCGAGGACGAGAGCCGGCCGTTCATCCAGCAGGCGCTCGACGCCGGCATCAACACCTTCGACACGGCAAACATGTACTCGAATGGCAGCAGCGAAGAGATCGTGGGTCGAGCGCTGGCGGACTTCGCCCGTCGTGACGAGGTGGTCATCGCCACCAAGGTCTTCATGCGTATGCGTCCCGGCCCGAACGGCGCCGGTCTTTCCCGCGTGGCGATCATGACCGAGATCGACAACAGCCTGCGCCGCCTCGGCACCGACTATGTGGATCTTTACCAGATTCACCGGTGGGACCCGCTCACTCCGATCGAATAAACGATGGAGGCGCTGCACGATGTCGTCAAGGCCGGCAAGGCGCGCTACATCGGGGTCTCCTCGATGTATGCATGGCAGTTCGCGAAGGCGCAATACACCGCCGATCTCGGCGGCTGGACCCGTTTTGTCTCCATGCAGGATCAGTACAACCTCGTCCAGCGCGAAGAAGAGCGCGAGATGCATCCGCTTTGCCTCGACCAAGGCGTCGGCGTGATCCCGTGGAGCCCTTTGGCCCGGGGCCGCCTGACCCGCGATTGGGATGACCTGAGCACCAGCCGAAGCGGGACCGATCAGGTCGCCAAGGCCTACTACGGTCAGGCGGAGGAGGCCGACCGGGCGATCGCCGGAGCCGTCGCGGCGGTGGCCTCCGAGCGAGGTGTCTCCCGTGCACAGATTGCTCTCGCCTGGGTTCGCCAGCAGGACGCGGTGACCGCGCCCATCGTCGGGGCCACCAAGCCGGCGCACCTCGAGGATGCCCTGGCCTCCCTCGAGATCGACCTCACGCGTGATGAGCTCAACCGGCTCGAATCGCCATACTCACCGCGCTTGCAGGAAGGTTTCTGACCCGCCCGAAATTGTCGGTGTTCTGCACCATCATGGGGTCTCAGACCGCAGGGCATCCGGTCCGGCGGCTTGAGAGCAGGGGACAGCCATGGATTGCAAGATCGAACTCATCTTCGTGCCGGTGACCGACGTCGACCGCGCGAGAGACTTCTATGTCGACAAGGTCGGCTGGCACCTCGACATGGAGGCTCGCGTCGACGAGAACACCCGTTTTGTTCAGGTCACCCCGCCCACCTCGGCCTGCTCGATCGCGTTCGGTGAAGGCATCGCCGGCGATGGGATTGCTCCGGGCAGCCAGGACAGCATCCAGGTCGTAGTACCCGACGCCGAAGCGGCTCGCCAGGACCTGCTCTCCCGCGGAGTCGAGGCGTCCGAGGTCCAGGTGCTCGCGTGGGGCTCCTTCACCGGCTTCAAGGACCCCGACGGCAACAGCTGGACCGTTCAGGAGCTCCCGCCCCCGGGCTCATACGAACAGGCGCCCTGAGACGCTCGCGGAACGGCCGCTTCTCCAGGCGCCGCGGCAGTACGCTGTCGGCGTCCGCAGGAACCCTCCGGCCCGACTGTGAGGTGACTCTTGCCGTACTTCGATACACGTCGGCTGGTCGCGGCTTTGCTCGGCTTCGTTCTCTTGGCCGGCTGCGTTGGCGTGACCGAACCGCCTGAACTTGAAGACGAGGGTCAGGCCTACGCCGAGACACAGGAACAGCTCGGTGAAGACCAAAAGCCGGCCAAGGCGCAGGACATGGTTCCGGCGGAACGGGCGCGCCTCATCTCCGTGACGGACGGCGACACCGTCAGGGTCGGGCTGGCCAACGGCTCGCGGGCGAACGTTCGCGTCATCGGGATCGACACACCCGAGACCTATCCCGTGATCGAATGCGGAGGGCCCGAAGCCACCGCAAACATGCAGCACATGGTTGGCCCCGGCGACATGGTGAACCTCTACATCGACCCCACGCAAGACGAGGTCGACCGACATGGTCGCCTCCTGCGCTACGTGTTCACCGCGGACGACCGCGATGTCGGGCTGGACCAAATCGGGACCGGCCACGCGATCGTCTACGTCTACAACAACAACCCGTTCGTGGCGCTTGACGTCTACCAGGAGGCGGAGGACGACGCCCGCTCGAACAACGGCGGCATATCGGGCGCCTGCTGAAGGAAGCGGCGGTGGCCAACCCTTGCCCTCTCGAGCCCAATCGGAGGAGGATTGGGGGCGCCGGTCGAAGAAACGGACGGAACATGTGGGCGATCAAGGGTCGTGTTGTCGCTTTGTCGGATGACCAGTCGGTGGCGCCCTCGGAGTCGGTGGTGTTCGCCGGGCGGGTCTGGATCGGTGACGATGGGCGGATCGTCGCCGTCACCAAGGGCAGCAAAGCCGGACCGCCGGGTTCACACGACGCACGGATCGTCGATGTGGGCAAATCCCTGGTCATGCCCGGGCTCATCGATCTGCACAATCATCTCGCCTACAACACGCTGCCACTGTGGACCGAGCCCTCACAGACCAAACCGTTTCTGCACCACAACTCATGGACCGGCGCAAAGACGTATGCGGCCTCGACGACATGGCCGGCGTACGCCCTCATCACCGCGTGCCCCCAGGAGCTGCTGGCATACGTGGAGACCAAGGCGATCGTCGGCGGGACGACGTCGATCCAAGGGACGCCGCCGAAGAACCGGCCGCGCGACGGCTGGCTGGTCCGCAACATCGATGACGAGACATTCGGCACGGGCGACGCCAACCTGGTCTACGCCTCGGTGCTGACCGGCAAGCCGGCACAGTTGGCCGACCGGGCCAACAAGATGCGGGACGGGTCGCTCTTCGTCTACCACTGCTCCGAGGGTCGGCGGGACAGTATCGTCGCGCGCGAGTTCAACGACGCCGCGACTGCCGGCTGCCTTCAGTCGCGGTTCGTCGCGGTGCACGCCAACGCGGTCAACCCGTCGGTGTTCGGTGGCTGGACCGATCCCGGGGCGATTGCCTGGTCCCCGTTCTCCAACTTGTGGTTGTACGGGCAGACGACCGACGTGCCCGCGGCTTTGGCGGCCGGCGTGGACGTGTGCATCGGATCGGACTGGGCGCCCTCGGGCACCAAGCAGGTCCTAGGGGAGCTCAAGTCGGCGCGCCTGGTCGCAGACCACCTGGGATGGACTCTTACGAATGAGGACATCGTGCGGATGGCGACGTGCATTCCCGGCGACGTGCTCAGCCGTGCGTGGCTGCGGCGTGTCGGGCGGCTGCAGCCCGGTGCCCAGGCTGACGTGGTGGTGATACGCGCCAAGGCCGGAGCAAACGCATTCAACACGATCGTCGCGGCGACCGAGGCCGACGTCGACCTGGTCGTCATCGATGGTCAACCCCGGTATGGGTCGTCGGCGCTGATGACGAAAGCCGCAGCGTCCCCGACCACGACGCTGACCGTGGCCGGGCGCAAACGCCGTCTCGCCCTGACCCACCCCGACGACCCGACGACGGCTTTGGCGTGGTCCGAGGTGCTCGACAGGATGGAGGAGGTCCGCGCAGACCCCAAGACCGAGATCGAACACGCGCAGGCTTTCGCTGCCGCCTGGGCTGGTGAGCTCGATGACCCTGGCGCACCGCTGCGGTTGGCGTTGGACATGCCGACCGGGCTCACGCCGGTTGGAGGGCTGCCCAAGGACCTCGACGACCTCGTCGTCCCGCCACTGCAATCCCTGACCCATGACGCTGACTGGTTGCATTCCCTCGTCGGTCGCGGGTTTCACGAGGGCGTGCTCGACGACCTCTCGACCTACTACGGGTGAGGACAGCGACGATGCCTGATCCCCGACCGGTCCCCTCGCCACAAGAAGCGCTCACCTCGGCCCGACGTGGCCGGCTGCTGACCGAGGCCGTTGCCGGTCCGCCGCCGCCAACCACGTCCAAGGGTCGACGACGCCGGTTGGCGCACGCCCCCGACATGCAGACCCCGACCCTAGACGGCGGCGAACGACTGCGGGTCATCGACGCACTGATCTGCGTACTCGACGGGGTCTACGCGCACCTCCCGGCCAAGCGAGCCGCCTATGCCTCCAACCCGGTCCAGGCCCTCACGTTGTTGCGCCGACGGTCGGGCGACATGTCGGCCGCCGAGTTCCACCTGGCGATCACCGCGATCATGACCGGGCTGCGGGACGCGCACACCCGATACATCGGGCCGTCGAAGCTTCGCGGCCACGTCGCGGCACTCCCGTTTCTCGTCGAACAGTATGGACCGGCCGACAACCCCTCCTTCATGGTCAGCAAGACCAACCCCGAGGCGATCGACGACCCCACGTTCGTCGACGGCGTCGAGCTGCTGGCCTGGAACGGCATACCCTTCGCCCGGGCCGTCGAGATCTACGCCGACCGTGAGACCGGCGGACGCCCCGACTCCCGGCGCACACGCGCCTTGGAATCCCTCACCTTCCGCGCGCTCGACTACGGGCCGCCGCCGGACGAAGAGTGGGTGATGGTCGGCTACCGCAGCAAGCGGAAGGACCGCGAAATTCGGCTGCCTTGGCGGGTCATCGCCCCCGGCAAGGCCGGCACCGCCGCAACCCCGGCCTCACGTGCGGCGCTGAAGCTCGCGGTGGACCCCGCCGCCGAAGCCGTACGGCGAGCCAAGAAGCTGCAGTTCGCCCCGGAGCTGTGGCGCGCGGACAACGAGCACAGTCCTGTGGCGTCGGCGCGCACACCAAAACCTTCTCCACGAAAAGGGACGGACTGGATCGACACACCGATGCAGGACACGCTGGCCGCGCGTGCGCTGACCAAGTCAATGGGCTACCTGCGGATCTGGTCATTCGACGTCGGTGACGACGACGCGTTCCTCGACGAGGTGGCGCGCCTGCTCGGCCTGCTCCCCCAGGACGGCCTGCTCGTTGACCTGCGCTCGAACCCCGGTGGTTTGGTTTGGGCGGCCGAACGGATGCTGCAGCTGTTCACCGACACCCCGATCGAGCCCACGCGTTTCTGCCTGGCCGCCACCCCATTGATGAGGCAGATGGCCGAGAGCCCGTTCAATCGGCTTGAGCTGGAGGCATGGAGCAACTCGTTGCAGGACGCGGTCTCCAGCGGCGAGCAGTACTCCCAGCCGCTGCCGCTCACCGATCCCGCCTGGTGCAACGACCGCGGACGCTACTACCGGGGTCCGGCCGTGGCCATCGTCGATGCCAATACCTACTCCTCCGGTGACCTGTTCGCCGCGGGATGGGTCGACCACGGGATCGGGCCGCTTGTCAGCGTCGGTCAGGCGACGGGCGGCGGTGGTGCCAACGTATGGACCGGCAACCAGGTGCGCGATGCGCTGTTCGGTACCGAACACGAGTTCCCGGTCCTGCCGGGCGGCACCGCGTTCACGCTCGCCATCCGTCGCGCCGTCCGCTCGGGTATGTCCGACGGCATACCCATCGAGGATCTCGGCATCGCCGGCATCCCCTACGACATGACCAGAAACGACTTGCTGCACCACAACCGCGACCTGTTCGCGTTCTGCGCGGACCTGCTCGCAACCCTCGACCCGAACAACTGATCTGATCACTACCGAGGAGGAATTATGGTCGACTTCGATTCCGGACCGCCGAAAGCTGTCGCGAACCACCTCGCCGCGGTGCCGAGCTACGCACCGCATCGGGAGCTGTTCTGGTACGACTGGGGACCGGTGTTCTATCGGGGCCGGCTCGACCGATCGGCGCGGCTGCTGTGTATCGCCTCCGACCCCGGCCCCACCGAGCGCATTGCATGCCGCACGCTGGTCGGCGACGCGGGACAGCGTGTGCAGGGCTTCCTGACGAAGCTCGGCCTGACCCAAAGCTACGTGCTTGTCAACGCGTTCGCCTACGCGCTGCTGCCCTCCAAAGCCCAGAAGGCGAAGCCGATCCTGTCCGAAACCGACCACCTCGCCTGGCGCAACACGCTGCTGGACAAGATCACCGGACCCGAGCTGCAGGCGGTTGTCGCGTTCGGGGGGCAGGCCCAGGCCGCCGTCGGGCTGTGGGACAACGCACCAGGCGTACCCATAGTGAACGTTCCACACCCCTCGAGCCGGGACGCCGCGAAGCTCATCACCCAGTGGAAGGCCGCGATCACGCAGCTTCGGGCCGTCATCACCCCCGATGCTGAAGGACACAATGACGGACCGAACTACGGAACCAAATTCAAGGAGTCCGACTACATCCGCATCCCGCCGGCCGACCTTCCATTCGGACTCCCGGCGTGGGTCGGCGACGACGCCTGGGGCCGAACGGACACGCCAAAACACAACAACAGCGTCGAACGACCCAGCGTCGACCTGCTCCACACGCTGATCTGGCGCGCCCCCAAGGACACCTGACATCCCCGAAAAGTATTTTCGGGCTTGTGTCGATCTAGCCTCGCGCCGTTCGACCTGTGGGTGGGAAGGTCGAATGGCGACCTCCCAGAACCCAAGGAGTACGAAATGGCCAAGTACATGTTGATCATGCGCGCGACGGACGAGTCGTTCGCCAACTTCGCGAACATCGACTTCGCCGAGGTCCTCGAGAGCATGGGCAAATTCAACGACGAGTTGATTCGTGCCGGCGTCCTGTTGGCGGCCGAGGGCCTGGACGATCCGAACGAGGGCGTCGTCGTCGACTTCACCGGCGAGACGCCGGTGGTCACCGACGGCCCATACGGGGAGACGAAGGAACTGTTCAGCGGCTACTACATCCTCGATGTCGCGTCGAAGCAGGAGGCCGTCGAATGGGCCAAGCGGGCGCCGCTCATGGCGGGCAGCAAGACCGAGATCCGCCGCGTGCCGTCGATCGACGAGTTCCCGCAGGACAACGAGTGGATCCAGAAGGAACGCGCCTGGCGCGAGCAGACCGGGCAGCTCTGAACCGGCGGTGAGCACGACCGAGGCGCGGGGCGCCGTCGAAGCGGTGTGGCGAATGGAGTCTGCCCGCATCGTCGGCGCCCTCGCCCGCTACACGGGCGACTTCTCGCTGGCCGAGGATCTCGCGCAGGAGGCCCTCGCCGAGGCGCTCGTCTCATGGTCCGTCGACGGAGTGCCTGCCGAGCCGACCGGATGGCTGCTCACGGTCGGCCGTCGGCGGGCCATCGATGCCTTCCGGCGTCGTGCCGCGCGCGACGAACGGTATGCGGTCCTCGCCCGCGATCTCGACGCGGAGGAGCCCGGAGCGGACGCCCTGTTCGACCCCGATGCGATCGACGACGACGTACTCGCACTGATGTTTGTCTCGTGCCATCCCGTGCTGTCGAAGGAGGCACGGATCGCGTTGACACTGCGGGTCGTCGGCGGACTGGGCACAGACGAGATCGCCAAGGCGTTCCTCGTGCCGGTGCCGACGATCCAAGCACGCATCACGCGCGCCAAAAAGACGCTGGCCGCGGCGCAGGTGCCGTTCGCCGTGCCAGAACCGCACGAGTTGGCCGACCGGCTCGGCTCAGTCCTACAGGTCGTGTACCTGATCTTCACTGAGGGCTCGTCTGCATCGGGCGGCGATGACTGGATTCGTACGGATCTGGCTGGCTCGCGTGCTAGTCCGGCTCGCGCCCGAGCCCGAGGTGTTCGGGCTTCTCGCATTGTTGGAACTCACCGCAGCGCGATTTCCGGCGCGACTCGATTCCTCTGGCCGCCCGGTGCTCCTGGAGGACCAAGACCGACTGCGGTGGGACCAGTCCGCGATCCGGCGCGGACGCGCGGCGTTGGCGCGGGCCGTGGGGGCTCCAAATGGGCTGGGTGCATACGGTCTCCAGGCGTCCATCGCCGAGTGTCACGCGGTGGCGCACTCGGTTGTCGAAACGGACTGGCAGCGCATTGTCATCCTCTACGAAGCCCTTGGCCGGCTGATGCCGTCGCCGATCATCGAACTCAACCGTGCGGTCGCGGTCGCGATGGCCTCCTGTCCGGCGGACGGCCTCGCGCTGGTCGACGCGATCGCGTCACGGGGCGAGCTGACCGGCTCACACTTGCTTCCCGCAGTACGCGGTGAGTTGCTCACCCGACTCGGTCGGCGCGACGAGGCGCGGTCCGCACTCCTGCAGGCCGCTGAGCTGTGCGGGAACGCGGCCGAACGCACCGCGCTCGAGCGCAAGGTGGACGAGGTCAGCCGACCGTCGTAGTTGCCACCGCTGGAGCTTCGTGCGGTCAGATTGTGCTCACGCCCAGGTGTCTCCTAGGGATCCACATGCGGACCTCGCGCCGTTTTCAACGTGTGGCCTCCGGGCGAGATCGGATGCCTGTCCCGGACAACGTCAGAACTTGGTCCGCCTTGGAAAACCTCGGATTGTCGGGGAGGGCCTCGACGGACAACTTCAACTTTATCGGATCATCTCGGAACGGTTGCCCGTCGTTTCTGATGACTTTTCGATGAGGTGTCGAATCCAACGTGCCGGTGAGGGCTTGGGCCTCTGCGTCAGGGCCGGCCGTGATCGAGCCGTCACGGGTCTCGAAGACAAGCCTCCACGGACCAGCGTCACATCGCCCAGAATGACGCGGGCTCAATGTCAAGCTCTCCCCGGGGAGTCGGTCGGCACGGAGCCTCCGCTTAGTAGCTGAACGTCGTCGCACCTTCGTCACCAATCCATTGCCACATGGGGATCGTGCCTTGAATCTCGGCTCCGGGGATCAGATCCGCCCTGTCGAGCTTCTTGGCATCCACGCAGATGGGGCACACGAAGTAGATGCCACCCGCCGCCTCGTACCTCTTCATCAGGTCCGGCAGAGCCGGGCACCCATCGCAGGCGACCCCGACCGCGACGCCGTCGAAGGCGAGGCGGACGGCTTCCTTCGCAAGGAACATCAGCGTGGACCGGCCGGACTCCGCCGCCCCAACGGCGACCAGGAACGCCACCGTGACCTTCTCTGCGTCTTCAAGCCCTGTGGTCAGGCTGATCACTGCCTTTGCAGTCATGGAACGACCTCTTTCCGTAGAGTATGACCGGCGACCTCGCCGAAGTTCTCGGCACGACGCTACGGATACCGCAAGACGCTGTCGTCAGGGATTCTCCCTACGGATCGAGGGGTTCAAAGCTGTCGAGCAGGCCGCTTCTCATGGCGAACAAGGTCACCGTCGAGCGCGTGGAGGCGCCGGTCTTGGCGTAGATGCGCTCGATATGGGTGTCGGCCGTCTTCGAGGTGATGTCGAGGAGTTGGGCGACTCGCCGCGTGGACGCACCGCGTGCGATGAGCTGAAGAACCTCAATCTCGCGCGGCGTGAGCCCGGCTGGCGCGATGTGCCGCTTGGCCTTGCTCTGTCCCGCCGCTATGAGCACGCCTTCGACTGCGGCCGCATCGAGCCGGCCGGCCCGGACATCGGCGTGCAACTCGGTGGTGGCCTGCTTCGCCGTCATTGCTGGACGGTGCGCACGGGGCTCGATCATGGCCTGATAAGCGCAGGCCGCCGCGAGCAGCCGGCCAGTGAAGACGATGGCTTGGCCGGACACGCCACGGTGGTATCCCGAACCGTCGCAACGCTCTTGGGCTAATGAGGCGATGACGCCGATGCGGGCGAGTCTCGGAGGGTGCGCGAGCATCCGTTCCGTGTAGTACGTGTGCATGCGCATCCGTTCGGACTCCGGCGCCGAGAGTGGTCCCGCCTTTTCCAGGATGGTCGCGGGAATGCCATGCATACCGATGTCGTGGAGGAGTCCAGCGCGGCGAAGAACAACCACGTCTGGTTGAGGGAGGCCAATGCTGGTCGCCGCGCGGGCGGCAAGGTCGGCCACGGCGCGAGAGTGGCCCGCACGCGAGGGAGACCGGAGGTCGGTGAAGTCGGCCATGGCTTCGAGCGCCACGTCGAGCTGCCCCTCGGTAAGACGCGTTTGAAGGGCAGGTTCATCGGCGAGGATGAGCCCCCAATCAGGTTCGGTCGCGGCGTGGCCGAGCACTTCGGGCGCACATGCACAGAACGCGTCGACGATCGCTGGGTCGAACTGTTTGCCGCGCCGGGCCTGGGCCACCGCAATGGCAGCGTCCACTCCCTCGGCGCGGTGATACACCTCGACGATGTCGGCGAGGTGGAACAGACGCATCGAGAACGCGATCGCGTCCCCACCGACGTCGCCGGGCACACCTTGGCCGTCCCACCGAGTGAACATCTGCAGAAGCGGGTCGCAGACTTCCTTGCCGAGGCCGAGTTGCTCGGCCATCTTTGATGTGGTCAGGCAATGCGAAATCAGGCCCCGCTGAATTCCCTTGCCTCCGGTCACCATGAGATTGGTCGCGAGCCGCAGCCGCTGGATCGCGGGCCCGCCCGTGCCCACGTGGCGAAGCATGAACCCGAGCATGGGCAGACCAGCGAGGTCGACCTGATAACTGTCGCGTCGAAACGCGATGTCGTCACCGAACCAAGTCGCGACCTCGGGCGTGTCGGCGACACATCCGACCCATGCGAGCGTCGCAACGTAATACAGGGCTCCCCGTTCCTGCGGGTCGACGCCCAGATGATCGCCGAGACGAGCCGCGATGGCCCACGACCGGAGCACGTGCTCCATCGGCTGACCCAGTCCCAAGTCGGTGGCCAACGAGAACGCAGCAACCAGCTCGCTCAACCGCAGACCCGAATCTTGTTCGCTGGCTTCCACCCAGACAGCGTACGACCCACGCTCACTTGGTCGGCGGTCCAACTGTCGGGAGAACACCCGACGACCGGGGGCTTGATCCGCCCTAACGTCGACGGCACAGGGATGATGTGAGTCGAACAAGGAGGCAGCATGGGAAAGCAAGAATCTGTGAGCGCACGGGTAGGGGCATCGCCGGAAGCAGTTTTCAGCCTTATTACCGACGTGTCGAGGCTGCCCGAGTGGAATCAAGCGATCACGGAAGTCGTCGAGGCCCCTGAGCGTCTTGACGCCGGGTCGGTATGGAAGGTGTGCATCCACGCTCTCGGCCAGACGTGGGTGAGCAAGTCGCAGGTTTCCGCGATCGATCCAGCGACGGACCGCTTCGCCTACCGTTCACAGACTGATGACGGCAACCCCTCATACGCCGATTGGGAGTGGCACGTCTACGCCGACGGCGATTGCTCCATGGTCACTGTCACCGTCGATCTCAACCCCATCACGTTCTGGCGGAAACACCTCATGATCAGAATCCGTCGCCCAGCGCTCCGCAAGGAAATGCAAGCGTCGCTTGCCGCCTTGGGCGACGTCGTTCACGCCTGACGTTGCTTTCCGCCCTGGGAGTCAAACGTGGGAGAGATTGACATCGCGCAGGCCGCCGAGGCCCGCGCTCGCGGGGTCCTCCTCGTCGACGTCCGGAGTACGCAGAAGGCCACGTCCCTGGTACGGTCAACATCCCGATGGAGCACCTGCCCGCGGGCCTCGATGAGCTCGACCGACATTCACACGTACACGTCATCTGCGCCTCGGGCCGCCGATCGGCGGCTATGGCCGAATTCCCACCGGTGCCGGCTTTGACGCCCTCAACGTGGCTGGCGGCACCTCCGCATGGATCCGCGCGGGCCATCCGATCGAGAAGGGAGCAACACGATGAACGGCGTCGTCATCCACGTGATCGAAACCCCGTCGTTGGGTGATCGGACCTATGTCGTCCACGACGGCACCGTCGCCTTCGTCATCGACCCGCAGCGCGACATCGACCGTGTCCTGGCGCTCCTCGAAAGCGAGGATGTCCGGCCGACTCACGTCCTCGAGACCCACATTCACAACGACTACGTCACCGGTGGCCTGGCCCTCGCCCGAGCCACGGGCGCGGCGTACTTGGTCAACGGTGATGATGACGTCTCTTTCGATCGCATCCCGATCCGCGACGGCGAGTCCGTCGAGGTCGGCCCCCGGATGCGGCTGCGCGCGATCGCCACACCGGGTCACACGTTCACGCACTTGTCCTACGCATTGACCGATGGGGACGACCCGGTCGCGGTCTTCACCGGCGGCTCACTGCTCTACGGCGCGACCGGCCGGCCCGACCTGTTGGGCGATGAGCACACCGACGCCTTGGTCCGCCACCAGCACGCCTCGGCGCACAAGCTGGCCCAGGGACTGCCCGACGGGACCGAGGTCTACCCGACTCACGGGTTCGGCTCATTCTGCTCCGCGACCCAGTCGGACGCGACTGAGTCCACAATCGGCCAGGAGAAGCAGACGAACCCGGTCCTGACCCAAGATGAGGAGACCTACGTCCGAGAGCTGCTCGAAGGCCTCGAGGCGTGGCCGTCGTACTACGTGCACATGGCACCCGCGAACACCCGGGGCCCCTCCAAGCCCGACCTGTCCCCGCCTACCACCGCTGACGCCACCGAGCTTCGCCGCCGCATCGAGACAGGCGAATGGGTCGTCGACCTGCGTAACCGGACCGCGTTCGCGGCCGGACACGCACCCGGCACTTTCAACTTCGGCATCGACGGCGACTTCGTCACCTACCTGGGCTGGCTGATCCCCTGGGGCACTCCGGTGACCCTGCTCGGCGAGACATCCGAGCAGGTCACCGAAGCCCAACGTGAGCTGGTCCGGATTGGTATCGACCGCCCAGCTGCTCAAGCCACCGGAAGTCCGGAGGATTGGGCAGACGGTGAGCTAGTGAACTTCTCCACCGCCACGTTTGCCGACCTCGAGCAGGTTCGCCACCACCGCGACATCGTAATCCTCGATGTGCGCCGCGAGGACGAGTACCGCTCCACGCGGATCAAGGGCGCTCACAACATCCCCATCCACGAGCTGCCCGAGCGGATCCCTGACGTCCCGGCCGGCGAGGTGTGGGTGCACTGCGCCTCGGGCTACCGCGCCTCGATCGCGGCCTCTCTGATCGAGGCCTCGGGTCGCACACCCGTGGCCATCGATGACTCCTTCGAGAACGCCGAAAAGGTCGGCCTGCACCTGGTCGGTCCCGAGGCCTGATGCTCGATCTCGCAGTCGCGGTCGTCGCCGGGGGGCTGATCGGTCTCAGCCTGGGAGCGCTGGGCGGCGGCGGATCGATCCTGGCCGTCCCGGTCCTGGTCTACGCCCTCGGCCAGACCCCGACCCAGGCCACCACCGGGTCTTTGGTGGTCGTCGGCGTGACCGCCTTGATCGGTGCTGTCACCGCCTACCGGGCCGGCAACGTCCTGCTCGGCCGGGGGGTCGCCTTCGGTCTGGTGGGGGTCGGGGGCGCAGCGGTTGGCGCCAAGGGCTCGGCGCTGGTCTCGGAGGCGGTGCTGCTGGCCGCGTTCGCGATCCTGATGCTGGTGGTCGGTGGGGTGATGGCCGTCCGCCAGGTCCGCGCACACCGCGCCGACTCGATGAATTTCAGAGAGTCGAGTCGATGTGACGTCGGGACTTGCGGACGGCCCGAAAGTCAGGACGACGTCGACTTCACCGGCGAGCAGAGCGGGTGTCAGGCTCGGAAATGCTGTCGGGACCGACTCAACGGCCACCCCGGGGTGTGCGTGTTGCACGGCCAACTCCAGCGTGGCGAGCGCAGACGGCATCAGAGGCGCCACGACGCCAACTCCTGCCGGTACTGCGAGCCGCAGCATCTCGGCGGCTCCGCCGGACGCCGCGATCTGGGCGGCCTGGGCGGCGTGCATCAACTGCGGAGCAAACAAGACGAAGCGCTGGCCGGCCGGCGTGAGTCCCACAAAGCCGCCAGTGTCGCGCTCGATGAGTGGGACACCCAACGCCGCCTCGAGCCGCTGGATCCGCTTGGTGAGGGCTGAGACGGAGACCCCCAACTTTGCGGCTGCTCGGCCGAAGTGACGCGAGTCGGTCACTGCGATGAAGCTCTCGACGGCAGTGAGGT
>JALYQD010000053.1 GCA_030856025.1 Actinomycetota bacterium
GTATGGACGCTAACTCACCGCCACCCAACGTCAGCGCGGGCGCGAAGGGTCACGCGGTCTACCTTGCCGCCGTCCAGCAACGGCAGCTCTTCGAGCGAGATCAGCTGACGCGGCGCCCAGGTGCGCGGCAGGCCGGCGGCCTCGACCGCATCACGCACGGCGTCGAGCGACACCTCCCCCACCACACAGCCCACGACTCGTTGACCCCATTCGGCATCGTCGACGGACACCGCGAACGCGTCGCGGACACCCGGTATGCCGTGCAAGACGTCGGTGACGGCCGGCAGTGAGACGTTGACGCCGCCACTGATGACCACGTCGTCGTTGCGGCCGAGGACGCGGAGCCTGCCGTCGTCGTCGAACTCGCCGAGATCCGCGGTCGCGAACCACCCGTCGGCGACAGCACTGTCGCGGGAGTCGCCATAGCCGTCGAAGAGCACCGGCCCGGCCAGATGGATCTGACGGTCGTCGGCGATCCGGATGCGCACCCCGTCGAGCGGCACCCCGTCATACACGCAGCCGCCGCAGGTCTCGCTCATGCCGTAGGTGCGGACCACGTTGACGCCGGCCTGGCGCGCTTGCGCGATCAGGACCGGGTTGACCGACGCGCCGCCGACGAGGAGTGCGTCGAGACAGGCGAGGACACCGAGCTCGCCTCCTGCCGCCAGACGGTGCAGCTGTGTCGGCACGAGCGAGACGTATTGCCGCGCCGCCGTCATGGCCCCGAGCGCGTCGGCGAGGGAGGGATGTTCGTTAGCGATGACGGGTCGTTCGCCGGCGAGGATCGATCGCACCAACACCTGCAGCCCCGCAACGCCGTTGGCTGGAAGTGCGAGAAGCCACTGGCCGGCCCCGCCGAGTCGTTCATGTGTCGCCGTCGCCGAGGCGAGAACCGCACGGTGGGACAGCAAGACGTCCTTGGGCCGACCGCTGCTCCCAGACGTGCGTATGACGAGCGGGTCGCCGCCGTCGGCGACCCAAGGGCGCAGGAGGTCGATCAGCTCGGGGGGTTCGCCGGCGACAGGGTTGAGCGATGCCGACACCGGTCAGTCCTCGTCCTCGGCCGGCAGGCCGAGCTGCTTCTTGAAGTAGTGCCAGGGGAACCACATCGTGCCGATGCGCTCCCAACCGCCCGATTCCAGTCTTTTGGCCTTGCGGCTGCCGACGAAAACGCGGCGGTGTTCCCACTGCACGTCGGACTTCTCGAGGTCGTGGAACAACGGTCCGTAGCCGACCGAGTGCCAGCCCTGCCGGCCCTTCGCGTTGAGGACCTCCATCTCGTTTGTGGCCGTCAACCCCACGAGCCGCTGCCGCTCGTGATTGGACTCGGCCTCCTCGGCTTTCAGGCCGAAGCGCTGCTGGGCCGCCTGGCGGGACATACCCAGCGCGTTGCCGACTGCTTCCCAGCTCCAGCCGGCCGCTCGCGCCGACGAAACCGCCGAGTTGAGGATCTTGCCCGTTTCGACATTCGCCTCGTTGGCGATGACCACGAGATCGAGGTTGGCCTGGGGATCGGAGTCGATCCTCTTTTCGATGGTCGGGTCCACCGCCGCGATCGCACGGGCGAGCAAGTGGGCGAGTTCGGGGTTGTCAGGCATCTGTCAACGGTAACTTGACACGACTCCAGCGTCAACCATTTCTTGACGCAACTCGCTGCCCTCACCGTTCGGGCAGGTGGCACACTTACGTCTCGTGACTTCTCCGGAACGCGCCACCCTTTCGCATTGGATCGAGGGCGCCCGCCCACGCACCCTCCCCGCGGCCATCGCCCCGGTGCTCGCGGGCAGCGGTGCGGCCGCATACGCCGATTCATTCGTCTGGTGGAAGGCGCTGCTCGCCCTTTGCGTCTCGCTGGCGCTGCAGATCGGCGTCAATTACGCCAACGACTACTCCGACGGGATCAAGGGCACCGACGACGCCCGAGTCGGCCCGTTGCGGCTCGTCGGCTCCGGCCTCGCGTCCCCCAGGTCGGTGAAGCTCGCGGCGTTGGCGTTCCTCGGCCTCGGCGCGGTGCTCGGTTTCGCGCTCGCGGCGACGACCACGTGGTGGCTGCTGCTCCTCGGCATCGCCGCGATCGGTGCTGCATGGACCTACACCGGCGGCCCGAGCCCCTATGGCTACCGGGCCCTCGGCGAAGTCAGCGTGTTCGTCTTCTTCGGCCTCGTCGCCGTGCTCGGCACCACGTATGTCCAGACCGAGTCCTTCACGTGGCTGAGCCTCGCGGCCGCCCTGGGCATCGGCGCCCTGGCTTGCTCGATCCTCGTGGCTAACAACCTTCGGGACATCCCGACCGATGTCGAAACCGGCAAACGCACCCTCGCCGTCGTCCTTGGCGATGCCCGTTCACGGACGTTCTACCTGGTGCTCATCCTGATCGCGATCGCGGCGATGGGCTGGGCGGCGACATTCACGCCCTGGGCGTTGCTCGCCATGATCGGGTTGCCGTTCGCGTGGCGCGCCAACCAGGTGGTCGCCGGCGGCGCCAAGGGTATGGCGTTGATCCCGGTCCTCCGCGATGCGGGCCTGACCGAGCTCCTGTATGCCGTCGGGCTCACGGTCGGTCTTGTCGTCGGCGGTTAGCCGGTGAAGACGCCAGACTTGGCGAATTCCTCGAGCTTGCGGGTGTACGGCGCGATGTCGAGGTCGCGTGCGGCAAGCCACTCGTCGTTGTAATAAGTGCCGAGATAGCGCTCGCCGCCGTCACAGAGGAGCGTGACGACGCTGCCGCTCTCGTCGGCCTGCCTCATCCGCTCGATGATTTGGAGCGAGGCCCAGATATTGGTGCCGGTCGATCCGCCCACCGCCCGGCCGAGGATGTTCGAGACCCACCTCATCGCGGCGATCGATGCCGCATCCGGGACGTGCAGCATCTCGTCGATAACACCGCCGACGAACGACGGCTCCACCCGCATACGGCCGATGCCCTCGATCCGCGACGGCACACCGGTGGTGACGTCGGAGCGGTCGGACTCCCAGCCGCCGTAGAACGCGGAGTTCTCGGGGTCGGCCACCGCGACGCGGGTCGGGAATCGGCGGTAGCGCACGAAGCGGCCGATCGTCGCCGACGTGCCGCCGGTGCCGGCGCCGATGACGACCCAGGTCGGGATCGGATGGAGCTCGGCCTGCATCTGGTCGAAGATCGATTCGGCGATGTTGTTGTTGCCGCGCCAGTCGGTGGCGCGCTCGGCGTAGGTGAACTGGTCCATGTAGTGGCCGTTGCACTCCGACTCGAGCCGGCGAGCCTCGTCGTAGACCTGACCGGCGTCCTCAACGAGGTGGCTCTTGCCGCCATAGAACTCGATGAGGGCGATCTTCTCGGTGCTGGTCGAGGCCGGCATGACAGCAAGGAAGGGCAGTCCGATCAGCCGGGCGAAGTATGCCTCGCTGACAGCAGTGGAGCCACTCGATGCCTCGATGATCGTGGTGTTCGGTCCGACCCAACCGTTGCAGAGCGCATACAGGAACAGCGAGCGGGCCAGCCGGTGCTTGAGGCTGCCGGTGGGGTGGACCGACTCGTCCTTGAGGTAGAGCTCGATGCCGCTGACCGGTAGCGGCAGCGCGTGCAGGTGGGTGTCGGCGCTGCGGTTGGCGTCGGCGTCGACGCGGCGGATGGCCTCGTCGATCCAGGCGCGGTCTTCAGTCGACGTCTTCGGCACTGCGCGATTCCTCGATCCGCTTCGTCATCCGTTCGGCGCGCTGCTGGACGCTCTGAGCGAGCTGCTGCCGGAGCCCGCCGAGCAGGGCCATGGCGGCGAACGCCGAGACGACCAGTGCGATGAGCATGACCCACAGATTGGTGATGGCCGAGAAATCCAGCCAGATCGAGGCGATCAGCCAGACCACGGCATACGCCCCGACGAAAAGCCCCAGTCGGGCAAGCGTGTAGGTGAGGAAAGGCTTCATGTCCGCAGCCTACTTTGTTGGCTCCATGGTCCAAACAGTTGATCTGCCGGGTAACGTAGTGACATGGGTAAAGCGCTGGTCATCGTCGTCGGCATCGCCATTTTCGTCTATGCGCTGTTCGACCTGATCGCGACGCCTGCACGCAACACCCGGTTCATCCCCAAGCCGCTGTGGTTCGTCGTCTTGCTGATCGCGCCGCTCGGTCCGTTGCTCTGGATCTTCTTCGGCCAGAAGTCGTCGCCTCCCGGCCCCAGCACCCCGCCCGGATGGCGTCGCCCGTCGGCCAAGGGCCCCGACGACGACCCCGACTACCTCCGCGGCCTCTGACCCCTCACCCCTCACCCCGCGCCCCTGACCCCCAACCTTTGAAGCCTTATGGACAACCTGAGGCCCCTGTAGTTGTCGTTAGGGCTTCAAAAGTTGTAGGTGACTTGGGGATTCAGGCGAACCACTTCGACCACATAGCATTCATCTTCGGCGGCTGGCCTTCATAGCCACGGTCCGCCAGTGCTTCGAAGACGCGTCGAGGTATGAGGTGCTTCCGCTTCAAGTCTTCGGAGGTAATGACGATTACCCGCCAACCGTTGGCCTCCAGAGCTTCGCGCCGTTCACGATCTCGTTGTCGCTGCCTGGCATCGCGCTCGTGCTGCCAACCGTCATACTCCACGAGCACTTTGTAGCCGAAGTAGACCATGTCCCCGCGGGCAATGAAGTTGCCGTGCGCATCAACAATGTCGGGATTGCACTCCGGTTCGGGGAGTCGGGCGAACACCAACATCAGCCGTACGAGCGTCTCCATCGGGGAATCGACGCGTTCCCGCACAAAGAGCAACGCCCGTCGGGCCCGAAGGACGCCGCTGAGGTGACGGGAATCGGCGTATTCCATCAGGTCTGCGACGGTTGTGGCGCCGGTCGAGATCAACCAGTCCGCAGCCTGGACGAACTGAACAAAGCTCAATCGTGTCGCGCAATCCACGATGGTCCGATCCGGGCCCGTTACGGGCAAACGCCCGCGTTCGTGGACCGCGATTCTCCCCTGCCTGCGGTGGAGGCGAATGTTGGCAAGCTTCGTCACCAGGCCCGAGTTGGTGGAAAACTCGAACGGAGAAGGGCTCCCGATTTCCACTCCGTACAGCCAAAGGGCAGTGACGTGGCTGACAACCGCGTCCTTGGGCAGCACGAGAAGGGCCGCCCGAAGCCACCCCACAAGGTTCAGGTCAAGGTCCGCATGGACATACACGTCGCGAAACAGCCTGCGGAACCGCTTGCCCCGAAGAGCTGTCCGCGGCAGTCCGGCAGCCTCGGCCATACCCGAGGTGAACGGTTTCGACGCCAGGGACGAAGGGATCTGCAACGGGCGAGGCATATGCCCACGCTCGCCGATTGGTTCGGGCCGAGGGACTAAGAACAGTCCGCTGTGGAAACCGAACAGGACCGACAAGCTTGTGGATACCTATGGCAACCCACGACTTTTGAAGCCTTTTGGACAACGGGACGGGCGTTCGGTAGTCAATAAGGCTTCAAAAGTTGGGGCCGGGCCGGGTGGGCGGTTGGTCAGGCGGCGTCCCAGCGGAACAGCCTGGCCGAGATCAACGCGAGAACCGCAGCGAAGCCCAGGAGTATGGCGATCGGGACCAGCGCTGACGACGGTCCTTCGCCGCGCACCATGGTGTCGAGCATGCCGTCGTTGAGATGACGCAGCGGCAACACCCGGCCGATCGCCTGCAGCCAGCCGGGAGCCCCTTCGAGCGGGAAGAACGAACCCGACAGGAACGCCATCGGGAGGACCACGAAGTTGGCGAGCCCGATCGCCCCCTCCTCGGTCTTCGAGATCGAACCGGCCAACAGGCCGATCGACATGAACGCCAACGTGCCGGCGACGAGAAGCGGGATGATCATCGGCCAGGAACCGGTCAGCTTGAGCCCAAAGAAGGCGATGCCCAGGCCGATGAAGATCGCGGCCTGCGACAAAGCGAGGACGATGCTCATGACCACCCGAGCCAGGACCACCGACGAAGTGGAGATCGGCGCGAGCCGCAGCCTGCGCAACAAGCCGTTCTTGCGCCAGGCCACCAGGTTGGTAGCCGCGCCGAAGGTCGCACCCATGGCGATAGCCCAGCCCAGCAGGCCGGGCGTCACGAACTGAATCGTGGACAGCGAGTCGTCCTCGACCTGCTGCGTGTCGAGGCTGAATGTCGGAGGCCGGCCACTCGCGGCGATGTTCGACGACTGGACGATGGCCTGGAACGTGCCCTGCACGATCGCGGACTTGACCTGATCGGCCTGTGAGTAGTGGACGATGACCTGGTTGCCTCGCTGCTCGATCATCGCGTCCGCGTCGCCCTTGCGGACCTCGCGCAGAGCGGCTTTTGCGTCCTTCGACCGGGTGACGTCGAGACTTTCGCTGAGGACAGCCTTCGTTTCCGGAGGTGCCTTGTCCAGGATGGAGACCGGGCCCACCTGGACGATCGAGGACTTGGAGGCACCCTGGTCGGTCAGCAGCACGCCGAAGAGCAGTAGGAACATCAGCGGGAAGAGTATGGAAAAGAACAACGCCATCCTGTCCCGGACGAAGCCCTTGGCCATGGCCATCGACAGGCTCCTGAATGCCCTCATGCGCGGTACTCGCGGCCGGTGAGCTCCAGGAAGACATCCTCGAGTGACGCGCCCTTGACCGACAGACCGTCGAGCGCATCCCGCTGGGCGAGGGCCGACAGGACGCGGGAAGGGTCGCGCGTGGTGATCATCATGGCCGATTCCTCGTCGCGTAGCTCGTCGTCCCCGGCGACGGCCCGTGCCGTTTCCGCATCCAGAGTGCCCGGGGCGACACTGATGCGTACGGGCGCGTCAAGGTCGCGTACGAGCGCCGCCGGGCTGTCGAGCTCGAGGATCTTGCCGCCGTCCATGATGGCGACGCGGTCGCAGAGCGCCTCGGCCTCGTCCATGTAGTGAGTCGTCAGGATAACGGTCCGGCCGGAGTCGTTGAGGCCGCGGAGCAGGTCCCAGAGATTGCGGCGGGCCTGCGGATCGAGGGCCGCAGTCGGCTCGTCGAGGAACACCACATCCGGGTCGTGCACCAGGGCGCAGGCGATGGACAGCCTCTGCTTCTGTCCGCCGGAGAGGTCTTCGGTCCGGGTTTCGGCCTTGTCGACGAGCCGACGTGTTCGAGCATCTCCTGGGTGCGGGCGCGGTCGATGCCGTACAGGGAGCCGAAGCTGTCGAGCTGTTCGCGCGCGGTCAGGCGTTCGAAGAACGACGCGGTCTGCAGCTGGACCCCCATACGGCGCAAGAGCTTGTGCTCGCGTTTCCACGGTTCGGAGCCGTCGATCGTGACGGTGCCCGCCTGCGGTTTGCGCAACCCCTCGACCATTTCGAGCGTTGTGGTCTTGCCGGCGCCGTTGGGTCCGAGAATCCCGAAGAATTCCCCCTTCTCGACCTCGAACGACACTCCGTCGACGGCCCGAAGGTCCCCATACGTCATGACCAGGCCATCGGCCTTGATTGCTGCCCCCATGCGTCTGACCCTAATGCCTCGGGTCGGCCATTCGCCTCAGTTGAGGGCGCGGAAATTCGCGGGCAATCCGCCGCCGGCCTCGATGTCTGCAGTGAGGTCCTGGAGCGCCATGAGTGACACCGATTGGCTGAGCGGCCCGTACGAGACGCGCGCGACGCCGAGCTCCTGCATGCGCGCGAGCGGAACCGAGCCGGGGGAACCGATGAGGGTCAGCTTCTGCGTGCCCCACGACGCCACGATGGCCTGGATGTCGCTCTCGCTGACCTTGCCGGGTACGAAGACGACGGGAGCACCCGCGTCGAGGTATGCCTTGCCGCGTTCGATGGCATCGGCGAGGGCCTCGTCATGGGGCCGGTCACCGGCTGTGAGGATGGCGTCGGTACGGGCGTTGAGCGCGAAGTCGATGCCTTCGGCCTCCCCCGCCTTGATGGCGGCCTCCATGACGGCAACCGCTTCGGCGAGCGGCTTCATCTGGTCCTCGAGGTTGGCGCCGACGATGCCGACACCGATGGCCTTACGGACCGTCTCGCCGGCGTCGCGGTAGCCGGCTTCGAGATCGGCGCTGACGGGGAGGTCGGTGGCGGCGGCAATGCGGCCCACGACTTCGATCATCAGGTCGACGGGAATGTTCTCGCCGTCCTCATAACCGTGGGCAACGGCGATCGAGTGGCTCGCTGTGGCCAGCGCCTTCGTGCCTTCGACGGCAGCGACAGTCCGTGCCGTGATGACGTCCCAGACGTTGACGACTGTCAGCAGTTCGGTGTCCGCGTGCAGGCGGTTGAGTTCGGTTGCTTTGCTCTGAAGGTCAGTCATACAACCAACCTAGTCAAGCGGTTCAAGGTCAGCCCCTCGGAGCCCGCCACAGGTAAACCCGGGACTGGTGGGGACAACCCGTAACGGGCGAAGCCCTCGGCGTTACTTGGCGTAGGAGTGCAGGCCGGGAACGAAGATGTTGACGCCGACGAAGTTGAATACGAACGTGGCGAAACCGATGAGCGCGATGATCGCCGCGGCCTTGCCCTTCCAGCCGGCCGTGACACGCGCGTGGAGATAGCCCGCGTAGACGACCCAGGTGACAAATGCCCAGACCTCTTTCGGGTCCCAGCCCCAATAACGGCCCCACGCATACTGCGCCCAGATCGGGCCGGCGATGAGGGCGGCGAAGGTCCAGATCGGGAAGGCGAAGGCGTGGACGCGGTAGGCGATCCGGTCGATCGCGGCCGAAGGTGGGAGCTTCCAGAGGTAGCCGGCCCGCTCGTCCTCAGGAGTGAGGCGTTCGGCGCGCGCCTTGATGAGATACAGAGCCGAAGCGCCGGCGCCCACGAGGAAGGCGGCACCGGAGATCATGGCGCCGGCGACGTGGATGACGAGCCAGTATGAATGCAGTGCCGGAACCAGCGGACCGGCCGGGACGTAGACGAGCATCGACAGCCCGAGCACGATGACGCCGACGCCGGTGACGATCGGGCCGAGCCAGTTGATGCCCCATGCGCGGACGAGGATCAGGTAGGCGGTCAGTGCGACGAGGATCGCAGCGCAGGCGAATTCATACATGTTGCCCCACGGAACTCGCTCGGCGGCGATCCCACGGGTGACAACTCCGGCAAGGAGGATCAGCCAGGACAGTCCCGCGAGAGAGGTGCCGATGCTGCCGGCCACTTCACTGCGCTCTTCGTTTCCCTCAACCGGGGCCGCGGATGCGCCGGGGCCGACGAGCTCCTTGCGCGGTGCCACCTCACGGGCGAAACCCCACTCGGCGAGATAGGCGAGCCACGACAGGGCGAGCACGATGGTTGCCGCCGCCACGGCGTAGTTGGAGAAGTTGGCGTAGTCGGCGAGGCTCATGCTTCGTCCTTCGGCTCAGCGAGCGCGGTCTGGAAGCGCTCGACGAAATCATCGAGATCGGCTGGTTGGTCTCCCCGGGACACCCGGTCCAGAACAGCGATCTCCACCACGGTACGTGAGCCGTTGCGGGTCGCGCGTATCCAGGTACGGCGCGGCTTGATCGTCAGCGAGAGCATCAGCCCGAGGACGCCGATCGAAATCCCCCACAGCGGCACCTGCAGCAGCGGCGACGAGCTGAACTGGAACTTCACGAACTGCCGCAGGCCGACGAACTGCAACGTGCTGCCGTCGGGGAGGTCGGCGATCTCGCCGGTCGACAGGCTCAGCCGGAGAGGGCTGCCGTCCTTGTTGGTGAACTGCTTGAGGTTGTCCTTGTTGAGGATGAACACCGACTGGGGCGTGCCGCCATCGAGGCCGAGGTCGCCCGAATAGGCAAACAGGCCGAGCAGCGGGTTGGCCGCCGCAGGGAAGGCCGAGACGGGGGCCTTCGCGCCGACCGAGATCGCGGTGGGCAGGAAGAAGCCCTGAAAGCCGAGCTGGGAAGGCTCCGCGTCGGGAACCTTGACGACTCCGGTCGAGGTGTACGTCGCATCACTGGGCAGGAACGGGACTGCCCCTTCGAAGGCGACGCCGCCCTTGGGATCGGTGACCTTGATGACCGGCGCATAGCCCTGGCCGACGAGGAAGACCGAGGTGCCGTCGACCGTCAACGGGTGGTTGACCGTGATGCTGAACGGCTTCTCCTGCGCGCCCGGTGTGCGGACATATCGGCCGGTCGCCTCGAACTTGCGCGGGGCGCCGCGTTGCGGGCCGGAAAGCTGGAACTTGGCGCTGAAGTCGTCGAGCGTCATCGAAAACGGGTTGAGGTGGTCGGAGTCGAACAAGGCGCCCGAGCTGAATTCGTCGTACTGGGTCAGCGTGTTCGAGAAGCCACTCCCCTCGGTCACGATCGCACTGCCGCGGTAGCCGAACATCGCTCCGGAGGCGACGCCGACGAGGACGATGACGAGGCAGGTATGGAAGATCAGGTTGCCGGCCTCACGGAGGTAACCCGTCTCCGCCCGCAGTTCGTCGCCGACCTTGTCCACCCGTGCCCGGCCGATGGTCTTCCGGCCGGCCGCCAGCACCGTCCCGACCTCGGCGGAGGTCTCGAAGGAGGCCGAGGCCGGAAGCCGGCTGAAGTTCCTGGGGGCCTTGGGCGGCCGTGCGCGCAGCGCCCGCGCATAGACGCCCGTACGCGGAATGATGCAGCCGACCAGGGAGACCAGCAGCAACAGGTAGATCGCGCTGAACCACGGCGAGGTGTAGACCGAGAACATCCCGAAGCGGTCCATGATCGGCGCGCTCGCCGGGTGGTTGATGAAGTAGGCCTCGACCTTTCGCGGATCGACGCTTCGTTGCGGAATGAGCGAACCCGGTACGGCGGCGAGGGCGAGCAGAAGCAGCAGGAAGAGTGCCGTCCGCATCGACGTGAGCTGGCGCCAGATCCAGCGGAGGAATTCGCGGCTGTTGAGGGCGGGGGCGTCGGTGCTCATACGGCCGACTCGAATCCGGGGAACCAGCTGCGCATCTCGAACACCAGCGAATCCCATGTGCCGGTCACGAGCATCAGTCCGACGACGATCAGCATGCCGCCGCCGAAGAGGGCAACGCCTCGCTGATGCCGCTTGAACCAGTCCACCGCGTGCATGAAACGGCCGAATCCGAGCGCCGCGAGTATGAACGGTATGCCGAGGCCGAGGCAATAGACGAAGGCCAGGAACGCGCCACGTCCCGCCGATGCGTCCGTGTCGGCCATCGCCAGCGTCGTGACCGCGCCCAGCGTGGGGCCGATGCAGGGCGTCCAGCCCACGCCGAACAGGACACCCAGCAGGGGCGCGATGCCCAGGCCGACGGCCGGAACCTTGTGGATGCGGAACTCGCGCTGCAGGAAAGGTATGCGCCCGATGAAGGCCAACCCCAAGGCGATCACAAGGATGCCCATGACGACCGAAATCTGTCGTTGGTACTCCTGCAGCCGGAGTCCGAAGAAGCCGAACAGCGATCCGGTGGTCACGAACACAACCGTGAAACCGAGCACGAACAGCGAGGAGCCGAGGAGCATACGACCGCGACGGGCCGATTCGAGGTCTTGGGCGCCCAGGCCGGTGACGTACGACAAGTAGCCGGGCAGGAGCGGCATCACGCACGGCGAGAAGAACGACACGAGGCCCGCGAGCAGCGCGACGGGCAGCGCCAGCAGCAGCGTCCCCGAGGAAACGGTGTCGATCAACCAGTCGGTCATTTGACGCTCGCCTGCACGTCCTCGATCAGACCGGTGAGGGTCGATTCGGTGGTGTCGTTGAGTATGCGTGCGGCGACGCGGCCCTTGGAGTCGATGACCCAGGTCGTCGGGATGGCCTGTGAGGGCAGGCTCTTGGCGAAGCCCAGAAGCAGGTGCCCGGTCGTGTCGCTGATGCTGGGGTAGGAGATCTTGCGCTTCTTGGTGAACGCGAGGGTGGTCGCGGCGTCTTCGCGCACCGCGATGCCGAGAAATTCGACGCCCTTGGGCTTCATCTTCCGCGCGACGGCGTCGAGTGCTCCTGCCTCCTTGCGGCACGGCGGGCACCACGAACCCCATACGTTGACGACGATCGTCTTGCCGGCGAAGTCGGCGGTGGACACCGGGTCACCGTTGAGGTCGTCGCCTGCGAGGACCGGTCCCTTCTTGCGATCGGCGGGGTCGACCCGCACGATCAGCCGGTCCTTGCCGCTGACGTAGCCGCCCTTCGTTCCGTTGGTTTCGGGCCCGCCGCAGCCGGCCGCGAGCATGACAAAGCTCGCTGCCAGAAGAAGGCGCCCCGTTGTCTTCAGGGGAAGGGGTGTCCTCATGCTCCGCCGACAAACTTCTTTCGCAGGGCTTCGGGAATGAGGTCGCCGGCGGGTTCGGAGTAGGTCAGCGACACGAAACGGTCGTCCTCGAACGTCACCGACGTGAGGCTGGCCAGCGAGCACTGGCGTTTGCGCGGGTCGTGGAAGTAGCGGAGGCCTTCGAGCGACATACGTGCGGTCCAGACCGGAAGCTGGTGCGACACGATGAGCGCTTCGTGGCCGCGGGCGGCGTCACGGGCATCGGCGATCGCGGCCTGCATACGCGCGGCGATCTCGACGTACGGCTCACCCCAGGACGGGCGGAACGGGTTGCGCAGGAGATACCAGTTCTGCGGCCGTTTCAGGGCGCCGTCGCCGACGCCGAACGTCTTGCCCTCGAACTGGTTGCCGGCCTCGATGACCCGCGGGTCGGTAGTGATCTCGAGGCCGAGCGCCTTGGCAGAGGGCTGCGCAGTTTCCTGGGCACGCTCCAGCGGCGAGGCGACGAGATGAGTGATGTCGCGGCCGGTGAGGTGCTCGGCCACGCGTTCGGCCATCTGGTTGCCGAGGTCGGACAGGTGATAGTCGGGCAACCGTCCGTAGAGGACGCCTTCAGGGTTGTGGACCTCGCCGTGGCGCATGAGGTGAATGGTGGTTCGAGTAGTCATGGTCTTCCTTGTCAGTATTCGAACTCGGCCTACGGCGTGGCTTCGGCAGCTGCTCGCGCAGCGGCCGGAAGGGCTCCGGCAATGATATTGAGTGCCTGGTCATCGTGCGCGGCCGAGACGAACCACGCCTCGAACGCGCTCGGCGGGAGGTAGACGCCGGCGTCGAGCATCGCGTGGAAGAACGCGCGATAGCGATAGCTCTCCTGCTTCTGGGCCTGCGCGAAGTTGGTCACCGTTTCGTCGATGCCCCAGAAGATGCTGAACAGGTTGCCCGCACCCTGGACGATGTGTTTGACGCCTTCGGCGGCGAGCGCCTCGCCCACCATGTGGCCCAGGCGGTCGGCCGTATGGTCGAGCCGGGCATAGACCTCGTCGGTCGCGAGACGGAGCGTGGTGAGGCCGGCGGTGGTGGCCACGGGGTTTCCCGAGAGTGTGCCGGCCTGATAAACGGGACCGACCGGCGCCAGGTATTCCATGACGTCCGCGCGGCCCCCGAAAGCCGCTGCCGGGAACCCGCCGCCCATGACCTTGCCGAAAGTCAGCAGGTCGGGCTTCCAGCCTTCGACCGCGCCGTCAAGTCCCCAGTGGCCGGAACGGCTGACCCGGAATCCGGTCATCACTTCATCGCTGATGAACAGTGCGCCGTTCTTGCCGCAGATGTCGGCGAGGAACGCGTTGAAGCCGGGCAGCGGCGCGACCGCACCCATGTTGCCGGCCGCGGCTTCGGTGATGAGGCAGGCGACCTGGTCGCCGTACTCGGCGAAAGCCGCTTCAACGGCGGCGCGATCGTTGTAGGGCAGCACGACCGTGGCGGCCGCGACGTCCTTGGGGACGCCGGGCGTTCCGGGAAGTCCGAGCGTGACGAGTCCGGAGCCGGCTTCGGCGAGGAGCGCGTCGACGTGGCCGTGATAGCAACCGGCGAACTTGATGATCAGGTCGCGGCCGGTGAATCCGCGGGCCAGCCGGATCGCCGACATCGTCGCTTCGGTGCCCGAGGAGACGAGCCGGACCTCTTCGACCGGTGTGCGGTCGACGATCTCCTCGGCGAGGAGGACTTCGGGCTCGCTCGGCGTGCCGAATGACGTGCCGCGGGACACGGCTGCGGTGACCGCGGCGATGACTTCGGGATGAGCATGGCCCAGGAGCATCGGCCCCCATGAGGAGACGAGATCGACATAGCGATTGCCGTCCACGTCGGTGAGGAAGGCGCCGCTCCCGCTGGCCATGAATCGGGGGGTTCCGCCTACGGCCCGGAAGGCGCGGACCGGGGAGTTGACTCCGCCGGGCGAGACCGCCTTGGCGCGAGAGAACAGGGCCTGGGACCGCGGCGCGGCCGATTCGTCATTCGTCACGCTTCTCATTGTCCCCGATGCGAAATTCGGGCCGTCCTGCGCATGGCGGGCCGGTTTTTTCACTGGGGTTCCCGTAACCGCGGGAAACATCAGTCGTTGGGTATCTACGTACCACCAGAGGGGTATTTCCAGGATTCGACTTGGCGGCATTCATCGGTGGCCTGTAACATCGAGTTACTAACGGCGACAGAAATCGTCGTCGTACAGTGGAGGGCAATTCATGGGAGCACGCAAACTGACGCGTTGGCAGAAGGCCAGCGCGCTCGTACCGATGGCGGTACTCGTCGGTGCCTGGGGCGCTGCCCTGACCAACACCGGCCTCGCCAACGCCTCGAACGACTCGAATGATCCCGGTGTTCCCGACGTCCCCACGACAGCCTTCGACCAGCCCGCCAGCATCGAGTCCAACCCCGCCGGCATCGACGACAAGGCCGGCGCCGCAGGTGCGCTCGGATCATTGTCGGCCAACGGCATCCCGGCCGCTTCACTCGCTGCCTACCGACGCGCGGAGACCTTGCTCGACAAGGCCGACTCCTCCTGCAAGCTCCCCTGGACCCTGGTCGCGGCCATCGGCCGTGTCGAGTCCAACCACGGCCGCACCGGCGGCAACTCGGTCAACGCCGAGGGCGTCTCGACCCCGGGCGTTTATGGCATCGCGCTCAACGGCGGCAACAACACCGCCAAGATCAACGACACCGACAGCGGCTCACTCGACAATGACTCGGTCTACGACCGGGCAGTCGGTCCGATGCAGTTCATCCCGGGCACCTGGAAGTCTGTGGCCGTCGACGCCGACAACGACAAGAAGAAGAACCCCCAGGACATCGACGATGCGGCGACCTCGGCCGGCGTCTACCTGTGTTCGGGTGATGGCGACCTGAGCACCAAGGACGGCGCATCGTCGGCAGTGCTCCGCTACAACCACTCCAGCTCGTATGTGGACCTCGTCCTCAAGATCGCGGCCAAGTATGCCGAGGGTGACTTCACCCAGTCGCCCAACGGCTACACGTCGTCCACGGTCCTGACGAGCAAGTCCAACGACCAGACCATGACGCCTTCCGAGCGCAAGAGCGCCAAGAAGACCGAAGACAAGGCCAAGCCCGGCAGCAGTGGCGGCACCGACGGTTCCGGCGGCAGCGCCGGCGGCGGTGGCGGAGCTACTGGCGGCAGCGGTGGAAGCACCGGCGGCACTGACGGCGGCCTGAGCGGCGTCCTCACCGGCGGCGCTCCGAGCGGCGGCACCGGGGGCGGCTCCACACCGGCACCCGATCCGGTCAAGGACGTGCTTTCCCTTGCAGACGCCACTATTCGGTGCACGCTTAATCCCGGACCACTCAGCCCCAACTACAACAGTTGCGTCTACAACCTCACGCACTAACCGACAACCAACCCACGATCGAGCCGGTCCCCGTATGGGGGCCGGTTCTTTGTGTGTCCGGTGAGCTCAAACACGCGTGAAAAATCTGGCCGGCCTCCAAGAGAGAATCCAAAATGTCTGCGCTAGGTCAGATCTCGGTGTAGCGTCCCCAAAAAGCCCGGAATCTCGTGACCCGGCTAGAAGGACAGTCAGATGGCCCCTATGCACAGGCGGACGCACGCAATCCGCTGGAGGAGCGCGGGCGCACTCATGCTGATACCCCTGCTGATCAGCGCGTCGGGTGGAGCGGTCCAGGGCATCACCGTCGCCGAGGAAGCCGCCATTCCCAGCGTGCCGACCAAGCCGTACGACAAGCCCGCGAGCGTGCAGCCAGGCATCGACGTCAGCGCGAGCCCTGTGACCGCGGCGGTGGCAGATGTCGCCGCCAACGACATACCGGCGGCAGCTCTGATGGCCTACAAGCGCACCGAGACCCTGCTGTCCGATTCGGATCCGCAATGCAAGCTCGAGTGGACTCTCGTCGCCGCGATCGGCCGCGTCGAGTCCAACCACGGCCGCACGGGTGGCAACTCACTGGACGCCGACGGAGTCGCCCGGCCCGGCATCTACGGCATCCCGCTCAATGGCTCCAACAACACCACAACGATCAGCGACACCGACGGCGGGAAGTTCGACAAGGACGAGAGTTGGGACCGGGCAGTCGGCCCGATGCAGTTCATCCCGGGCACCTGGACCTCGGTGGCGATCGACTCCGACAACGACGGCAAGAGCGACCCGCAGAACATCCTCGATGCGACCGCGTCGGCGGGCGTCTACCTGTGTGCGGGCGTCGACGACCTGTCGACCGACAAGGGCGCACGCAGCGCGGTCCACCGCTACAACCACTCCGATTCCTACGTCAACAAGGTGCTGGCCATCGCGAGCCAATACGCGGACGGCACCTTCACCGACCCGCCAAGCGCACTTTATGCAGGCCCGCCTGTCCAGACCGGACTCGTTTCGGCCGCCCCCGAGGCACCCGTGACAAAGCCCGAGGAGCCGGCACCCAGCGCAACACCGGCACCAACGCCGAAACCCACACCGGGCAGCACGCCCAAACCGACACCTACGCCGACGCCGACGCCAGGCACCACTCCAACACCGACACCCACGCCTACGCCGAGCGCGACGACGACCTCAACGCCCAAGCCCAACTCAACCCCCAGTTCGACGCCGAGCCCAACGCCAACGACCACCCCGACCCAGACTCCAACGCAGACGCCGACGAGCCCGGCGGCCGAACCGTTCGTGGGGACCGAACCGGAGGCGCGGCAGGTCTGTCTTGCCACCGGAAGATACGCGGCCGACTCCGTCGAGCTGGAACAATGCGTCGTGACGCTGATGCAAACCGGCTACTTACCGCCGGCATCGCCCACCGCACCATGATTTGGCCGCTGGATAACCTTTTCTGACCCTTTTGAGCCGAATTTCGGTTAAGGATCGGCCAAATCTTGGTGACTAAATCTTGGGACTAGAGGCGGGCGGCGACTTCGGCCGCCCAGTAGGTCAGCACGATGTCGGCGCCGGCACGGCGGATCGACAACAAGATCTCGTCGATCGCGCGTTCGCGGTCGATCCAGCCGTTGGCGGCAGCCGCCTCGACCATGGCGAGCTCGCCCGACACGTTGTACGCCGCCACGGGCACCGTGACGTGTGAACGAATGAGCGGGATCAGGTCGAGGTAGCTCAGCGCCGGCTTGACCATGACGATGTCGGCGCCCTCGACGCTGTCGAGCAAAGCCTCCCGGAGGGCTTCACGGGAATTGGCAGGGTCTTGCTGATAGGTCTTGCGGTCGCCCTGGAGCGATGAGTCGACGGCCTCGCGGAACGGGCCGTAGAAAGCTGACGAATACTTTGCTGCGTAAGCCAAAATTCCCGTGGATAGCCACCCAGCCGAATCGAGCGCCGAGCGTATTACCGAAACTTGACCGTCCATCATCCCGCTCGGACCGACCATGTGCGCACCGGCTTCGGCCTGGGCGACGCCCATCTGGCCGTAGATCTCGAGGGTGGCGTCGTTGTCGATGTTGCCGCTCTTGTCGAGCACTCCGCAATGACCGTGGTCGGTGAATTCGTCGAGGCACAGGTCAGACATCACGACGAGGTCGTCGCCGACCTCGGCCCGCGCATCGGCGATAGCCACGTTGAGGATGCCGTTGGAATCGAGGGCGCCCGATCCGGTCGCGTCCTTGTGCTCGGGGACGCCGAAGAGCATGACTCCGCCGAGGCCCAGGGCAGCGGCTTCGGCAAAGGCCTTGCGGGCGCTCTCGCGAGTGTGCTGGACGACGCCGGGCATACTCGCGATCGGGTGCGGCTCGGACCGGCCCTCGGCGATGAACATCGGCAACACGAGTTGCCGGGCCTCCACCGAGGTCTCCGCGACCAACCGCCTCACCGCCTGCGTCGAACGCAGACGGCGAGGGCGGTCAGCCGGAAATGCCATGGGTCAGGTCGCCTTCCGTGCGCGCGACGACGGACGGCGCTGCGACGGCTTGGTGACCGGCTCCCCTGCTTCGATGAACGCGAGACGACGCGCTGCACCAAAGGCGGCGAGTGCATCGGAGAGCACATCGACCGACGGCTTCTCGGCCATCACGTCGACCCGCAGTCCGTGCTCTTCGGCGGTCTTGGCCGTGGCCGGACCGATACACGCGATGATCGTCGTCGCGTGCGGCTTGCCGGCAATGCCGACAAGGTTGCGGACCGTCGACGATGACGTGAACATCACGGCGTCGAACTTGCCCGTCTTGATCGCTTCGCGCGTCGGCGCTGGCGGCGGCGCTGCCCGAACGGTCCGGTAGGCGGTGACGTCGTCTACTTCCCAGCCGAGCTCGATCAAGCCCGCGACGAGAGTCTCGGTCGCGATGTCTGCACGGGGCAGGAAAACGCGGTTGATCGGATCGAGCAGGTCGTCATACGGCGGCCAGTCTTCGAGGAGACCGCGTGCGGACTGCTCACCACTGGGCACGAGATCGGCACGGATGCCCCAGGTCGCGATCGCTTCGGCGGTCTTCTCACCAACGGCAGCGATCTTGAGACCGGAGAAAGCGCGCGCGTCGAGTCCATACTCTTCGAACTTCTCGCGTACGGCCTTGACCGCATTGACGCTGGTGAAGGCGATCCATTCGTAACGGCCTTCGACGAGTCCGCGTACGGCCTTGTCCATCTGCTGCGGGTTGCGGGGAGGCTCGACCGAGATGGTCGGGACTTCCTCGGACACCGCGCCGAAGCCGCGGAGTCGGGCGGCCAGGCCGGCCGACTGCTCCTTGGTGCGGGGAACGAGGATCCTCCAGCCGTATAGCGGCTTGGTCTCAAACCACGACAGGGCTTCACGCATGTCGACGACTTCGCCGATGACCGTGATGGCCGGGGCTTCCATCTTCTGCGCCTTGACGTCGGCCGCGATGTTGTCGAGCGTCGAGACGACTGTGGTTTGTTCGGTCGTCGTCCCTACTCGCGTCATCGCGACGGGCGTGCTGCCCGCGCGGCCGGCGTCGATCAGGCCGCTGGCGGCTTCGCCGATGCGGCTGACTGCGTCGAGCAGCACCAGGGTCTGGTCGCCGGCGTGGGCCGACCAGTCCACCTTGGAGTCGCCGACGCTGACGACGGAGAGTTCACGGTTGGTCCGCGTGGTGAGCGGGACGCCTGCATACGCGGGGACCGCGGTCACCGAGGACAGTCCGGGCACGACTTCGAAACCGATGCCGACCTTGCTGCATGCGGCGGCCTCTTCGGGTCCGGTCGCATACGTGAACGGGTCACCGGCGATCAGTCGCACGACGTGGGCACCTGTCTTGGCGTACTTGACGACGAGTTTGGCGCGGGCTGCGTGGGTGAGGACTTCACCGTCTTCGCCGAAGCCACCGTCCACGATCTCGGCGTCGTTGGTCACGAGCGCCGCGTGTTCGGGCAACTCGGTGATGACGACGTCGGCCTGGCCAAGCAGTTCGGCAGCACGGACGGTCAGCAGACTCGCATCACCTGGTCCCGCACCGACAAAGCTGACATGACCCACGGGGGTCTTGTGCTTGACGGGTGCAGTGGTGGCGGGTTCCACTCGGGTCGCTGTAGTGGTTGTCACAGTGATCTTCTTCCTGAGCTGCCATGTTGTGCTGTCACGAGACGACCGCCATCAGGGCGGCGGCGCCTTCGGCAAGCATCTCGACAGCGAGACGTTCACCGACCGCGGTGGCATCGGCAGGCGATCCCGTTGCGGACATTCGGATAGTTGGTGCGCCGGAGACATCTCCGACAATTGCCCGGAGCCACAGCTCGTCACCGTCATCGCCCATGGCGACTTCGGCGAGAGCTCCGACAGGAGCGGTGCAGCCTGCCTCCAAGGTGGCAAGGAGGCTGCGTTCTGCGGTCACGGCGGCACGGGTGTCCATGTCGTCGAGACGTTGCAGAAGTTGAATGGTCGCGACATCGTCGGCGCGACATTCACCGGCAAGCGCTCCCTGCCCGGGGGCAGGGAGCATTTGCAGGGGATCGAGGGTTTCGGTCGCGTCGCTGACGCGGCCGAGACGGGCCAGTCCGGCCCGGGCGAGGACAACTGCATCGAGCTCGCCATTGCGAACCTTGTCGATGCGGGTGCCGACGTTGCCGCGGATGGCGACCACATCGACACCGAGTCCGAGAGCGTTGAGCTGGGCTTCGCGGCGCGGCGAACCGGTGCCGACACGCGAGCCCTGCGGCAATTCGCCGAGAGTCAGGTTGTCCCTGGCGACGACGACATCACGGGCGTCTTCACGCAGCGGTATGGCGGCGATGACGAGCCGCGGGTCGGGAGTCGTGGGCAGGTCCTTGAGCGAGTGCACCGCGACATCGACCTCGCCGGCGGCGAGCGCTTCGCGCAGTGCGGCGACGAAGATGCCCTGGCCGCCGATCTCGGTCAACGGCGCCTGGTTGCGGTCGCCTTCGGTCTTGACGTAGACGAGTTCGGTCTCGACGCCGGTAAGCTCTTTGAGCCGGTCCGCAAATTGTGAGGACTGTGCCACGGCGAGTTCGCTGGCACGGGTGCCGATCCTGAGCGTCATACCTGGTCACCGCTCACGTTGGTGACGGCGTCGACTGCGGCCTGGTCAAGAGCGAAGAGGTGCTTGAGGGCGTCGGCATAGGTGAGGCCGTCCGGGCCTTCGGTGAGTTCCTGGACGCGAACGGTCGGCGAATGGATGAGCTTGTCGGCCACCCGCTTGATCGACTGGCGGATGTCGGCGAGCACGGCTTCGTCGAGATCGGGCCGACGCGCCTCGAGTCGGGCGATCTCGGCGGCGACAACCCCGGTCGCCATCGTGCGAAGTGCGACGACGGTCGGAGTGACGTTGGACGCGGCACGGGCGGCCAGGAAGGCACGCACCTCATCGGCGACGATGGCGCGGACGCTCTCGATGTCCTGGGCGAGGTCGATGTTTTCGGCCCGCCGTGACAACACCTCGAGGTCGATGAGCGTGACGCCACCGACGTCGCCGGCGGCCGAGTCGATGTCGCGCGGCAGAGCCAGGTCGATCAGGACCATCTCGCGGCTGCCGCGTGCGGCCTCGATCCGGTCACGGTCAAAGACGATGCCGCTCGCACCGGTGCAAGTGATGAGCACGTCGGCCGCGCTCAGTTCGATGTCCATGGCCTGCCAGCGCACGGCGCTGACGCCGAAAGCGGCGACGAGCTCATAGGCACGCTGGAACGTCCGGTTGGCGACCATGATGCGGTTGGGGGCGATGCCGCGGTCGACCAGGGTCTTGACCGCCAAGCTCGACATGGTGCCGGCGCCTGCGACGAGGAAGCGTGTGTTGTCCGTGGTGATGACCTCACCGGCGGCGTCGAGGCTCGCGGTGACGATCGACGGTCCGAGGCGGTCGATGGCAGTTTCGGCGTGGCCGCGCTTGCCGACGCGCAGCGCCTGCTGGAACAGCAGGTTGAGTGCCGATCCGACGGTCGACTCGGCCTGGGCGTCCTGCAGCGAGTCGCGGACCTGACCGAGGATCTGGCTTTCGCCGGGGATCATCGAGTCGAGTCCCGAGGCGACGGCGAAGAGGTGGGCGACGACGGCCTCGTCGAAGTGGACGTAGACGTGGCGGACGAATTCGTCCCGGTCGAGACCGGCATGGTCAGCCAGCATCGCGGAGACTTCTTCGACACTGCCGTGGAAGCGTTCGGCCTCGACGTAGATCTCGACACGGTTGCAGGTCGAGATGACGACTGCCTCGCTGACGAATGGCGTCTCGAGAACGTGGTGCGCCAGCTTGACCGCCGCATCGGTGTCCAGGGAGACGCGCTCGAGCATGTCGATCGGCGCCGACTTGTGGGACATGCCCACCACGAGAAAACTCATTCGGTCCTCCGCTTCGCTACGGACGCGAATTCATACACCCTGTGCTCTTGGCTCACTCGCTGACGCTCACTCACAGGTTCACCGCCGAGGAGGAAGAGGACTTGCGCTGTTCGTGATAGGCGAGGATCTGCAGCTCGATGGACAGGTCCACCTTGCGCACGTCGACGCCTTCGGGCACCTGCACGATGGCGGGCGCGAAGTTGAGGATGCTGGTCACACCGGCAGCCACGAGGAGGTCGGTGACTTCCTGGGCGGCCTTGGCCGGCGTGGCGATGATGCCGATCGAGATCTTGCGGTCTTCGACGATCTGCGCCAGGTCGGCGAGTGCCGACACCGTGATGCCGGCGATCTCCTTGCCGATGCGCTTTTCGTCGGCGTCGACCAGTGCTGCGACGCGGATGCCGCGGGTGCTGAAGCCCTGGTAGTTGGACAACGCGGCGCCGAGGTTGCCGACTCCGACGATGACGACTTCCCAGTCCTGGGTCTGGCCGATCTCCCGGGCGATCTGGTAGCGGAGGTACTCGACGTCATAGCCGACTCCGCGGGTTCCATACGAGCCGAGGTAGGAAAGGTCTTTGCGCAGCTTGGCGGGGTTGACCCCGGCAGCAACGGACAGCTCGTGGGAGGAACAAGACGCGACACCCTGGTCGGCCAGAGACGTCAGGGCTCGCAAGTAGACGGGGAGTCTCGCCACCGTGGCATCGGGGATGCCGCGGTCGAGGGGACCCGTCGAGGTCCGGGGGCTACGCAGTATTGTCACGGTGCTCCTGCACTGCCCTTGGATTATTTCGGAGACCGAAATGGGGCGCTGTGCTTACCTATGTTAAGAGTTTGTGAACGTGAGAACAAAATCGAGCGCCCGGGGTTGTGCCCCAAATCACAAGGAAACGCGGATACTGAGCGCTCAGCGCGTCAAAGCCGCTCGCAGGCGGTCGGGATCGACTCGCCAGAAATCGTGCTGCTTGCCGTCGACGAACGTCACCGGGATCTGCTCGCCGTATGCCGCCATCAGCTCGGGGTCGTCGAGGATGTCGATGCGTTCCCAGCCGACGTCGAGCTCGTCGCAGAGCTGTTCGACGGTCGCCTCGGCCACTTCGCACAAGTGACAACCGGGTTTGGAATAGACCACAACGCGCGCCGGTGTCACGACTGGTCGAGCCCCAGGGATTCGCTCCGGGCCAGCGCGCGCAGACGGCCCTTGGCGACCTTGCCGGTCGCCGAGTAGGGCAGGCCCTGGACGATCACGATGCGCTTGGGAACCTTGAACCGTGCCAGACGTTCTTCGCAATGGATCCGTATGAGGTCGGTGAGGGTCGACTCGTCGGCGGTGTCGGAGGGCACCACGAAGACGAGTACCGCCTCGCCGGTCTCCTCGTCGGGAACGCCGACCACGGCGACCTGGCTGACGCCGTCGACTTCGGCGATGACCTCTTCGACCTCGAAAGGATAGACGTTGAAACCCGACACGATGACGAGCTCACGCAGACGGTCGACAAGTGTCAGGTCCCCGTCGTCGTCGAGGAAGCCGATGTCTCCGGTGGGGTACCAACCGTCGTCATTGGGTCCATCGATCCCGTCGGGCCAATAGCCGGTGAACACGTTGTCGCCGCGCACCCATACCTCGGCGGGATCCCCGGGACCGGCGTCTTCGCCGCTGGACTCGACGATGCGCAGCTCGATGCCTGGCAAGGGGCGCCCCACCGATCCACGCTTAGGCGCCTCGTCGGCTGCACGGGGAGAGCCAAGGGTCGTCGAGATGACCGGAGCGGTCTCGGTGAGCCCATAGCCCTGGTCGACGAAATGGCCGGACGAGTTTTCGAAGTGTTCGGCGAGATCGGCGTCCAGTGCCGAAGCGCCCGACATGATGCGTTGGACCCCGGCGAGCTTGTCCTGCAGATCCTCGCGACCGGCCCAGGCGGCGATGACCGGCGGGGCGATCGGGAGGTTGGTGACGCCTTCGGACTCGACCAGGTCGAGGAGGCCACCGGGATCGAAGCCGTCGACGAGGAGCACCTTGGCGCCTTGCTTGACCGCCTGGCCGAGGACGCAGTTGAGGCCGTAGATGTGGAATAGCGGCAAGAGCGCCAGGCAGGTGTCTTCGGAGGTCATCGCCGGCGGATCGAGAAGGGCTACTTGCTCGACGTTGGCGATGATCGCCCGGTGCGGCAGCATCGCGCCGCGCGGCTTGCCACTCGTGCCCGACGTGTAGAGGAGCACGGCGAGGGATTCGGCGTCCTGCGGAGCGACCGGGTCGCTGCCGGTCGCACCGGCGAGGAAATCGGCGAACGACGTTTCGTGCTCGGCGGGCTTGGCGCCGTCGACGATCACGGTCATCCCGTCGAGCTCGGCGGCCGCCTCGCGGACGGCTTTGACGCCGACCTCGTCGCACAGGATGACGTGCGCCCTGGAGTCGCTGAGCATTCGTCCGACCTCGCGGGTTGTCGAACGCGGGTTGATCGGTACGGCGACCATGCCGCCGCGCAGGATTCCGTAGTAGGCGACAGCGAGACCGATGCGGTTGGACATGACAATGGCGACCCGGTGACCGGCGACAAGTCCGCGTGCCGAGAGCCCCCGCGCGACAGCGTCGGCGGCGGCATCAAATTGGTTCCACGACAATTCGCGGCGTTCTTCACGATGCTCGATCAGAGCGACGGCATCTCCATGCTCCTGCGCGGCGGCACGAAGGTATTCACTGGCATTCACAGTCACAAACCGAGTCAACCACAGGAAGAGATCAGGCATAGCGGATAGGCTCCAACCATGTCGCGAGAATCCGCATCCGAGAACCCGCGAAACCTCCAATCGCGGTCGGTGCTCGCCGGTCAGGCGGCCGCGGCCGCGGCCGAGGTCGAAAACGCGCTGGCACCGGAGCCGGACCTCAAGGCGGCAGCGTTCTTCGACGTGGACAACACGATCATGCAGGGCGCCTCGATCTTTCACCTGGCCCGCGGCCTCCACCGCCGCAAGTTCTTCACCACCGGCGACATCGTGAAAGGCATGTGGCAACAGGCCTACTTTCGCGTCGCCGGAGTCGAGGACCCCGAACACATCGCCACTGCCCGAGCCAAGGGTTTGTCGTTCATCGAGGGTCATACCGTCGAAGAGCTCGAGGAAGTCGGTGAGGAGATCTTCGACGAGAACATGGCGCACAAGATCTGGCCTGGCACGCGGGCCATCGCCCAGGGCCACCTCGATCAGGGCCAGCGCGTTTGGCTCGTGACGGCGGCACCTGTCGAGATCGCCAACACGATCGCGCGCCGACTAGGCCTGACCGGCGCCCTGGGCACCGTGTCCGAGCACATCGACGGCGTCTACACCGGCCAGCTCGTCGGGGACATGCTCCACGGGGAGGGCAAGGCCGTCGCGGTCGCGGCCATTGCCGAGCGCGAGGGGCTCGACCTTTCGCGCTGTTATGCCTACTCCGACTCGCACAACGACCTGCCGATGCTGACCCTGGTCGGTCATCCGTGCGCAGTCAATCCCGACAAGAAGCTGCGTTCGCACGCCAAAGCACAGGGCTGGCAGATCCGCGACTACCGCACCGGCCGCAAGGTTGCCGTTGCCGGCAGTAAGGCTGCGGTAGCAGCCGGAACGGCCGGCGGCGCCTGGAAAGTGATACAAGTCATACGTCGCAAAATCCGGTGACAGCGTCAACGTGAAGCGTTAGACTCCCCAGAGACTTGGGGAGGGTCAATCGTGGTTACGCAGTGGGGAGCTTTGCGCGTTGTTGTCGCGCTCGCCCACGTGCACCCAGACGACAATTCCCTCCTTATCGCGATGTCCCTCGCAGAGCCCTCGTCGCCCTACTCGCCATCAGGCGGCACCGCTCAGGACCACGACGACGATCCCGACGCCTCGCGCCTCCGCGCCCTGGTCGACCTGGCCAAGGAAGGCGATGCCGAGGCCTTCGGCCAGCTCTATGACCACTACGTCCAGGGCGTTTTCCGCTTCGTCTACTACCGCGTCGGATCCCGGCCGCTCGCCGAGGACCTGACCAGCGAGACGTTTGCCCGCGGCCTCCGCTCGATCCAGCGTTTCAACTGGCAAGGCAAGGACTTCGGCGCCTGGCTGACCACGATCGCCCGCAACCTCGTGGCCGACCACTTCAAGTCGAGCCGTTCCAGGCTCGAGGTCATCACCGAGGTCATCCCCGAGAACAAGACGACCGTCCCCAGCCCCGAAGAGGACGTCCTCGCCCTCATCTCCAACGAATTGCTGTATGAAGCGGTCAACCAACTCCCCAAGGAACAGCGCGATTGCGTACTCATGCGCTTCATCCAGGGACTGTCGATCGCGCAGACCGCAGCGGCCCTGGGTCGCAGCGAAGGCGCGGTCAAGCAACTGCAGCTTCGTGCGATTCGCGGACTCTCCAAAATCGTGACGGAGGACATCCGATGATTTTGTTGCACGTCACAACGCTTTCGCGTAACTCCGGGCCTTCAACAGTCGTTGATGGATACGTAATGAACAAGACCCAAAGGACACCTTCATGATCCGGCCCCAGGCGAGCAAAGACGCCGAGGTTTTCGCAGACGCACTGGAAGGCCGTGGACATCGCAACAGCGAAGTTCAGGAGCTTGTGCGCTTCGCCGAAAGCCTCTGCGAAGCTGCCGTCGACCCCTCGCCGGACTTCGTCCTTAGTCTTCGTTCCGAGCTCATGGCCGACGCCTCCTCCGTCCTGGTCGCCGCTCCCAAGCCCGTACGCACCGCCACCGCCCGTCCGGCTACCCACCCGGTACGCAGGCGTCTCGCCGCGGCCACTGCTGCCGTGCTCGCGACCGCCGGAATGGTCGGCATCGTCTCGTCGAGTGCTCAGGCGTTGCCTGGCGACATGCTCTATCCCGTCAAGCGTGGCGTCGAGTCGGCGCAGCTCACCATGCATCGCAGTGATGCCGGCCGCGGCGAGTTCCAGCTCGCCCAGGCCACCGAACGCCTCGCCGAGGCGAATTCACTCGCCAACAAGGACGACTCACGTGCGGACGAGCTCGTCGTCCAGTCGCTGACCGACTTCGCCGACCAGGCTTCAGCCGGCTCCGAGTCACTGTTCTCCGACTACGCCGATGGCGGCAGCGATGCGTCGATCGACAAGGTCAACAGCTTCGCGACCGCCTCGAGCACCACGCTCTCCGCCTTGTCCGGCAAGCTCTCCCCCGATGCCGACGGCATCTTCAAGCTGGCTGCTTCGACCATCACCGATTTGGCCTCACAGGCCACGGCGTTGTGCACCGAGTGCCAGAACGCCGAGCTGACCTCGCTCGCCAACACGGTTTCGACGATCGTCAAGCAGGGTGGCGGTGCGGCACCATCAAGCACCGAGAAGAAGACCCCCACGATCGGGACAGCGACATCGGCACCCTCGACACCGGGTGCGATCAACTTGTCACCAGAGCCGTTACCCGGCGTCACGCTCCCGCCAACGTCCAAGCCACAGGACCTCGGCAGCGTGACCAAACCAATAGTCGGCGCACTGCTCGGCGACGATGACCATGTCGGTCTCGTTCCCGGGCTTCTTGACGGTTTACTGGGCGGCGGCAACTAGCGCTCCCCCATGCATACGGAAAGCCCCGAGGATTGTCTCCTCGGGGCTTTCTCCATGTATGGGCGCTACAGGCGGGTTGATCAGAAGAAGGCGTTGCCTCGGTCGACGAGCAACTTGTAAAGCGTCTGCTGAATCGTCTCGCGCACCTGGTCGGTCACGTTGAACAACAGCATCGGGTCGTCAGCGGACTCCGGCGGGTAGGCATCGGTGCGGATCGGTTCGCCGAACTCGATGATCCACTTGCTCGGCAGCGGGATGAGTCCGAGCGGGCCGAGCAGCGGGAAGAACGGTGTGATCGGCAAGTAGGGCAGGCCGAGGAGACGCGCTAGCGACGGGACGTTGCCGACGAGCGGATAGATCTCTTCGGCACCGACGATCGAGACCGGGACGATCGGCACCTGGGCACGCATCGCGGAGGACACGAAGCCGCCGCGACCGAAGCGCTGAAGCTTGTAGCGCTCGGCGAAGGGCTTGCCGATGCCCTTGAAGCCTTCGGGCCACACGCCGGCGATCTCGCCTGTGGTGAGGAGCCGCTCGGCGTCCTCGGCACATGCAAGGGTCGCACCAAACTTGCGTGCGATCTGCCCGACGAAGGGCAGCGTGAACACGAGGTCGGCGCCGAGCGGGCGCAGATTGCGCCCCGAGTACTTCTTGACCGCATAACCGGTGATCAGCCCGTCGATAGGCACCGTGCCCGAATGGTTGGCCACGAGGAGGGCTCCGCCCTCAGCGGGGATGTTCTCGACACCGCGCACCTCGAGTCGGAACCATTTCTCCGCGATCGGTTCGATGGCGGCGGTGGCAATCTCGGTGATCTGCGAGTCGAATCCGAACGCATCGACTTCGTAGTCCCCGGCGATGCGCTTGCGGAGACCGGCCAGGATGCCGGCAATGTGGGTTTCCCAGTCGGCGCCGAGGACGCGCTGGGCCGCACCGATCAGGGCCACCACGATTTCGTCCATCGGGATGCCGGCGGCCAGTGGTGCGCCGGTCGCCGTACGGGTGCGCTTGGCCGCGGCCGCAGCGGCGACGGCGGCAGCTTCTTCGTCTGTCACTGCCCGCAGGTACGGGGCCTGCTCTGAGGGCTTGGACGCGGCCTTCTTGCCGGCCGCAGGCGGCGTGGTCTTCTTCTGTTCAGGCTTCGCTGCGGCACCTGAGTTGCCGTCGTTCTTCCTGACGACCGGCTTCTTGGCCGTGGGAGTCCCCGGTCCGGCGAGCGCGCGTGCCGCCGAGGACGGGGTGCCCTTGGCGTTGCCGCGCCCCGGCTTGCCGCGCGTGCCGATCGGTATCGACTTGTTGCGCAGGTCGTCGTCACTCATCGAGGCCCTCCCACACCGGCCAGCATGCCGGGCTTGGTGTTGCGACGATATTCATCGAAAGTCTCTTCGGTCGTGCGGGTCAGCTGGTAGCCAAAGATGTCACGGAGTGCGCCCGTGTCCACGACGCGTCCATATGTCAGAAGGCGGTGCAGGTCGGGCGGGATGTCCGAGCCCATGACCCGGATGAGTCGTCGGGCGGCGGCACCGAAACCGAATGGCGGCAGCGGCATCACGGGGCGTCCGAGCCGGCGCGAAGCCTGGCTCAGCAGGATGACGCCGTCACCGGCCACGTTGAATGTGCCGGGCCGGTCCTTGAGGACGGCTTCGCGCATGACGCTGAGCGCGTCGTCGAGGTGGAGGAACTGCAGCCGCGGATCGAAGCCGAGCGCTGCGGGCAACACAGGATTGGCGAAGTAGGAGCTGAAGGGCGACTCGATCTCGGGGTGGAGGATCTGCGCGGCTCGCAACGTCGTGATGAGGATGTCCGGACGGCGACGGGCGAAGCCGCGCACATAGGCCTCGGCTTCGACGACGTCTTTGGGGAAACCTGTCTTGACGCCACCCTTGGCCGAGGACGACTCGGTGAACATCGCGGGATCGCGCGGCGACGTGCCGTACACCGCCGTCGACGAGCCGAGGATGAACTTCTGCACTTGCGGCGCACGCTGGCACGCGGCAAGCAGCTGCATCGTGCCGATGACATTGATCTCTTTGGCCCCGCCACCGGCGCCACTTTGCGCTGGGCCGAAGCCCAGATGAACCACCGTGTCGACTTCTTCGACGGCCATGACCTTGCCGACTACGGGTGTGCGGATGTCGGCACGCACATACTTCACGCCGCCGAGGTCACCCTCGGGCGGCACGACATCGATTCCGACAACTTTGTCGATTCCGGCCGTTTCGCCCAGCTCTGCCAGCAGACGGGCGAAGCGCGACGCGAGATCGCGCGAGAGCCCGGTGACAAGGACGACACGACCCATGGGCTATTTACCCAGACGGCGACGCTGCACTCGGGTGCGCTTGAGCATCTTGCGGTGCTTCTTCTTCGACATCCGCTTACGACGCTTCTTAATGACAGAACCCACGGTTCACCCTCTAAAAGACTTGAAACTACGTTGTCTCAGCGTACGGGGCGCCGTGCACCGTGGCCCAACCGCCCTTGAAGTCACCCAGTCTGGAAGAACGACTTGCTGAGATAGGCCTCGACAACGTGCTCGGGCACCCGGAAAGAGCGGCCGACGCGGACAGCTTCCAGCTCGCCACTGTGGACAAGGCGGTAGACAGTCATCTTGGATACGCGCATCTGTGTCGCAACCTCGGCGACGGTCAGGAACTTCAGGCTGCTTGGCATGGTGGGTCCTACCTGCTCGGGGCACGCGCGCTCTCCGGCTTCCCCACCGGAGAAGAAGCGCGCGTGCTTGCGATGAGAATAGTGCCTGATGGGGCACTTGCGATAGATGTCGCCGATATTGACTCGAATCGCGGGACGCCGTTCGCCCAGTGGCGACAGGCAGGGTCTAGCCGGCCCCCGGAGCGGCTAGGGCTGGGGGTCCAACCCATTGAGCGGGAACGCCGCCGTTCGGCTCGCCATGATCGATCGGTCGAGCCAGCTGGCCGGGTCGTAGCCGAGCTCCCAGGGCCGGTAGCTGATGTGGCGCCCATCGGTCATTCGCAACGGGGCAGGCATACCGCGGAGCTCGGCGACCCGCGCGCGCCAGCCTTCGGGCGTCAGGACCGCCGGGTCGAGCGGGGCGCCGGCGACGATGGCCAACAGGTGCGCCCAGGCGCGTGGCACGACGTCCATGACTGCATAGCCGCCTCCGCCGGTCGCGACCCATTTGCCGTCGCAGACTTCGTCGGCAAGGTCCTTGAGTGCGAGGTATGAGGCCCGCTGACCGTCCACGCTGAGCATAAGGTTGGTCAGTGGATCGTCCATGTGCGAGTCGCAGCCCTGTTGGGTCACGAGGATGTCGGGCGAGAACTCGCGGATAAGCGGCGGTATGACCGCATGGAAGGCGCGGAGCCAGCCGGCGTCGGACGTGCCGGGCGGCAACGCGATGTTGGCGGCAGATCCCTCGGCGCCCTCGCCGCCGATCTCGGTGGCAAAACCGGTGCCAGGGAAGAGAGTCTGCGGGCCTTCGTGGATCGAGATCGTCAGGACCCGCGGATCGTCGTAGAACATCGTCTGCACACCGTCACCGTGGTGCGCGTCGACGTCGACATACGCGACCTTCTCGGCGCCGTTGTCGAGCAGCCACTGGATGGCGAGCGCGACGTCGTTGTAGATGCAGAAGCCGCTCGCATTGCCGGGCATCGCGTGGTGCAGTCCGCCGCTGATGTTGATGGCACGCGAGGCCTGACCGGTCCATACGCGCTTGGCCGCCTCGACGCTGGCGCCCGCGATGAGCGCGCTCGCCTCGTGCATGTGGGCGAAGACCGGGTTGTCCTCGGTGCCAAGGCCGAGAGTCGGGCTGTCATAGACGGGGTGGTCGCTGAGCTTGTGGACGCCTTCGATGTAGGCGGGCGTATGGACGCGGGCCAGCATGTCGTCGTCGGCCGGGGCGGCTCCGACGACGTCGACACCGTCGATGATGCCGAGCTCTGTCGCGAGCTGCATCGTGAGCTCGACGCGCACGGGCGCCATCGGGTGGGCGGCGCCGAAGTTGTAGTCGGTGAGGTGCTCATCGAAGACGACGCAGGCGCGTGTCTCCGGGCTCGCGGCGGTCACTTCGACAGCTCCGCCGAGCGATGTGCGGCAGCGACGACTCCCGCCGCTATCGAGTCCTTGACCCCTCGCTCGTCGAAAGTCGCGATGGCGGCGGCGGTGGTGCCATTGGGCGACGTCACCCGCTGACGCAGGACGTCGGGGCCGTCGGGCGATCCGTCGAGGAGCTTGGCCGATCCGACGATGGTCTGGATGGTGAGCGTTGTCGCGGTCTCTTCGTCCAGCCCGGCCGCCACTCCCCCGGCGATCATCGCCTCGGCGAGGTAGAACACGTAGGCAGGCCCTGAGCCGGAGACACCGGTCAATGCGTCCTGGTGCTTCTCGTCCAGGACGACGACCTTGCCGCTCGATTCGAGCAGAACGCGTGCGGCCTGGAGCTGCTCATCGCCGCAGTCCCTGCCCGGTGACAGTCCGAACATCCCCTCGTCCACGAGGGCTGGGGTGTTGGGCATGGCGCGGATGACGGCGACGCCATCGGCGACGGCGTCCTCGACAGCCGCGATGCGGATGCCGGCGGCGAGGGACATCACGGTCGAGCCGGGCCTCACGGCGGGGCCGACCTCGGCAAGGACGGCAGGCATGTCCTGGGGCTTGACCACGAGCAGCAGGATGTCGGCGCCCTCAGCGGCCTCGACGTTGTCGAGCACCCTGACGCCATACCGCTCGCGCAGCTCCTCGGCGCGTTCCTCACGCTTCTCGGTGATGACAACGCTGTCGGTGCCGTGCCCGGACTTGAGTACGGCCGCCAGCAGGGTCTCGCCCATCACACCCGCACCGATGATCGCTATCTGAGTCGCCATCCCCCTACCTTAAGGCGTGCGTGCTCATCCCCTTCGGCTGATCGAATCGGACGGGAACACAAGCCTTAGGCTCGACCGTGCGTTTCCGCCCTGACCCCTTCATCGTCGCTCTCGTCGTCACCGCGATCGTGGCATCCGTGGTCCCGGCGGCGGGCGGGCCGCTCGAGGCCCTGCGGGTGGCGAGCAAGGTCTCGATCGCCTTGTTGTTCTTCCTCTGCGGCGCACGACTGTCGACCAAGGACGCCATCGTCGGCCTCAGGCACTGGCGGCTCCTTACGTCGATCCTCGCGATGACGTTCGTGCTGTTCCCGCTTCTCGGCCTCGCGTCACGATTCCTGGTCCCCGAGATCCTGACCAAGCCGCTGTACTTCGGCGTGCTGCTGTTGTGCCTCGTCCCGTCGACGGTGCAGTCCTCCCTCGCGTTCACGTCCATCGCGCGCGGAAATGTCGCCGGCGCCGTGGTGAGCGCCTCGTTGTCGAACCTCCTCGGCGTCTTCATCACACCGCTGCTGGTCGCCGTCCTCATGCGCGGGAGCGGCGACGTCCATATCGACGCCACATCGATCGGCAAGATCGTCCTGCAGCTGTTCCTGCCGTTCGTGGCCGGGCAGCTTGTGCGGCCGCTCATCGGGCGCTGGGTCGCGAAGCACGACTCACGGCTGCGGGTCTTCGACCGCTCGAGCATCCTGTTGATCGTCTATGTCGCCTTCAGCGAGGGGGTCAACGCGCACGTATGGGGAACTCTCGACGCGCCAGCGCTCATCGGGTTGCTCGCGGTATGTGTCGTGCTGCTGGCACTGGTCATGACGTCGACGGTCCTGGTCGGACGGTTGCTGCGCTTCGACCGGGGTGACCGGATCGCATTGCTCTTTTGCGGCTCGAAGAAGAGCCTCGCCAGCGGCCTGCCGATGGCGACGGTGTTGTTCGCCGGCCACGGTGTCGCGCTCATCATCCTGCCGTTGATGATCTTCCACCAGATCCAGCTCGTCGTGGGCGCCTGGCTGGCCGGACGCCTCGCCCGCTCCGCCACGGGAGACGGAATCTGATGCATTTCGACCTCCTCCGGGTCCAAATGCATCAAGACTCGTCCTCGGGGCTTCCGTTCCTCGGGGCTCAGTGGTTGTTGCCGGTGACGGCTACTCCGATGCCGAGGCCGATCATCGAGGTGCCGCCGACGGTGCCGAGGAGCTCGCCACGCTTAGGGGAGGCGTTGAACCACGTGCGGAGCTGGCTCGCGATGACGGCCCACACGCTGTCGGAGACAAGTCCGATGGTGAAGGCAACAAGGCCGAGAATCATCATCTGCGCCTGGACCTGACCCTCGCCGCGGTCGATGAATTGCGGCAGCACAGAGGCGAAGATGATGAACGCCTTCGGGTTGGAGATCCCCACGACGAAGCCCTGACGGGCGGCCTTGAGCAGCGGTAGAGAGGAGCCGTGCCGGTCGTCGAGCCGGGCAACGGAGAAGTCCTTGCGGTGCCGGATGGCCTGGATGCCGAGCCAGACGAGGTAGGCAGCGCCGACGACCTTGATCGCCGTGTAGACCATGATCGACTGCTCGACGATGGCGCCGAGCCCGAGGGCGACGGCTGCGGCGATGAGGAAGAGCCCGAACGAGTTGCCTATCACCGTGGCCAGCGCGACGCCGCGGCCATACGCCAGGGCGCGGCCGATGACGAAGACGACACTCGGCCCCGGGATCGCAATCAGGATGAACGCCGCAACGGCGAAGCCGAGGAGATGATCGGTGGAAACCATGGCCCAATCGTAGTTGTGCGGCGCCCGGGCCCATAGGGACTCAGGTGCTGGCGTGGAGTCTGGTGAATGCCAGAGCTTCGAGCAGGTCGGCCTCTTTGGCTGCCGGGTCGGATGACTTGCGGGTGTTGATCTCGACGACGATGTGTCCGTCGAAGCCCATGGCGGCGGCGTGCGTAAGGAACTCAGCACACGGTTGGGAGCCGCGGCCGGGCACCATGTGCTCGTCCTTGGCCGATCCGGAGCCGTCGGCGATGTGGATATGGGTGAGTCGGTCCCCCAGCACCTTGGCCATCTGGACCGGATCTTCGCCGGCCGTCGCGCTGTGCGAGAGGTCGACGGTGACATGTGCGTATTCCTGGATGACCGGGTCCCAGCCGGGGGAATACGCCTGGAACTCGCGTTTGCCAGTGCGCCACGGATACATGTTCTCGACCGCGAAGATCATCTCGGTCTCGTCCTCGAGATCGGCGATGCCCTCGACAAACCCTCGTGCGTATTCGCGTTGCCACCGGAACGGCGGATGGACGACGACCACGTCCGCGCCGACCTCGTGGGCCATCTCGGCGCTCTTGGTCAGCTTTCCCCAGGGGTCGGTTCCCCATACACGTTGTGTCACGAGCAGGCACGGAGCGTGGACCGAGACGATCGGGATCCCGTGGAGCTCGCTCAGCGTGCGTACGGCGTCGATGTCGGCGCTGACGTCATCGATGCCGACCATGACCTCGACGCCGTCGTAGCCCAACCGCTTGGCGGCTTCGAATCCGCTGGCTGTCGACCCTGGATAGACCGAGGACGTCGAGAGCGAGACTTTGATCGGACCGGGCACCCGACAAGCCTAGAGGTGGTCGAGATGTTGCAAAAGGACGCCTTCGCGCAATGCCCACGGACAAATCTCGAGTTCGCCGATGTCGAAGAGGTCCATCGTCGCGTCGGCAACGAGCGCGCCGGCGAGAATCTGGTGGGCGCGGGCAGGCGAAACGCCCGGCAAGGCCCCGATTTCGCCGACGTCCATCGCGACAAGCTGCTCGACCAACGGCGACAGATCGCGGTGCTTCAGGAACCGGCGCACGAACGGCCCCTCGGAGGACGACGCGGCGCCGCACATACGGGCGAGGGAACGGAAAGTCTTGCTGGTGCCAACCGAATGGTCGAATGTTCCGCCACGCAGGATCGCCCCGGCGTCGTCGGCGATGGCCGAGCGGATGTGCAGCCGAAGGTCACCGTGATCGCGGCCCGCCTCGATCCAGTCGCGGGTCAGCCGACCCGCACCGAGCGGGAAGGACTGGGCCACATCGGGAGTCTCGTCAGAGCCGCAGGCGAGCTCGAGCGAGCCGCCGCCGATGTCGAAGACGCCGAGCCGGCCGGACGACCAGCCGAACCAGCGGCGGACCGCGAGGAACGTGAGTCGTGCCTCGTCGTCACCGGGCAGGACCTGCAGGTCGATGCCGGCCCCATCATGGACAGCGCGGAGGACGTCGTCGGCGTTGGTCGCGTCGCGGACGGCCGAGGTGGCGAACGCGATGATCGTGGTGCAGCCCCGGTCCTCGGCTTCGGACTTGGCTTCCTGGACGTACTCGAGCAGCTTCTCGATGCCTTGGTCGGTCATCGAGTTGTCCTCGCCGAGGTGTTCGGCCAGCCGCAGGGGCTCCTTGTATGAGTGTGCCGGCACCGGCGGCCCGCCGCGGTAAGCGTCGACGATCAGCAAGTGTCCGGTGTTGGAGCCGATGTCCAGAACGCCCATACGCATGTCGCCATACTCTCATTGCGGGTGTCCACCCATGGGCACTTGCCCGACGCAGTAGGCTCGAACGATGCCCGAAGTCGACCTCAATTTCCCCCGTGCGTTCGTGGAATTCGCCAATCCAGACGACGGCGGCGAAGTGTTCCGTTGCGACATGACCTGGCTGACGTCGCGGTGGACGTGCATCTTCGGCTCCGGCTGCAAAGGCATCTACGAGAGCAGTCCCGACACCGGTTGCTGCACGCTCGGCGCCCATTTCTCCGGCGACGAAGACGTCCAGCGGGTCGAGGAAGCGGTCTCGCGACTGACGCCCGGGCACTGGGAGAGCTTCGATGAGGGTCACGCCGCCGGATGGACCGAGAAGGACGACGAGGGCGAGCTCAAGACCAGGACCTTCGAGGGTGCCTGCATCTTCCACAACTCCCGGGACTTCGAGGGCGGTTACGGTTGCGCCCTCCACGGTATGGCTCTGGCCGAGGGCACCAAACCCCATACGACCAAACCCGACGTCTGCTGGCAGTTGCCGATGCGCCGCCAGTTCCGCGACGTCGACCGCGGCGACGGCTCGACCTACAGCGAAGTGTCGATCGGCGAATACACCCGCGCCGGCTGGGGACCGGGCGGGGCGGACCTCGACTGGTACTGCTCGTCCAACACCGAAGCCCATGTCGGACTCGAACCCGTCTACATCTCCAACCGGGACGAGCTCACCGAGTTGATGGGCGAGGCCGCTTATACCGAACTGGTCCGGCACTGCGAGAACCACCTCGCCGGTCCGGTGCACGCTCCCCATGGGGCAGACCCCCGCTGATTGAACCAAAAACACGTCGGGCAAGAATGCCGTATGCGCTTGGATCACATTTCTTTCGCCGTCGGGCCCGACGGCCTCGCCGGCACCACAGTGACGTTGGCCGGCCTCCTGAACTCAAAGTTCTATGACGGCGGCATCCATCCCCGTTTCGGCACCCGCAACATGATCATGCCGTTGAAGAGCGGGATGTACCTCGAGGTCGTCGAATGCCTCGACCACCCCGCTTCCGACAAGGCTCCCTTCGGGCAGGCCGTCCGGACCCGCTCGGAATCCGGCGGCGGCTGGCTCGGCTGGGTCGTCTCGGTCGACGACATGGAAGAAATCGAACGACGCATCGGCCGCCACTCCATGCCCGGCAATCGCCGCAGGCCCGATGGAGTCAACATGGAATGGCGTCAGATCGGTGTCCGCGGTATGCAGGCTGACCCACAACTGCCATTCGTCATCAGCTGGGACAGCGACCCCAAGGAACACCCTTCTCAGGCCGGCAAGCCCGAGGTCGAGCTGATCGCCCTGGAAATCGCGGGTGACCCCAAGCGCGTTGCCGACTGGCTGGGCGAACCGGCCATCGAGGCTCTCGAAGAGATCGAAGTGAAATGGGTCGCCCCGCACGGCACGCCGGGCATCGTGGCGGCACAGTTCTCCACTTCTGAGGGCGACATCCGCATCTAGCCACACCTAGACTCGCCCGTGTGAACACTGTTGCATCCGACGACGGCACCTCCATCGCGTATGACGTCCTGGGTGACGGACCGGCCGTGATCATCGTCGGTGGCGCGACATGCACCCGCGGAGTCACCGCGCCGCTCGCTGCAGCCCTTGGCGAACACTGCCGGGTAATCAACTACGACCGCCGGGGCCGCGGCGACAGCGAGGACCGAAGCGTTCATCCGCCGTTTCTCGTGGAGCGCGAGATCGAAGACCTTGCCGCACTCATCAAGGCCCATGGTGGCCGCGCAGCAATCTATGGGCACTCTTCAGGCGCCGCACTCGCATTGCACGCGACCTTGGGCGGGATCGGCGTCGATCGGCTCGTCATGCATGACGCCCCGTACAACCTCCCCGGTTCAGAGCAGCACGGCCGCGACTGGGACGCCCGGCTGCACGAGATGCTTGCGGCCGGTCGGCCGGGCGACGCGGTCGCTGCGTTCCTGCAGATCGTCGGTATGCCGGACGAGATGATCGACGGGATTCGGCAGAGCCCGATGTGGCCCGGTATGGAAGCCGTCGGCCCCTCGCTGGCCTACGACTCCGCGGCCATGGGCGACAGCTCGGGTGGCACCGTCCCGGTGGACCTCCTGGCCCGGGTCGACGTGCCCGCGCTCGTCCTGGTGGGCGGCGATGACTACGGGTTCATGATCGATGTCGCAAAGCAGCTCGCCGACGGGATTCCCGATGGGCGCATGGAACACATGGTCGGTGCGGCACACGACGTCGGCCCCGAGGTCGTTGTGCCCCGGTTGGCGCCGTTCCTCAGCGCCTGAACTACTTTGTCCGACCGACCGCATACGGTTTGCCTATGGCGACAACCACGAAGGCTGCCCGACCGTCCTACAAATGCGCCGAGTGCGGCTGGACGACCAGCAAATGGGTTGGCCGTTGCGGTGAGTGCCAGGCCTGGGGCACGGTCGATCTGGCCGGCGCCAAGAGCACCGGGCGCACCAAGGCATCGCCGGTCAGCCAACCGGCCCAGCCGATCACTTCGGTGGACATCACCAAGTCCCAGTCCACGACGTCGGGCGTGCGTGAGCTCGATCGTGTCCTCGGCGGCGGCGTGGTGCCCGGGGCGGTCCTGCTCCTGGCCGGCGAGCCCGGTGTCGGCAAGTCCACGCTGTTGCTCGAAGTCGCTTCCCAATGGGCCCACTCGGGAGCGCGCACTCTCTACATCTCCGGTGAGGAATCGGCCGCACAGGTCCGCCTTCGCGCCGAGCGCACCGGCGCCCTCCATGACGAGCTCTACCTTGCCGCCGAGACGGACCTCGGCGCGGTCCTGACCCACATCGATCAGGTGCGGCCCACGCTGCTCATCATCGACTCGGTGCAGACGATCGGCTCGGCCGACGTCGAAGGCGTCCCCGGCGGGGTCACCCAGGTCCGCGAAGTCGCCTCGTCGATCATCCAGACCGCCAAGCGCGAGAACATCGCCACACTCCTGGTCGGGCACGTCACCAAGGACGGCTCGGTTGCCGGCCCTCGGGTCCTCGAGCACCTCGTCGACGTCGTGCTGCAGTTCGAGGGCGACCGCAACTCCCGGCTACGGCTGCTTCGCGCGGTCAAGAACCGCTACGGACCGGTCGACGAGATCGGTTGCTTCGACCTCGTCGACGACGGCATCGTCGAGGTGCCCGATCCCACCGGCCTGTTCGTGTCCCGGCACGAGAAGCCCGTCGCCGGCACCTGTGTCACGGTCACCATGGAAGGCAGGCGTCCGCTGCTCGCCGAGGTCCAGTCGCTCAGCGTCCCGGCCTCGACGCCGTCGCCGCGGCGCACCACCAGCGGCCTCGAATCGTCCAGGGTCGCCATGATCCTCGCGGTCCTCACCAAGCACTGCAGGCTCCCGCTGGGCGCCTTCGACGTCTACACCGCGACCGTCGGCGGCGCGAAGCTGGTCGAGCCCTCGGTCGACCTCGCGGTCCTGATCGCCACCGCCTCGGCCCACACCGAGAAGGTCGTGCCGACCGACCTGATCGCCATCGGTGAGGTCGGGCTTGCCGGGGAGGTCCGCAAGGTCAGCAATCTCGCCGCGCGACTGCGCGAGGCTTCCCGCATCGGCTTCACCCAGGCGATAGTCCCGGCCGGTTCGGACTATCCCAACGGGCTGCACATGAGCATCACCGAGGTGCACGACGTCATCACGGCGCTGAAGGCCCTCGACGGCGCGAAGCGCAGCAACGGCATACCCCCTTACCTGCAGGTCATCCCGTCACCCAAGGCTCGCAATCTCTGAGCGGGGAGCCTCAGACACGCCCTAGACTGTGCTGGTCAGATCATCTCGGGAGTGTGGAGCACCATGGCAGCCAGCACTGAGCGCCCGGCCGACAAGCTGGATACCGCGGCACGCATTCGCTCGACCCTTGCCGCGGTCGCGCCGGGCACAGCTTTGCGCGAAGGCCTCGAGCGGATCCTCCGCGGCCGCACCGGCGCACTGATCGTCGTCGGCCAGGACCGGCAGATCGACGCCATCTCCACCGGCGGCTTCGCCCTCGACGTCCCCTTCACCGCGACCGGTCTGCGCGAGCTCGCCAAGATGGACGGCGCGATCATCGTCGACAAGGACGCCAGCCGCATCCTGCGTGCCGCGGTCCACCTCATGCCCGACCCGTCGATCATGACCGATGAGTCCGGCACCCGTCACCGCACGGCCGACCGCGTCGCCCGGCAGACCGGTGTCCCCGTCATCTCGGTGTCCGCATCCATGCACATCATTGCCCTCTACCTCGACGACACCCGCCGGGTGCTCGAGGACGCCGGCGCCGTCCTCGGCCGCGCCAACCAGGCCCTCGCCACCCTCGAGCGCTACAAGATCCGCCTCGACGAAGTCTCCGACGCCCTGTCGGCCCTCGAGATCGAGGACCTCGTGACGGTCCGCGATGTCGCCGCCGTCGCCCAGCGGCTCGAAATGGTCAGCCGCATCTCCAGCGAGATCGACACGTATGTACTCGAGTTGGGCACCGACGGCCGGTTGCTGTCGCTGCAGCTCGAAGAGCTCTTCAGCGGCGTCGACACCGAACGCGAGCTCGTCATCCGCGACTACATGCCCGGCGGCCGGCGCAAGCGTACGGTCGAAGCCGTCCTCGCCGAGCTGTCGCGGATCGAATCAACCGACCTCGTCGACCTCGGGACCGTCGCCGCCGCGATGCGCATCGGCACGGACGACACCCTCGACGGCGGCTTGTCCCCGCGCGGCTACCGCCTGCTCGCCAGGGTTCCCCGCCTGCCCGCAGCCGTGGTCGAACGCCTCATCGAGCACTTCGGGTCGTTGCAAAAGCTTCTCGCCGCCAGCATCGACGACCTCCAGACCGTCGAGGGCGTGGGCGATCTGCGGGCACGGGGCGTCCGCGAAGGGCTCTCGCGTCTTGCCGAGTCGAGCATCCTCGAACGGTACGTCTAGTCAGTCGGCTTTTCGCTCGGCGTCGCCGTCGTCTCAGTCGGCTTGGGTTTGGGCTTCGGCTTGTTGACCAGCCTGAACGTCGCCTGACCGGGTTCGCCGCCGAGGGTCGCGGACTTGATGACATAGGTGCCGGGGCTCGCGAAGCCTTGCTTGTCCGAGCAGTCCTTGCCCGAACCCCGGCCGGTCCAGGTCGCCGCGGCGACGGTTGACCAGCGAGGTGACACGGCGACCGGCTTGGTCAGCAGTGCGGTCTTGCAGACGCTCGAGTCCCACACCGGATTTTTGTTGGCGCTGATCACGACGAGCAGGTCGGCCTTCTTGGCGTCGAGCACACAAGCGTTCTTCTGGGTCGTGCTGACGATCATCGACACGTCGACATCATCGCCGACATACTGCCCCGACTTGACCGAGGGCGAGACGCGGACCTTTTCCGGATCGCAGGGTTTTGCGTCGGTGGCGAGATTGACCGTCACCTCGCCGTTGAGCGGGGCGATCACCCGTGCCGCCTTGGTGGGTGTGGCCGTCGGCGTGGTGGCGACGGGTTTGTCCGGCTTGGCTTCGCTGCCGAAGGCCCTCGTCGCGAACCAGGCAAGCAGCAGGATGAGCGCGAGGACGAGGAGTCGGCGACGCCAATAGACCTCTGCGGGTAACCGGCGCTGGCTCACAAGGCAACGCTAACCGGAGGGGCCCGGCGTGCGAAGATCGACGCGCCATGACTGCACGACTCAGATCGACCGATATCGCCGAAATCGCGGGGTTTCACGACGCCGTGCTCGATTGGTTCGCCCACAACGCGCGCGAACTCCCATGGCGCAAAGGCGCGTCCGCTTGGGCCGTCATGGTGTCGGAGTTCATGTTGCAGCAGACGCCCGTCTCCAGGGTCCTGCCGGTCTTCGCCGTATGGATGGACCGCTGGCCGACACCGGCCGAGCTGGCCGACGAGCCACCTGGGGAGGCCGTACGGGCCTGGGGACGGCTGGGCTATCCACGCAGGGCATTGCGGCTGCACGCCGCCGCGGTCGCGATGGTCGCTGAGCACGGCGGCGAAGTGCCCTCGGACCACACCGCGCTGTTGGCGTTGCCGGGCGTCGGGTCCTACACCGCCGCCGCAATCGCTTCGTTCGCCTTCGGACAGCGCCATGTCGTCCTCGACACCAACGTCCGTCGCGTGTTCGCCCGAGTCCGCGACGGCGTCGCCTTCCCAGCGCCTTCTGTCACCGCAGCGGAGCGCGATTCGGCGGCGCAACTGCTTCCCGGTCTCTCGGAGGCGAGCCGCTGGGCGGCCGGCACGATGGAGCTCGGCGCGGTCGTCTGCACGGCCCGGTCGCCTCGCTGTGAGGAATGCCCGGTGCAGGACTTGTGCCAGTGGCGCTCCCTCGGCTACCCGGCCTATGACGGTCCGAAACGCCCGACCCAGTCCTATGACGGCACTGACCGGCAATGCCGAGGCCGCATACTCCAGCTGCTCCGGGATGCACACGGGCCGGTCGGCAGGTCAGCGATAGATCTCGTGTGGGAGGAGTCCGATCAACGGGAGCGCGCACTCGACGGTCTTGTCGCCGACGGCCTCGTCGAACCAATCGGCGAAGACGAGTTCGCCCTCCCCGGCCGACCTCCCTCCACGGACCTCAACGGGTGGCGAGTGACTCGACGGCGTCGGCGAGATCCTGGACCGTCCGGCTGATGTCGACGTCCGACTCGTCAAGGGTCAGATCGAGCTGGAAGCCCATGAACGCCGAGTCCAGCAGCGCGACCATACGCTTCGAGCGTCGTACCGGGGCACCGGAGGCCACCAGGAACTCCCTCATCGCCTCGAGCCACACGGTGTTGCCGTTGCGGACCGCCGTGGCATAGGGCTCGTGCCCGAACAACCCGAGCGCAGCGGCCTCGACATACATACGCTGGCACCGTTGCTGCTCGGCACCCGTCAGCGCCGTCCAGAGGTCGAGGACCGCCTGGCGGACCGTCTTTGCCGGCTTGAGGGCGCGTATCTGCGCGGAAGAGCGCTCGGTTGACACCCCGAGCACACTCGCGACCAACTCGTCCTTGCTGCCGAAGTGGTAGTTCAGCATGCGGTCGCTCGTCCCGAGCGCCGCGGCCAGGGGCCTCAGGCTCAGGCCGATCAGGCCTTCCTCCAGGACGTAGTCGGTTGCCTGCTCAGCCAGTTCCTCACGACGATTCATGATCCAAGTGTAGCGCGTGCTACAGTAGTCGTGTAGCACTTGCTACATACGACAGGAATCATCATGTTATTCGCCGCCGGACTTCTCACCATTGCCATCGCCACCGAAGTTGGCGCCACCGCAGCACTCCCCCGCGCCGCAGGGTTCACCAACCCGGGCTGGAGCGCCATCGTCGTAGCCGGCTACGCCCTGTCCATCTGGCTGCTGACCATCGTCGTCAAGGAGATTCCGGTCTCCGTGACGTATGCGGTGTGGGCCGGCCTCGGCACCGCGGCCATCGCCGTCATCGGCGTGATGTTCCTCGACGAACCGCTCGGAGCCGCCAAGGTCGTGGCCATCGCGCTCATCGTCTCCGGCGTCGTGCTCCTCAACTTCCAGGGCGCGCACTAACCCTGCCGGAACAGCCCCGTAGGGCAGCCTAGTCGGCACAAGAAAAGGCACGCATCCCTGAAGAGGGGTGCGTGCCTTTCTTACGACCAGTTCGGTCGTCGACCGGTTCGGTCAATCCGTCTTGGCGGTTTCCGCGGACTCCATGGCCGGGGGAACTTCGGGAAGCTCCAGCTCGGCCTTGGCAGTGCCGTGGAAGGTGAACTTGGCCTCGACACCTTCGCCCTCGACGTCGACGAAGACGATCTGTCCCGGTCGGAGCTCGCCGAAAAGCATCTTCTCGGCCATCGCGTCCTCGATCTCGCGCTGGATCGTGCGACGCAGTGGTCGCGCACCGAGCACGGGGTCGAAACCGCGGGTGGCAAGAAGGGTCTTGGCCGCGGGCGTGAGTTCGAGGCCCATGTCCTTGTCCTTGAGACGCTTCTCCAGGCCCTCGATCATCATGTCGACCATCGCGATGATCTCGTCCTGCGTGAGCGGCGGGAACACGACGATCTCGTCGACACGGTTGAGGAACTCGGGCCGGAAGTGCTGCTTGAGCTCTTCGGAGACCTTGGCCTTCATCTTGTCGTAGGAACCGGCGATGTCATTGCTCTGGCTGAAGCCGAGGTTGACACCCTTGGAGATGTCCCTGGTGCCGAGGTTGGTCGTCATGATGATGACCGTGTTCTTGAAGTCGATGACGCGACCCTGAGAGTCGGTCAGCCGGCCTTCCTCGAGGATCTGCAACAGCGAGTTGAAGATGTCGGGGTGAGCCTTTTCGACTTCGTCGAACAGGACGACCGAGAACGGCTTACGGCGCACCTTCTCGGTGAGCTGGCCACCCTCTTCGTAGCCGACGTAGCCCGGAGGCGAGCCGAACAGGCGCGAAACCGTGTGCTTCTCGGAGTATTCGCTCATGTCCAGCTGGATCAGGGCATCGTCGTCGCCGAACAGGAAGTTGGCGAGCGCCTTGGACAGCCAGGTCTTGCCGACGCCCGAAGGTCCGGCGAAGATGAACGAGCCGCCGGGACGGCGAGGATCCTTCAGGCCTGCACGCGTACGACGGATCGCGCGCGACAGGGCCCTGATGGCCTCGTCCTGACCGATGACCCGCTTGTGGAGCTCGGCTTCCATGTTGAGCAGGCGGCCGGACTCTTCTTCGCTGAGCTTGACGATCGGGATGCCGGTGGCAAGTGCGAGGACTTCGGCGATGAGCTCTTCGTCGACGACCGCGACAACATCCATGTCGCCGGCCTTCCACTGCTTTTCGCGCTCGTTTCGGGCGATGATGAGCTTCTTCTCCTCATCGCGCAGCGAGGCGGCGGCTTCGAAGTCCTGAGCGTCGATGGCGCCTTCCTTGCGGCGGCGGACATCGGCGATGTTCTCGTCGAACTCGCGCAGGTCCGGCGGAGCGGTCATACGGCGAATGCGCAATCGCGAACCCGCTTCGTCGACGAGGTCGATGGCCTTGTCGGGAAGGAAGCGGTCCGAGACATAGCGGTCGGCGAGCGTGGCCGCGGCGACGAGCGCCTCGTCGGTGATCGTGACGCGGTGGTGCGCTTCGTAGCGGTCGCGAAGGCCCTTGAGCATTTCGATCGTGTCGGCGATCGACGGCTCGGGGACCTGGATCGGCTGGAAGCGGCGTTCGAGCGCCGCGTCCTTCTCGAAGTGCTTGCGGTATTCGTCGAGCGTCGTCGCACCGATCGTCTGGAGCTCGCCGCGGGCGAGCATCGGCTTGAGGATGCTGGCCGCGTCGATCGCGCCTTCGGCGGCACCTGCGCCGACGAGGGTATGAATCTCGTCGATGAACAGGATGATGTCGCCGCGGGTGCGAATCTCCTTGAGGACCTTCTTGAGGCGCTCTTCGAAGTCACCGCGGTAGCGCGAACCGGCGACGAGCGCGCCGAGGTCGAGCGTGTAGATCTGCTTGTCCTTGAGCGTCTCGGGGACGTCGCCGCGGACGATGTCCTGGGCGAGGCCTTCGACGACGGTCGTCTTGCCGACACCGGGCTCGCCGATGAGGACGGGGTTGTTTTTGGTGCGGCGGCTCAGGACCTGCATGACGCGCTCGATCTGGGTCTCGCGCCCGATAACGGGGTCGAGCTTGCCTTCACGGGCTGCCTGGGTCAGGTTGCGGCCGAACTGGTCGAGCACGGCAGAGGTGCTCGGCACGTTTTCGCTGGGTGCACCGGCGGCTTCGGCTTCCTTGCCCTGGAAACCGCTGACCAGCTGGATGACCTGCTGGCGGACGCGGTTGAGGTCGGCGCCGAGCTTGACGAGGACCTGGGCGGCAACGCCTTCGCCTTCGCGGATCAGGCCGAGCAGGATGTGCTCCGTACCGATGTAGTTGTGGCCGAGCTGCAGCGCTTCGCGCAGGCTCAGCTCGAGAACCTTTTTGGCGCGCGGCGTGAACGGGATGTGCCCGCTCGGAGCCTGCTGGCCCTGACCGATGATGTCCTCGACCTGGCCGCGGACGGCTTCGAGCGAGATATCGAGACTCTCAAGAGCCTTGGCGGCGACGCCTTCTCCCTCGTGGATAAGACCCAGGAGGATGTGCTCGGTCCCGATGTAGTTGTGGCTGAGCATGCGCGCCTCTTCTTGGGCGAGCACGACAACCCGACGGGCCCTGTCGGTAAACCGTTCGAACATTTGTCCCCCTCAACTGGGTGTATCCATTCATATTAGTCTCCGCCGGAAAACGGCGCAGACTAAGCCCACATACGTAACTCAACTGGAACGCCGAGGCCAATGTTCCGCCGTTCGCTCACGGCGCAATCGTGTCCTTGTCGCTGACTCGGTGTCAGAAGATCTCGCGGACGAGAAGGAGGAACCCGTAGCCCGCACCCACCAGAATCGCCAGGAAGATCCCAAAGAAAAACAGGCCGACGATGGTGTCGACAAGACCTTCGCTGTCATCGGAATCGGGCTTGTATGCCGGCAGTGTCGTCGAGCCCAACCACTGTGTCATGTGAAGCTGGCCGCAGAAACGGTAGGTGAGCGTCTGCGCAAGTTCTGCGATCTCCGGATCGTCGAACCCACGACGGATGTCGATCTCGATGGCGGTGCCGTCAGTCAGGTCGATGATGCCGCCACAGAGCTGGCAGGTGTTTTGATACACGTTGCGACTATTCGGCCCGGGACAGCGGGAACAGGATCGCTTCGCGGATCCCGACGCCCAGGAGCAGCATGACCAGACGGTCGACACCGACGCCCATACCGCCGGCGGGCGGCATACCGAACTCGAGCGCGCGCAGGAAGTCCTCGTCGATGTCCATCGCCTCGGGATCGCCCGCGGCCGCCAGGTCCGACTGGGCGACGAGGCGCTCGCGCTGGATCACCGGGTCGTTGAGCTCGGAGTATGCGGGGGCGAGCTCGACGCCGTTGATGATCAGGTCCCATGCCTCGACGAGTCCGGGCTTGCTGCGGTGCTTCTTGGCCAGCGGACGGACGGACTCGGGGTAGTCGCACACGAAGGTCGGCTGGATGAGGGTGTGCTCGACGAGCTTCTCGAAGAGCTCGAGGACGATTTCGCCGCTCCCCCAGTGGTCTTGGAGCTTGATCTCGTGCATGACGGCGAAGGCCTTGAGCTCGTCTTCGCTGGTGTCGTTGTCGATCGCCTTGCCGAGCGCTTCGGAGACGAGTTCGTGGATGCTGGCCCGGCGCCATTCGGCTTCGAGGTCGATCTCGCTGCCGTCACGGCCGGGCACGACGGTGCGACCCACGGCGCGGGCGGCGTTGATGACAAGAGCCCGGATGAGTTCGGCCATCGTGTCGTAGGAGCCGTAGGCCTCATAGACCTCGAGCATCATGAATTCGGGGTTGTGGGTGTTGTCGACGCCTTCGTTGCGGAACGTCTTGCCGATCTCGTAGACCCGGTCGACGCCACCGACGAGGGCGCGCTTGAGGTGCAGCTCGATCGCGATGCGCAGCAACATGTCTTCGTCGAAGGCGTTGACGTGGGTGCCGAACGGCCGTGCCGCGGCACCGCCGTTGGTGTGCTGGAGGACCGGCGTCTCGACCTCGATGAAGTCGCCGCCGTCCAGGGTCGCGCGCAGCGACTGAAGGACCTTGGCCTTGGCGCGGACGTTTTCACGGGCCTCGGGGCGGACGATCAGGTCGACATAGCGCATCCGGCTGCGTGCTTCGTCGCTCAGTGGGTTGTGCTCGTTGGGCAGCGGACGCATCGTTTTGGCGGCCATACGCCACGAGCTGGCCTGCACCGAGAGCTCGCCGCGGCGGCTGGTGATGACCTCGCCGGTGACAGCCAGGTGGTCGCCGATGTCGACGAGCGCCTTGAAGTCGGCGAGGGATTCTTCGCCGATGTCAGCCAGAGACAGCATGGCCTGGAGCTCGGTGCCGTCTCCCTCGCGCAGCCGGGCGAAGCACAGCTTGCCGGTGTTGCGCAGGAAGATGACGCGGCCGGTGACAGAGACGATCTCCTCGGTCTGCACGTCAGGGCCGAGCGCCTCGGCGTCGTGTGTCTCCACGATCTGGCGCAGCGTATGAGTGCGGTCGACCAGAACGGGATAAGGCTCCTGGCCGCTGTCGATCAGTTGTTGACGCTTTTCGCGGCGTATGCGCATCTGCTCGGGAAGTTCGTCGACCTCGGTAATGTGCTCACTCATAGGGGTCCAGCCTAGTGGGGAGCCCTTCGGCGACTCGAAGAGGAAGCCCCCTCACCAAGATTTGGCGGCCAAAGCACCCCGAATTGCCCGATCGAGCCGTTTTCGCGTGCACGATCGGCCAAATCTCGGGGCTGGGTCAGGCGTGGTTCTTCTCGTGGACGAATCGAAGGCCGGTGAGGGTGAGCCACGGGTCGCGGTTGGTGATCGTGGCGCAGTTGTCGACCACGACGTCGGAGTAGCTGCCGGTCACGATGACCGACACATGGTCCTCATCGACGCCGAGCGCATCGATGAGCCGGTTGACTATGCCGTCGACGAGTCCGGCGAATCCGTAGACGGTGCCCGATTGGATCGCCTCGACGGTGTTCTTGCCGATCACGCCCCTGGGTTCGGCCAGCTCGACGCTGCGCAGCTGGGCGCCTCGGCGCGACAGCGCTTCGAGGGAGAGCTCGACGCCGGGAGCGATCGCGCCGCCGATGTAGCGGTTTTCGGCGTCGACGACATCGAAGATCGTCGCGGTGCCGTTGAGGTCGACGACGATCGCCGGGCCCCCATACAGCTCGGCCGCCGCGAGGGCATTGACGATGCGGTCGGCGCCGACTTCGCGCGGGTTGTCGGTGAGGATCGGGACGCCGGTCTTGACTCCGGGGCCGACGATCGACACGGGCACATCGGCGTAGTAGCGGTCGAGCATGTGGCGCATCTCGACGGTGATGCTGGGAACGGTGGAGCACATACTGACCGCGGCGATCTCCCCGAGATTGGCCCTGGACATCAGCGCCGCGATCAGGATCTCCCACTCATCGGCGGTGCGGTGTTCCTCGGAGGCGACCCTCCAGTGCCCGACGAGCTCCTCGCCATTGAAGACCCCGATGACGGTATGACTGTTGCTGATGTCGAGGGCGAGAAGGCGCGTCAAATCCGCGCTCATCAGACCTTCGCGAGCAAAGGGTTCGCGGTTATGTCGCCGCGGGTCAGGCCGGTGCCCGGAAGCGCCTCGGCCGGATCGCTGCCGGTGCCGATGACCTTGTTGTCGGCGTCGACGAACACGACGCTTGGCCTGAACTCGCGGGCCTCGGCGTCTTCCATCTGTCCGTAGGCGATGAGGATGATGAGGTCGCCGGGGTGCACCAGGCGGGCGGCAGCGCCATTGATGCCGATGACTCCGCTGCCGCGTTCGCCGGCGATCGTGTAGGTCTCCAGGCGGTTGCCGTTGTCGATGTCGACGATGTGGACGAGCTCGCCCGGCAACAGGTCGGCCGCCTCGAGGAGGTCTTCGTCGACCGTTACCGATCCCACATAGTGCAGGTCGGCCTGGGTGACGGTGGCACGGTGGATCTTGGATTTCATCATGTTTCGCAACATTGTCAGCTCCCTAACGTGAGTCCGGTGTTGTCGATCAAACGGGTGGTTCCGACCCGGCCTTCAATGAGGAGGCGGGCCTCTTGACCGGGAACCTGCCTCTCAGGTGAAAGAGTGCCCAGGTCGGGATTGGTGAGGACGAGGTAGTCGAGGTCGACCCCGGGAGCGTCGTTGATCACTCCGTGGGCGGCGGCGAGAACCGCATCGGCCCCACCGGATGCCCGGGCGAGGCCGGCATTGAGGGCACGTGAGAGCGCAACGGCCTGTTGGCGTTGTTCGGGGCTCAGGTAACGGTTGCGCGAGCTCATCGCCAGTCCATCGGCCTCGCGAACCGTCGGGCAGCCGACGACCTCAGTGTCCATACAAAGGCCCTGCACCATGAGGCGTATGAGCGCGAGCTGTTGGTAGTCCTTCTCACCGAAGACGGCGACGTCGGGCTCGAGCAGGCCGAACAGCTTGGAGACGACCGTGAGGACGCCGCGGAAGTGCGTCGGACGGGTCTTGCCCTCGAGGATCGTGCCGAGCGGGCCGGGGTCGACGGTGGTGCCGCCTTCGGTGCCACCGGGATACATCGTGTCGACGTCGGGGGCGAAGACGACCGAGACACCGGCTTCGGCGCAGATCCGAAGGTCTTCGTCCATGGTCCGCGGGTAGGTCGAGAAGTCCTCGCCGGGGGCGAACTGCGTCGGGTTGACGAAGATCGAGGCGACAAGGGTGTCGGCGAGCGGCGCTGCGTGCTTGAGCAGCTGCACGTGGCCGCCGTGGAGCGCGCCCATGGTAGGCACGAAAGCCACCGAGCCGGCACCGTCGAGGGCGCTCTTGATGTCAGCGCGCGTGCGCGCAACCACCGGCAACATCAGATGCCGGCAGCGATGTCGGCGAGGGTGTCCCAGTCGGCTTCGACGAGGACCTGACGGACGTGACCGGCATCGGCTGCGGAGAGGCGGCCGGAGGCTTCGGCGCGGTTGGACGTCGCCCTGGCCATCTCGAGGTATGAATCGACGGTCGCCGGATCCACGTGGGCTTGCGAGAACGCATCTACGTGGGCGCGGATCGTCGTGACATCTCCGCGGACGACCGGGCCGGTGAGGGCCGCATCGCCGTAGTTGAGCGAGTTGTCGAGGGCGGCCGACAGCAGCGGGCGGAGGACAGCGGCAGGATCGGCGGCGCCGGCCATGCGGAGAATGTCCATCGACTGCGAGACAAGCGTGACGAGGTGGTTGGCGCCGTGGGCGAGCGCTGCGTGATAGAGCGCGCGGTTGGCTTCGTCGACCCACATGGCGGTGCCGCCGAGGTCGGCGACGAGTTCTTCGGCAAGGGCGCGCTCGCCGTCGGCGGCGGTCAGGCCGAAGACACAGGTGCGGTCGATATCGATGTCGGTCCCGGTGAACGTCATGGCCGGGTGGAAGGCGATCGGGCGCGCGCCGCGGCGAGTCAGGGCGGCGAGGGCTTCGAGGCCGTGGCGGCCGCTCGTATGCATGACGACCTGACCGGGACGGACTGTGCCGGTGGCGGCGAGTTCCTCGGCGACCCGGATCAGGCTGTCGTCAGGGACCGAAAGGATCAGGACCTCGCTGCGGGCGGCAACTTCTGCCGGCTCGAGGATGTCGATGCCGGGAAGCAACGTCTCGACGCGCATTCGCGTGGCGTCGGAGCGGCCGCTGACAGAGGTGATGGTGTGTCCGGCGAGCCGGAACTTCGCCGCGAGGACGGTGCCTACGCGGCCGGCGCCGATGACGCCGATGGAGTGCTGCTGCATGGTTGGTGCCTTTCCGTTCCAGTCCCGAAACCGGGTACCAGACAAACTGACTCCTTGAGTTTACGTCGGGCCGACACCGGCTGCACAGGGATCGGCCACGTGGGTTACATCACAGGCCACTAGGTTGGACTACATGCCGAAAACGCCGCCGTCGATCCGGTGGCGTGCGGCGTGGCAGCAGTCCTTGTATGGCGATGACGGGTTCTTCCGCAGCCACAGCCCGGTCGATCACTTCCGTACGAGCGTGAACTCATCCGAGCTGTTCGCCGAAGCCGTCTGGCGACTCCTCCACGCCGAAGGACTCGGCACGGTCGTCGATGTCGGCGCGGGTCGTGGCGAGCTCCTCCGACATTTGCACCGCTTGTCCGGGGGCACGCTCAACCTGTCCGGGGTGGAGATCGCCGACCGGCCAGGCGACCTGCCACCCGCGATCGGTTGGACCGACAACCTCCCGGACCGGATCGATGGCTTGCTGATCGCCAACGAATGGCTCGACAACATCCCCTGCGACGTCGTCGAGGTCGACGAGAAGGGCCGGATTCGGTTCGTCCTCGTCGACCCGTCGGACGGCCGCGAAGCCCTCGGCGAAGAGTGCTCGGACCCATGGCTCGACCGGTGGTGGCCACTCACAGAGCCCGGTGACCGCGCCGAGATCGGTGCCCCACGTGATGAGGCATGGGCCGATGCGGTCTCCCGGGTCAACGGCATCGCGCTGGCGGTCGACTACGGGCATACCCGCGCGGACCGGCCGATCCTGGGCTCGCTCCGCTCCTATCGCCAGGGCGTCGAGACCGATGTCGTGCCCGACGGAACCCGTGATGTGACAGCGCACGTCGCCGTGGATGCGGTAGCGGCTGCCGCGAGGGCGACCATCAGCACTCAATCAGAGAGCCTGCGCCAGCTCGGCGTCAGCGGTGCGCGCCCGCCGATCGAGCTGGCCACGGCCGATCCTCAGGCATACGTCCGCGCCCTCGCCGCAGCGTCAGCAAGCGCCGAACTGACCGCGCGCGGCGGCTGGGGCGAATTCCGGTGGATGCGCACGGACACGCGAACGGCCGTGTAAGGATGAGCCCATGACGCGGAACCCGGCCCGAAGCCTCCCCGATGCCTGAAGTCACCGTCGGGATCGGCACCGGCTTCGCCACGACCGACATGGTCCTCAACGTCGGACCCCAGCATCCAGCCACTCACGGCGTCCTGCGGCTGCGGATCACCCTCGACGGCGAACGCATCGTCCATTGCGAACCGATCATCGGCTACATGCACCGCGGCGTGGAGAAGCTCTTCGAGGTGCGTGACTACCGGCAGATCATCGTGCTCGCCAACCGGCACGACTGGCTCAGCGCGTTCTCCTCCGAGCTGGGCGTTGTCCTCGCGGTCGAGGACATGCTCGGTATGGAGGTTCCGGAGCGCGCGACCTGGCTGCGGATGCTGCTGGCCGAGCTCAACCGGGTCCTCAACCACCTGATGTTCCTCGGCTCCTACCCGCTCGAGCTCGGCGCGATCACGCCGATCTTCTACGCGTTCCGTGAGCGGGAGACGATCCAGGAGGTCATGGAAGAGCTTTCCGGCGGCCGGATGCACTACATGTTCAACCGGGTCGGCGGCCTGAAGGAAGACATGCCGGCCGGGTGGCTGGGGCGCGCCTCGGCCGCGGTCAAAGCCGTGCGCGAGCGGCTCCCGCAGATCGAGGACCTCATCTTCGGCAACGAGATCTTCCTCGCCCGCACCAAGGGCGTCGGCACGCTCTCGCCCGAACTCGTCCATTCGTACGGAGTCTCCGGCCCGATCGCCCGTGGTTCGGGAGTCGATTTCGACCTCCGCCGCGACGAGCCCTACCTCGCATACGACCAGCTGGCCGATGTCCTCCGGGTGCCGGTCAAGACCGACGGCGACTGCTATTCGCGCTTCGCGGTCATGCTCGAACAGGCCAAGGTCTCACTCGACCTCGCCGATGCCTGCATCGACAGGCTCCTCTCCCTCGAGCAGGGGCCCATCAACGTAAGACTGCCCAAGATCCTCAAGGCGCCCGAGGGTTCGACCTACGTATGGACCGAGAACCCGCTCGGCCTCAACGGCTACTACCTCGTGTCACGGGGCGAGAAGACCCCGTGGCGGCTCAAGCTTCGGTCGGCGTCGTTCAACAACGTCCAGGTGCTGCCCGAAATCCTCAAGGGACATGTGGTGGCCGACATGGTCGCCATCCTGGGCAGCATGTTCTTCGTCGTCGGGGACATCGACAAGTAGCGCCTCGCTCGGCGGTGGGGACGCACCCACCCGAGTACAGATTTTGGGTGCATGCCCACCGCCAGCCACGCCGAACGGACGCTAACTCAGCGGGGCTCGACGTAGACCGATCGGCCGAGCTCGACGAATTCGGCCGACTTCTCGTCCATGCCGGCGCGCAGTGCTTCGGCTTCGTCCAGTCCCTGTTGCTCGGCATACCGCCGTACGTCCTGGCTGATCTTCATCGAGCAGAACTTCGGCCCGCACATCGAGCAGAAATGTGCAGTCTTGGAGGCTTCGGCGGGCAGCGTCTCGTCGTGGAACGACTCGGCCGTATGCGGGTCGAGGGAAAGCGCGAACTGGTCCTTCCAGCGGAACTCGAAACGGGCCGTCGACAACGCGTCGTCCCAGTCACGCGCACCGGGGTGTCCCTTGGCGACGTCGGCGGCGTGAGCGGAGAGCTTGTAGGTGATCACGCCGGTCTTCACGTCGTCGCGATCTGGCAGGCCGAGGTGCTCCTTGGGCGTCACGTAGCAGAGCATCGCGGTGCCGTGCATCGCGATCGTCGCCGCGCCGATGGCCGAGGTGATGTGGTCGTAGCCCGGCGCGATGTCGGTGGCGAGGGGCCCGAGCGTGTAGAACGGCGCTCCCTCGCACCAGTCCTGCTGGAGCACCACGTTCTCCTCGACGAGGTTGAGCGGCACGTGGCCGGGTCCTTCGACCATCACCTGGACGTCGTGTTCCCACGCCCGTTTCGTCAGTTCGGCCAGAGTCTTCAGCTCAGCGAACTGCGCCTCGTCATTGGCATCGGCCACCGAGCCCGGCCGAAGGCCATCGCCGAGGGAGAAACTGACGTCATACCGGGCGAAGATCTCGCACAGCTCGTCGAAATGCGTGTAGAGGAAATTCTCCTGATGGTGGGCGAGGCACCAGCCGGCCATGATCGCTCCACCCCGACTGACGATGCCGGTGATCCGTTTGGCGGTCATCGGGATGTAGCGGAGCAACACGCCGGCGTGGACCGTCATGTAGTCGACGCCCTGCTCGCACTGCTCGATCACGGTGTCCCGGTAGATCTCCCACGTCAGCCGATCGGCATCGCCATTGACCTTCTCGAGCGCCTGATAGATCGGCACGGTGCCGATCGGGACCGGCGAGTTGCGGACGATCCACTCTCTCGTGGTGTGGATGTCGTCGCCGGTGGACAGGTCCATGACCGTGTCGGCACCCCAAGTCACTGCCCAGGTCATCTTGTCGACCTCATCGGCGATCGAGCTGGTCACTGCGGAGTTGCCGATGTTGGCGTTGACCTTCACCAGGAACTTTCGCCCGATGATCATGGGTTCGGCTTCGGGGTGGTTCACGTTGGCGGGAATGATCGCCCGTCCCGCGGCCACCTCGGAGCGGACCAGCTCGACCGGCAATTGTTCACGGATCGCCACGAACTCCATCTCCGGCGTGATCATCCCCCGGCGGGCGTAGTGCATCTGGGTGACCTTCTTGCCATCTTCGCTGCGCACCGGCCGAAGCTTCGTGCCTCGCCATTCACTGGAGGCAGCGCCTCGCCGGACCGCACCCTTTCCGTCGTCGAGCAGCTGTGGCCGACGGCCTTCATAGCCCTCCACGTCACCGCGTCCGACGATCCACTTCCTGCGAAGCGGCGGCAGTCCCACCTCCGGATCGCTTCCCGGGCCGGCGGTGGCATACCTGTCGAAGGTCTCCCCGTTGGTCATGGCCACTTGCGTGAACGGCACGGCGATGTCTTCGCTCGAGCCGGAGCGGTGGACGGTGCTGTGCGAGGGATGGATCTGCATCAGTTCTCCTTGTTGTTGGTGAGGCTGTTGTTGGTGACGCTGTTGTGGATGGCGGCGTGCTGGGTATGGGCGACCGGACCACGACCGCGGCCCAGCCGCCAGGTTTTCGATATGTGGATCGCCCGTGCGACGAACCTCTGGGCGTGCCGAACGGCGAGCTCCAGGGGTTCACCGCGCGCGAGCCCGGCGGCGAGCGCGGCACTGAAGGTGCAGCCGGTGCCGTGGTCGTTGTCGGTCGCAATGGCCGGGTGGGCGAGCTCCGACAACGCCCCGGAATGGTCGACCAGGATGTCGGTGCAGGTCGCGCCATCGGGATGGCCGCCGGTGAGTACGACCGCCGGACCGAATTCGTGAAGCGCCCGCGCCATGTCCACGGACGGCCCTTCGCCGCCAAGCAGCCGTGAAGCCTCTTCCCGGTTCGGCGTGATGACCGTCGCCACGGGCAGGACGATCTGTCGATAAGAGCGAAGAACCTTGTCAGAAGCGAGCTCGCCACCGGTCGTGGACACCAGCACTGGGTCCACGATGAGTGGGATGTGCCTGTTTTGGGTGGCAACACCCGCGACGACCTGCGCCGTCGCCTCGCTGCCGAGCACGCCCGTCTTGATGGCCGCGACCGCCAGATCGCCGAGCACCGCGTCGATCTGGCGCGCCACGTCCGGGGCAGCCAAAGGGATCACCGAATGCACCGCGGTGGTGTCCTGTGCCGTCACCGCCGTGACGGCACAGGCGCCATGCACACCGAGGGCCGCAAACGTCGTCAGGTCCGCAGCCAGGCCGGCCGCGCCGCCAGAGTCGGTTGCAGCGATGGACAGGACGACAGGCGGGGTCATTGGTTCACCTCCGCGAGCAGCCCTTCTGTGACCACTCCGGGGTCGTCCGCCCTCATCAGCGCGCCCATCACAGCCACTCCGTACGCACCGGCGTCACGGAACGAACGGGCGTTGGCCGGACCGACACCACCGAGCGCGAAGACGGGCATACTCCCCGCAGACGCCGCTAGCCGGTTCACTCCCGGCGCTCCGAGCGGCGGGCCGTAGCCGGGCTTCGAGTCCGACGGTGCCGCCGGTGAGACGGTCGCGTATGCCGCGCCGGCAGCCACCGCCCGCCGGACCTCGGCCTCGTCATGGCACGAGCGGCCGTGAAACCCCGGGCCGCTGAAGACTGGCCCGGAGGCCGGGAAGTGCACAGCGCTCGATCCGGGGAACCATGCGCGGGCCGTGATCAGGACGAGGCCTTGAATCCGGACTAGCTCGGCGGCAAGCGCGGCCCGCGCCTCGTCGTTGAGGTCGAGCTCGCGCATCACAATGTGTGTCGCACCGCCGCGAACGCAAGCAGCAACCGTCTCGGGCAACGTGCGATCAGCGGGAATCTGCGTGCGATCAGTGAGCACGATCAGTCGAGGAAGCGTCACGATCCGACCCTCCCGACCATCGGACTGGACGCCCGGGCCGTCGTCAGTCTCGGGATGCGGCCGGCCGCCCAGGCGAGCCGGCCCGCCTCGACGGCCAGGCGCATAGCGGTAGCCATGGCGACTGGCTGCTCGGCGCGAGTGATCGCGGTCGCCGCGAGCACTGCATCACAGCCGAGCTCCATCGCGAGGGCGGCGTCACTCGCCGTGCCAACCCCGGCGTCGAGGATGACCGGGACGGACACAGCGGCCCTGACCGCTTCGATGGCATGGGGGTTGCTGATGCCGCGGCCGGTGCCGATCGGGGAACCGAGCGGCATCACCGCCGCGCAGCCGACATCGGCCAGCCGCCGGGCGAAGACGGGGTCATCAGTTGTGTAGGGCAGCACCGTGAATCCCTCGTCAACGAGGGTTTCGGCCGCCGACAACAGCTCCACGACGTCGGGCAGGAGACTGATCTCGTCCCCAATCACCTCGAGCTTGACCCAATCGGTGCCGAGCGCCTCGCGCGCCAGACGGGCGGTCAGCACGGCCTCCCGCGCCGAAAGACATCCCGCCGTGTTCGGCAGAATCCGTACGCTCGCACCGCGGAGGGTGTCGAGCAACGAGCCCTCCGAAGTGTCGGACACACGACGGATCGACACCGTGACCAAGCCGGGGCGCGCGGCTTCCACGACATCGGTCACGGCCTGAATGCTGGTCAGGCCTCCGGTCCCGATCCACAGCCGCGAGGCCAGCTCCACCTCGGCGATGGCGAGTGCGGTCATCGCGCTCATCCGCCTTGCTTCGCCGTGACGACGTCGACGACGTCGCCGTCGCTCAGCAGTGCTTCCGGCCACGTTGCGGACCGGACGACCTCACCGTTCACGGCGATGGCGACGCCTCGGGTCGGCAACGCCTTCAACGCGATGAGGTCGGCGACCGTCGCAGCGGCGACCCGTTCGGGAAGGCCGTTGAGGGTGATGTTCATACGTTGCTCCATGTGTCGGTGGGCAGGGTTTCGGTTGGCAGGGGGTCGGCGGGCAGGGTTTCGAAACGATCGGGACGAAAGCGCCTGACAACGTCGGGGACGTCGCCGCCGTCCAGGTATGCGCGTATGGCCAATGCGGTGATCGGTGCCAGCAGGACGCCGCCGCGGTGGTGGCCGCCTGCCACGAACAGCCCCGGCGTCGACGACGGCCCGATCAGCGGCCCGTTGTCGGGCGTCCCCGGCCGGAACCGGCAGACGATGTCGAGGATGTCGGCCGAGTCGAGTGTGGGCAGCAGGGTCCGGGCGTCATTGAGCAGCTGGAGAACGCCGCCGACGGTCGGAACCGGTTCGCCCGCGCGTTCCTCCGACGTGGCACCGATGATGACCTCGCCTCCGGCCCGCGGCACGGCATAGACAGAGCGACCCCGGACCGCAGCGCGAATCGTTCGTTCAGGCGGATCGTCGGTTTGCACCCGGATGACCTCGCCCCGAACGGGCCGGACCAGCCGCCTGGTCCCCAGACCCATCTCGCCGAGCCGATGACCGGTCGCGACGACGACTGCATCGGCCCGACGACTGAGACCGTCCTCGGTGACGACTCCCCAGCACTTGCCGTCGACCACATCGGGTCGGGCGTTGACCCGGATCAGCCGATCATCGAGGTTGGCCATCAACGCTGCCGCGGCTTTCCGGGGATTGACGCTGTGATCATCGGGCAGGAAGGCGCCGCCGGCGACCCGGCTGTCCAGGGTCGGTTCGCGTTCGACCAGCTCCCTGCAGCCGAGCTGCTCGGCTTCGATGCCCTGTCCAACCAGCAGGCTCACGGTCCGCAGCACGTTGGCGAGGTCGTCGCGATCCTTGCCCACAAGAAGAGTTCCGGCGTTGCGGTAGTCGACGTCGACGCCCGTGGCAGCGGACAACCCGGCAGCGAAGTCCGGCCACATGGCAGCAGAGGCAAGGCCGAGCCACAGCAGGGCCTCTTCGCCGTACCAGGCCTCGCCCGCCGGCGAGATCATCCCCGCAGCGGCATGGGTGGCTCCCCCGGCCGGCTCGGCGTCGTACACCAGGACGGTATGACCGCCGCGGCCCAGCTCGTATGCGCAGGCGAGGCCGATGATGCCGGCGCCGATCACCGCGACTCTCATCGAACGACAAGCGGCAATTGCACCGCGTCGACGACTTCTCTGGCGGCTCGTGCCGGGTCAGGCGCCCTCGAAACGGCCGCGATCACCGCGACACCGTGGGCTCCGGCAGCCATGATTTGGGGGATGCGTTCGAGCGTGATCCCGGAGATCGCGATGACGGGGAGGAGGCGGGCAATCTCGCCGAGGGTGCTGAGTCCGATCGGGTCGGGGAGCCCGGTCTTGGTAGTGGACGGGTAGATCGGCCCGACGCCGACATAGTCGGCGCCGTCCTCCTTGGCTCGCAGCGCATCTACGACATTGCGGCACGTTCCGCCGACAAGGAAACCTTCGGGCGCGAGTCGCCTGGCGCGGGCGACAGGCAGGTCGGTGAGACCCAGGTGGACACCGTCGGCGCCCGAGGCGAGCGCGATGTCGAGACGGTCGTTGACGATGACTTTGGCCCGGGCCCCGACGGTACGGATCACCGTGACGGTGAAGTCGAAGAGTTCCCGATCAGTCAGATCTTTTGCCCTGACCTGGATGGCGTCAACTCCCATACCGACGATCTCATCGATCACTGCTGGGGGCGTGCAGGGCAGTTCGGTAATGACGTGGATACGTGGCAACACGATAAAGCTCCTCGCTTCCTGCGCCGGCATTATCCGGATCAGGTTCAACGGTCGGAGCGGCTTCAGCTCCATCTCAGCCCGATGCTTCGGGCTCCCGTGGTGGATGTGTCGCCAACGTAGCAGGCGCCCTCTGGTGCTCGTGATCTAGTGTCGGAGGCATGACCTCTGAGACATCCCGCACACCTTCCTCGATCGATGCCCTTGCCGAGGAATGGCTCGACACAATGCTCGAACTCGAACCCGAGCTGCATGTCGCGCTCGGCCGGCCGGGACGCGAATCGGACTACGCCGACCGTTCCCCCGACGGCGCCGCGGCCACCGCCGTCGCGTGCCGGGACATGCTCGCCCGGGTCCGCAAGGCCGAGCCGGTCGATGCGATCGACACGGTGACGCAGCTCGAACTCATCCGTACGCTCGAGCTCGACGTCGAGCAGCACGAGGCCGGGTTCTGGCAGCGCGACCTCAATGTCATCGCCTCCGCGGGCCAGGACCTCCGCGACATCTTCGACCTGATGCCAACCGAGACCGAAGGGGACTGGAGTCACGTCGCAAAGCGCCTCCACAACCTCCCGGACGCCATGAACGGCTACACCGAGTCCCTGCGCGCGGGCATCAAGGCAGACAACGTGCCGGCGATCCGCCAGATCAGGGAGGTCATCCTCCAGGCCGAGAAGCTCGTGGCCGACACCGGATTCTTCTTCCAGCTGGCCACTGACGCCGGCGACACCGTGTCCGACACGCTGCAGTCCGAGCTTGTCTCCGGTGCCCTCGAATCGTCCAAGGCCTATGCCGACCTGATCGCCTTCCTCACCAACGACCTCGCACCCAACGCCCCCGAGATGGACGCGGTCGGGCGTGAGCACTATGCGCTCGCCTCCCGCTATTTCGTCGGCGCCGAGATCGACCTCGACGAGACCTACGAGTGGGGGCTCGAAGAGCTTGCCCGGATGGTGGCCGAGCAGGAGGCGATCGCCCACGAGATCAAGCCCGGCGCGACCGTCGTCGAAGCCATCGAGCACCTAGACCGCGACATGTCGCGCAAGCTGCACGGCACAGACGCGTTGCAGCGCTGGATGCAGGAGACCAGCGACCGCGCTCTCGACGACCTCGGCCGCACCCACTTCGACATCCCCGAGCCGATGCATCGCCTCGAGTGCAGGATCGCGCCGACCCAGGAGGGCGGCATCTACTACACGCCGCCGAGCGACGACTTCGCTCGCGCCGGACGTATGTGGTGGAGCGTCCCCGAGGGCATCACCGAATTCGACACATGGCGCGAGCTGACGACGGTCTACCACGAAGGCGTCCCCGGCCATCACCTCCAATGCGGCCTCGCCATCTACAACAGCGCCGAGCTCAACGGGTGGCGCCGGATGAACTGGAACTCGGGCCACGGGGAGGGATGGGCGCTGTATTCGGAGCGGCTCATGGCCGACCTCGGTTATCTCGACGACCCGGCCGACCGGCTCGGCATGCTCGACGGCCAACGTATGCGCGCCGCCCGCGTCGTCGTCGACATCGGCGTGCACCTGGGCAAGCCAAAACCGGACGGCTCAGGCAACTGGACCGGCGACGACGCGTTCGCGTTCCTGTCGCAGCACGTCAACATGAACGAGTCCTTCATCCGCTTCGAGGCCAACCGCTACCTCGGCTGGCCCGGGCAGGCGCCGTCATACAAGGTGGGGCAGCGCATCTGGGAGCAGATCCGCGACGACTGCGAGCGCAGGGACGGCGCGGACTTCGACATCAAGGAGTTCCACCGCAAGGCCCTCAGCGTCGGCAGCGTCGGCCTAGACACCCTGAGGACAGCCCTCCTCAGCTAGTCCCCAAGATTTGGCCAGTCCCCGAGATTTGGCCGATGCTGCACCTGAAATCGGCCTGATCCGACGATTCCGCGTGCTTTAGCGGCCAAATCTTGGCGACGGGGGTTGGCCTCAGGCGGGGGTGGCGTCGGTTTGGGCGGAGCCGCCGTTCTTGTCGTCCTCGTCGGTGCCGCCGGGCACCTGGAGGGCGCGTTCGAGCAGCAGGCCGGCAATCATGACGAGCAGCCCGGCAACACCTGCGAGACCGGCGCGGATCACGCGCTCCTTGCCCAGAGGCGTGTCGAAATCGTCGACGAAAGCCAGCGCGTAACCGAAGTAACCGCCCGAGACGAGCGCGCCCACGAGAGCGCTGGCCTTGGAGAGGGCAAGCATCTTGACGCCGTAGTCGGACGTCATGCGCTCATGGCGTTTGTGCAGGCTTTGCCATGTGCTCCAGGCGAACGCTCCGAGCACGACCGCGGCGAGCAACAGGGTGAGGGCGGAGGACCAGCCGACGCGCGGCGCCGTGCCGTCGAATTGCTCGATGACGTTGCGCAACAAACGGCCGCCGACCAGACCCGCCCCGCCCATGACAGTGAGGCTGAGCGCAGAAGTGCGCTGAACCGTACTCACAAAATGATCTCGAGGTCCTCGCGTCGCGTGACGCCGCTGACGTCGACACCGCCGATGAGGTCGGCGACAAAGCCCTTGCCCGGGATCTCGCCCTCGGGATCGATTTCGAGCCAGGGCGCGAGGACGAAGCCTCGTTCATGGGCGCGCGGGTGGGGCAGAGTGAGCTGATCGTCTGCGGCAACCCGGTCGCCGACCACGATCAGGTCGACGTCGAGGGTGCGAGGGGCATTGGGTTCGCCCCGCTCGCGGCCGAAGGCGTCCTCGATCGCCAGAGCCCTGTCGAGCAGCGTATGAACGGTGAGCGTGGTGTCGATCAGGACGACCGCGTTGAGGAACTTGCCGGAGTTGTCGGGGGTGCCGAGGGGCGCGGTCTCATAGACCGAGGAGATCGCGACGATGGTGACTTCGGGGGTGTCCTCGAGGGCCGCGACGCCGCCCTGGAGGCGGTTGAGGCGATCGCCGAGGTTGGAGCCAATGGCCAGGACTGCCTGCCGGATGGGGCGCATTCCGCCGGTCATCGTGTCCGCATCGAGGACGTACGGTGTGGGTGATTCGGTCACGTTCGGCTCCGCTCTATCGTGACGGCGACATCAGTGAATGTCACCGCGATGGGCGCTTCTGGTTTGTGCACTGTCACGCTAACCCATTGCACAGGGTCGTATTCCAGACACAAGTCCACCATACGAAGCGCCAGTGTCTCAATGAGGTCCACGGGCTGACTGGCAATCGCATCATGTATGCGTTGCGAGAGCGCGCCGTAGTCGACGGTCCTGGTCAGGTCGTGGGTGATGGCGGCGGGTCCCAGGTCGAGACCCAGGCTGACGTCGGCAATGAATGGTTGCCCGTTTTCGCGCTCGAACTTGAACATTCCGTGCCGTCCGCGCGCGGTGATTCCCTGCAAATCGATGCGGTCGAGCCCATCGGGACAACTCATGATTCTTCCCCTTCGGTCTGGGTCAGATCGACGACCGGCGATGCGTGCCTCATCCAGATCTTCCACGATTGTCCGTCACGAACCAACATACTCGTCGCGATTGCCTTGCCACCTGTGAAGGAGTCGGCCGAAGCCAGGCCTTCGCCGGACAGGATGTTCTCGGTGCAGGTGATCACGGCCGTATGGGGCTGGTCGTCGCCGGGCGGGAAGGTCATGACGTCGATGTCGGTGAGGAAGAACTGGATGTAGCCGACATTGGCCATCAGCATCGTCCAGGTGCGCAGCACCGCCGCGGTCCCCCGGACCGGCGCCGCACCGGGATGCACGCAAGTCGTGTGCTCCGACTGCGCCCACAGCGACGCCATCAGGTCGACGTCGGCCGACTCGACGGCGTCGTAGAACAACCTGTGCGCCTGGAGCGCCCCCGTCGTCGGGTTGGGCATCAGGCCTCGGCCTGCAGACGGGCGATCACGCGTACCGCATCGGCCGAGGCCGCGGGCTCGTGCACCCGGACGCACCACGCGCCGTGCTCGGCCGCAAGAGTCGTGAGGGCCACCGTCGCGGCTTCGCGTTCGTCGGTGGGGCGGAACATCTCGCCGTTGGCGAGGAGCTCGCCCAGGAATCGCTTGCGGCTCGCGGCGACCAGCAACGGGTAGCCGAGCGCGGCGAAGGCATCGAGGTTCTTGAGGACGGTCCAGTTCTGGTCACCGGTCTTGGAGAACCCGAGGCCCGGATCGATGATCAGGTTGTCGTCGGCGATGCCTGCGACATGGGCCGCATCGATCTGCACCTGCAGCTCGGCGATCACGTCGGCCACCACGTCGTCGTAGTCGGTGTTGTTCTGCATGGTCTGCGAGTGTTCGCGCCAGTGCATGAGGACGAGCGGCTTGCCCGATCGCGAGGCGACGTCGAACATGTCCGGGTCGGCACGCCCGCCCGACACGTCGTTGACGATCATCGCGCCGGCGTCGAGCGACTGCTGGGCGACAGTTGCCCGCATCGTGTCGACCGAGATGGGTATGCCTTCGGCGGCCAGTGCGGTCACGACGGGTATGACGCGGCGGAGCTCTTCGTCGGCGTCGATGCGCAGCGCACCGGGGCGGGTCGATTCGCCGCCGACGTCGACGATGTCCGCACCTTCGGCGACGAGGTCGATGCCGTGCGCGATCGCGGTCTTGGCGTCGAGCCATTTGCCGCCGTCAGAGAAGGAATCGGGAGTCACGTTGATGACGCCCATGACGAGGCAACGACCGTCGGGCAGCCCTCCCATGACCGAGGACGCGACCATTTACTTCGCCGTGATGAGGCCCATAGCCTCGGCTCGGGTGGCGGGGTCGCGCAGCTGGCCGCGGACGGCGCTCGTGATCGTCTTGGCTCCGGCTTTACGCACGCCCCGCATCGTCATGCACAGGTGCTCGGCCTCGATGACGACGATGACTCCGCGGGGCTGGAGGGTCTGGATGAGGGCGTCGGCGATCTCGGTCGTCAGGCGCTCCTGGACCTGCGGGCGGCGGGCGAACACGTCGACGAGCCGTGCGAGCTTGGACAAACCGGTGACCCGGCCGCCCTCCTCGGGGATGTAGCCGACGTGGGCGACACCGGTGAACGGCACGAGGTGGTGCTCACACATCGACCAGAGCTCGATGTCCTTGACGAGAACGAGCTCGTCGTGCCCGACGTCAAACGTCTTGGAGAGGACTTCGAGAGGGTTCTGGTTGAGTCCGGCGAACATCTCGGCATAGCTGCGGGCGACCCGGGCGGGTGTGTCCTTGAGGCCCTCGCGGTCCGGGTTCTCCCCCACCGCGATCAAGAGCTCGCGGACGGCGGCCTCCGCACGCGGGAAATCGATCGTCACACCGGCTCCGGCGAATCCGGTCGGGGCGCGTCCGGCCCCTGGTCGGGTGCGATCACGATTGCCGGCTCGGGTGTCCTGCCGTTGACGCTGCCCCTGGGCGAATCAACCGGGGGCAGTGTGGACGGCACACGGGTCTCCGAACCGGTCCAGGCCGGTCGTATGTCGCGGCGGCGCAGGGGTTCGAAGATCCGGGCGATCTGGGCCTTGTCGAGCGTCTCCTTCTCGAGGAGCTCGACCACGAGGGAGTCGAGCACGTCCCGGTTGTGCTCGAGGATGTCGAATGCTTCCTGGTGCGCGGTGGCGATGAGCTTGTTGATCTCCTCATCCACGATCGCGGCGACGGCTTCGGAGTAGTTGCGGGCATGGCCGATGTCGCGGCCGAGGAACGGCTGTGACTCGTTTTCGCCCAGACGGACCGCGCCGAGGCGTTCGGTCATGCCGTATTGGGTCACCATGGCCCGAGCCAGCGAGGTGGCCTTTTCGATGTCGTTGCCGGCGCCGGTCGTCGGATCATGGAAGACGAGCTCTTCGGCCGCGCGGCCACCCATCATGTAGGCGATCTTGTCGAGCAGCTCACCACGAGTCTGGGAGTACTTGTCCTCATCGGGCAGGACCATCGTGTAGCCGAGGGCACGGCCGCGCGGAAGGATGGTGATCTTGTGCACCGGGTCGCTGCCCGGCAGCGCCGCGGCGACGAGGGCGTGGCCGCCTTCGTGATAGGCGGTGATCTTCTTCTCGTGGTCGTTCATCAAACGGCTGCGCTTTTGCGGACCCGAGATGACGCGGTCGATCGCCTCGTCGAGGGAGTAGTTGTCGATCGTCTTCCGGCCGTTGCGCGCCGTGAGCAGGGCCGCCTCGTTGAGGACGTTGGCGAGATCGGCGCCGCTGAAACCGGGAGTGCGGCGGCCGATGGCTTCGAGGTCGACACCGGGTTCGAGCGGCTTGCCGCGCGAGTGGACCTGGAGGATCTGTGTGCGGCCGGCGAGGTCGGGCGCCTCGACGCCGATCTGACGGTCGAAGCGACCCGGGCGCAGCAGGGCCGGGTCGAGGACGTCGGGACGGTTGGTCGCGGCGATGAGGATCACGCCGCCGCGGACATCGAAACCGTCCATCTCGACGAGCAACTGGTTGAGGGTTTGTTCGCGCTCGTCGTGGCCGCCACCCATGCCGGTGCCGCGGTGGCGTCCGACGGCATCGATCTCGTCGATAAAGACTATGGCTGGGGCATTTTCCTTGGCCTGCTCGAACAGGTCTCGGACACGGCTGGCGCCGACGCCGACGAACATCTCGACGAAGTCCGAGCCGGAGATCGAATAGAACGGGACGCCGGCTTCACCGGCGACAGCGCGGGCCAGCAACGTCTTGCCGGTGCCGGGAGGCCCATACAGGAGGACGCCCTTGGGGATCTTGGCGCCGACGGCCTGGAACTTGGCCGGTTCCTGGAGGAATTCCTTGATCTCGCCGAGCTCTTCGATCGCTTCATCGCAACCGGCGACGTCGGAGAAGGTCGTCTTGGGGGTGTCCTTGGTCATCAGCTTGGCCTTGGACTTGGCGAACTTCATCACGCCGCCGCCGCCACCGCCCTGCATCCTGCTCATGATGAAGAGGAACAAACCGATGATGATGATGAACGGAAGCAGCGAGGCGACGAACGTGCCGAGCAGGCTCGGTGTGGGCTTCTCGACGTTGAAGGACTTGAGCTTCTTGTCGGCGACGGCCTTGGTGGCCTGCTGGACGAGCTCATAGCCCTGGTCGCCGAGCCACGTGGCGCGTACCTTCTTGCCGTCCTTGAGCGTCGCGCGGATCTCCTGGTCGCCTTCGACGAACGTGACGTCCTTGATGGTTCCCGCATTGAAGTAGGAGACCATCGTGGCGGTCTTGACCTCTGAGGATCCCTTGTTGGAGGAGGCGAGCGAGAGAACGGTGAGCACCACGAGAACCGTGGCGATAATCCACAGCCAGGGGCCCTTGAAGATCTGTTTGAGACTCATAGTTCAGCAGGCTTTTGCCCACTCCTCCTCGTGAAAACTCTGAAAGTTAGACGGTACACGCAGGTCTACCCACCTACTGAACGTGGACGGCAGGTGAAATGGTTCCCTTGGCGTGTTCGCTCTAGGAGTAGACGTGCGGCGCGAGGGTGCCGATGCAGCGCAAGTTGCGGTACTTCTCGTTGAAGTCGAGGCCATAGCCGACGACGAACGCATTGGGGATGTCGAAGCCGACGTACTTGACGTCGACGTCCATCTGCAATGCGTCCGGTTTGCGCAGGAGCGTCGCGATCTCGACCGATGCCGGCCCGCGCGACTTGAGGTTGGTGACGAGCCACGACAACGTCAGGCCGGTGTCGATGATGTCTTCGACGATCAGGACGTGGCGACCGGTCAGGTCGGAGTCGAGGTCCTTGAGGATGCGGACCACACCCGAGGAGGTCGTGCCGGATCCGTATGACGAGACCGCCATCCAGTCCATCTCGATGTGGCTGTTGAGGCTTCGCGCCAGGTCGGCCATGACCATGACCGCGCCTCTGAGGACGCCGACGAGCAAGATGTGCTTGCCCTCATAGTCGGCGTCGATTTCGGCGGCCATTTCACGCAACCGTCCGAGAATCTGCTCCTCGGTGAACAAGGTCTGGTCGAGGTCGATCTCGCCGACGACATGTGTCTGATCCACGGTCTTAGCGTCCCACAGGCGCCGGTCCGAACGTCAGGGCGTCCCCCACCCGGAAAGCCGTCACCCCGCCCGGGAGGTCGACATGGACCTGGCCGTGCCAGTTGGTGACGAGCTCGTCGATGCCGCGGATGTGGTGTGCCGCCAGCGCCGAGGAGTCCGCTCCGGCCGCGATCGCCGCGGTGCGCAGCACTCGACCGCGGATGGCCGGCGCGAGTCCGGACAGTTCGGCGGCGCTCAGGCGTCCGGTGTGCGCGGCCGCGGCGGCATCGAGGAAGTCGTTGTCGGTGCGCAGGAAGTCGGCCGTTCGGGCCAGGGCCTTCGCGACACCGCCGCCGAGGACGTCTTCGAGCAACGGCAGGACCTCCCGGCGCAGCCGGACGCGGGTGTATGACGGGTCGGCGTTGTGCGGATCGGTCCACCACTCGAGGCCGGAGGCCTTGCATACCGTTTCGGTCTCGGCGCGGGTGAGGCCGAGGAAGGGCCGGCGATAGCGGCCGTTGACGGCGGCCATACCGGCGATCGACCGAGGCCCCGATCCGCGACCGAGGCCGAGCAACACGGTTTCGGCCTGGTCGTCGAGGGTGTGGCCGAGCAGCACCGCATCGGCTTCCAGCGTGTCGAAGACTGTGTGCCGGGCATGGCGCGCGGCGGCCTCCATACCGCCGTCGGCGCCGACGACGACAGGGACGACGTGTCCCTCGACGCCCAGGGACTGCACTCGCTCGAGGGCTTCGGCGGCAACTCCAGCCGAGCCATCCTGCAGCTGGTGGTCGATGACGACCGCTCTCAGCGCGTAAGACTCCTTGGCGGCGATGAAAGCCGTGGCCGCCGCCAGTGCGAGCGAATCGGCGCCGCCCGAGACGCCGACAACGAGCCTGGACCCCGGTCCGAGGTCGGCGAGATTGTCGCGGACGAGGTTGCGCGCCTTGGCAACCGTGGGATCGAGTGCGCCGCCCATCGCTCTGTTCTATCCGTGGACGCGGGAAACCCAGGTCCTGGGTTCGAGGATTTCGGACTTCGTGGGCAGGTTGCCGGGTTTGTCCCAGACGGCGTTGAACCCGTCCCGGCCGACCCGTTCGTTGATCTGCCGCACGAAGACGGCCCCGTCACGGTATTGACGCATCTTGCCCTCGAGGCCGAGCAGCCTGCGCAGGAGCCGGTCGAAGCTGCCGGCACCCTTGCGGCGCTGGGTGAACTTCGCCCGGATCTGCCCGACGGTCGGGATGACTTCGGGACCGACGCCGTCCATCACGACATCGGCATGGCCTTCGAGCAGCGACATGATGCCGGTCATCTTGTCCACGATCTCACGCTGCTTGTCGTTCTGGAACAAGTCGCCGATCGACGAATCGGACATTCCGCGCACGATCTTGATGAATTCGGAGATGCCTTCGGCCATGAACTTCGACAGCGCCGAGGCCTCGAAGTCCGTCGCGTCGATGAACTCTTCCATCAGGCTCTTGAGGTGGTCGCGCATCCAGTCGACGGCGGTGAACTGGACGCGGTGGGTCTCTTCATGCAGGCAAACCCAGAGGCGGAAGTCGTGCGGATCGACGTCCAGCTGGCGTTCGGCCTGGACGATGTTGGGGGCGACGAGCAGCAACCGGCCCGCTTCACCATTGGGGCCGCTCCAGAACGGGTCGAACTGGCCGAGCACCTTGGTGGACATGAAGGACATGAGCGCGCCGAGCTCCGCGCCGCTGACCTTGCTGCCCACTGCGCGCCCCATCGGGCCGGGACCCTTGTTGGCCGCGGTGAGCTTGGCCAGGACCGGGTCCATCAGGACCTTGAAGCTGTCGATGTTGGCTTCGACCCAGTGCGGTCGGTCCACGACCAGGATCGGCGCGGTCGCCGAGCGTGCGTGGAGATTGGTGAACTCGCGCACCGGCCCTTCGGAGAGCAGCGCGCCTTCACGGAGCTCGGCGACGGCTTCGGCAACTTCGGCCGCAGAGATTTGCGGTCCGGGCCGGGACAGCCGGGAGGCCGTGCTGAGGGCGAAATCCCAATCGATCATGTCGTAACCGTACGGCCAGCGGCCAACAACTGCTACGCCCCGCAGCGGCAACTGGCGAGGGACGCCGCGACATTGTCGAGGGCGCCCTTGACCGCTTCGGGTGCCGCCGAGCCGGTGCGATCGGCCATCACGGTGAAGACGATCGGGCGGCCGTCGGCGTCGCTGGCGAATCCGACGAGGCTGTAGACGCCGGTCAGGGTGCCGGTCTTGGCGCGGACGAGGCCGCGACCGTCCTTCGACGAGCCCCGGAACCTGTCATGGAGCGAGCCGTTGAAGCCGCCGATCGGCAGGTCCGACACGAGGCTGGCGGCACGCGGGCTGTTGGCGGCGGCGCGCACCGTCTGTGCGAGCGTCAGCGGCGAGATGAGGTTGTCCCTCGACAGGCCGCTGCCGTCATACAGCTCGAGGCCGTCGATGTCGACGTCGTTGGCGCTCAGGAGGTTGCGGACCTCGGCCGTTCCGTCGTCGAACGTTCCGGGCTTGCCCTTGGCGACCGCGACGTGACGCAACATGACTTCGGCTGCTTCGTTGTCGCTGCGCTGGACCAATGACTCGAGGATCTGGCCGACCGGGGCGCTGTTGACCCGGGCAACCTCGGGAGCATCGGCCGACGCCTTGACTCCCCTGACCGAGGGCTTCACGTCGACGCCGTTCTTGCCCAAGAGGGAGGCGAACGTCCCGGCTGCGCTGGCGGCGGGGTTGCGCGACCGTATGCCGTTGGACCCGACCCCCGCGTCGGCCCACAGTGCGCTGATCGGGGTGACGATGTTGGCCGGCACATACGAGCTCTCCCAGCGCTTGCTCGCATCGGGACCGGAGAAGAGGGAGTCGTCGAAAGCGAGTGACACCGAGTCCGTGCCGGACTTCTTGAGGGCCGCGGCCGTCTTCCTGGCCAGGTCCGTGAGGTTCGCCGTATGCGCGTAGAGGGCGGTCTTGGGCTTCCGGGTGGTGAGGAACGGGTCACCGCCGCCGACGAGGACGATGGAGCCCGCTTCGGACTGGACGACCGTGGTCGCGAATCGCGCGCCGGCGTCCATCGCTTCGAGGGCTGCGAACGCCGTCAGCACCTTCGTGGTCGAGGCCGGCATGAAGGTGCCCGATCCGGACTCGGAGAGGACGGCGCCCGACCCGGGGTCCAGCGCGACGAATCCGACGTGATCGCCCAGCACCGGCTGCTTAAGCGACGACCGCACGGCGGAGTCGACTTTGTCGGGATCGGCCGGTCCAGCGGTCGGGGATCCTGGCGCGGGAGGGGCCGGATCGGCGGTCAGTCCCAGCGCCTTGGGCGGTTCGACGAACTCAGGACCGCATACGCCGTCGCAGATGAATGGGTTGAGCTGCCCGATCCGGTAGGCCGCGAATACCCCCAAGGAGAGGGCCAGGACGGTGACCAGCGGGATCAACACGGCGCCCCGTGCCTCCGTGACCCTGCCTGACCGCCGACTGACCATATGCGAGAGACTATAAGTCCCCCATTTCAGTCTTGACCGCGCCCGCGCGAGCACCTACTCAGTCGGAGGAAACGTGATTTTCGACGTTACCGTGGAAATCCCCAAGGGGAACCGCAACAAGTACGAAGTCGATCATGAATCGCACCGCATCCGCCTCGACCGGACGCTTTTCACCTCCACGCAATACCCCGCCGACTACGGCTTCATCGACAACACGCTCGGTCTCGACGGCGATCCGCTCGACGCCCTCGTGCTCCTGTCCGAGCCGACGTTCCCCGGTTGCCTCATCACGTGCCGCACGATCGGCATGTTCCGCATGACCGACGAAGCCGGCGGAGACGACAAGGTCCTCTGTGTCCCGGCCACGGATCCGCGCCAGGAGCACTTGCGCGACATCCACCACGTGCCCGAGTTCGACCGCCTCGAGATCCAGCACTTCTTCGAGGTCTACAAGGACCTCGAGCCCGGCAAGTCCGTCGAAGGCGCCAGCTGGACCGGACGCGTCGAGGCCGAGGCCGAAGTCGAAGCCAGCTACCAGCGCTTCAAGGACAACGGCGGCTACTAGTCATCTGGGTGGCACTTTCCGCGTCGCCCCCGAACAATGGGCGTATGACGCGCGCCTTCGCCCTGCTCATCGCGGTCGGACTGATGTCCGCCGGTTGCTCCGGGGAGGAAGGCGCGGCGGCCCCGACACCGACGACCGAATCGTCGTCCGCGCCGGCAACCCCTGCGGACCAGCCCCCTTCAGACCGGACCCCGACGATCAGGTCCTCGACATTCGTCGACGATCTCGAGATCCCTTGGGACATCGCCTTCCTGCCCGACGGCTCGATGCTCTACACCGAGCGCGACCGTGAACGCGTGACTCACCGCTTGACCGACGGCTCCTCCAAGATCGTCCTCGACGAGCCGAGCGGCGTGTGGCACAACGGCGAGACCGGTCTCGAAGCCATCGAGCCGGCGGCTGACTTCGGCACGAGCAACGACTTCATCACCTGCCACGGCTACCAGAAGGGCAACACCCAGGACGTGCGCGTCGTCCGCTGGCACCTCGACGGCGACAAGGCGAGCTTCGTCCGCAATCTGGTCACCGGACTCCCCTCGACGTCAGGGCGCCACGGCGGCTGCGCGCTCGAGCACGGCGCCGACGGTTCTCTCTACGTCGGCACCGGCGACGCCGCCGATGGCCGCAACCCGCGCAACCTCGACTCCGGCGGCGGCAAGGTCCTGCGCGTCGACGACAAGACCGGCAAGGGCCTGCCCGACAACCCCTTCGCCGACAGCGGCAACACGATGCGCCGGCGCGTATGGAGCTTTGGCCACCGCAACATACAGGGCCTCGCCCTCCGCGATTCCGACGACAGCATGTGGTCGGTCGAGCACGGACCCGATCGAGACGACGAGGTCAATCGCACGGTCAAGGGCGGCGACTTCGGCTGGAATCCCGTGCCCGGCTTCAACGAGTCCGTGCCGATGACCGATCAGTCGCTGCCCGGCAAGCAGTACGACGCAGCCTGGAGCTCCGGTGATCAGACGCTGGCCACCTCCGGCGGAACCTTCCTGCGCGGTGACGGCTGGGGCAGATGGGAAGGCGGCCTCGCCGTCGCGTCCCTCAAGGACGAGTCGCTGCACATCCTGTTGTTCGACGAGGCCGGCAAGCTCACCGACGACATCGACGTCAAGGGCCTGCACGGCAAGTACGGCCGGCTCCGCGCAACCGTCATAGGACCCGACGGCTCGCTCTACCTGACCACGTCCAACGGCGACGACAAGATCGTCAAGGTCACGCCCGGCTAGCGCGAGGGCTTGAGCAACGTACGGATGATGCCGCCGAAGATGTCGACGTCCAGGCTGCTGTCGAGTGAGCGCATGGCGCCGAGCCCGATGCCAAGGCTGAGCAACGCTGTCGCCGCCTGCCGCGGTGTCAACGTGATGTCGAGTCCCTCCTTGGCCACGATCCCTTCGATGAGCTGAGTCAACGCGTCGGTGATTTCGCGATGCCGCTTGACCAGCTCTTCGGCAACGTAGGGGCTCTGGCGGGCGATGCCGGCGAATTCGACCTCGAGGGCGGTCCAGCGCGGCTTGCCGAGCCCGACGCGCGCCCATTCGACGAAGGCGTCGATGCGCCCGTCGAGATCGACGTCCTTCGCGAAGGCAGAGAGGACTCCCTCGATCTGTTCTTCGTGGATGCTGTCCAGCACGGCCATGCACAACTGCTCTTTGCCGGCGAAGTTGGAGTAGACCGCGCCTTTGGAGAAGCCGGCTTCCAGTGCGACCCGGTCGAGGGACGTGGCGGCATAGCCGTCTGTCAGGAACATCTCGCGCGCCGTCGCGATCAGGCTCTCTCGCGTCTTGGCCTGACGTTCAGCCCTGCTCACCGAGCGCGTTTCATTGAAAGTCATCGATCCCCTTCCACATTCCCGTTCACTAACAGTGTTGACCAAGTCACATTGGCAACCATCCCAGATACCGATAGTATCCGAAAGGTGATTACCAAAGATATCGTCATCATCGGCACCGGTTTCTCCGGCATGGGCATGGCCATGAAGCTCCAGGAGTCCGGGCGCGATGACTTCGTCATCCTGGAGAAGGCTCACGACGTCGGCGGCACCTGGCGTGACAATACCTACCCAGGGTGCGAGTGCGATATCCCCAGCCACATGTACTCCTTCTCCTATGAGCTCAACAGCAAGTGGAGCAAGAGCTTCTCCGGCCAGCCCGAGATCTGGGCCTACATGCGCAAGGTCGCCGACGAGAAGAACCTTCGTCCCAGGATCGACTTCGGCGTCGAGGTCGAGGGCGCGAGCTGGGACGAGGATGCCAAGCAATGGACGATCCAGACCAACGGCGAGACGTATGTCGCCCGGGTCCTGGTCGCCGGCGTCGGCGGACTCCACATCCCCAACATCCCCGAGGTCAAGGGCGCGGACTCGTTCGAGGGTCCGATGTTCCACTCGGCGACCTGGAACCACAACGTCGACCTCAAGGACAAGAAAGTCGTCGTCATCGGCACCGGCGCGAGCGCGATCCAGTTCATCCCGATCATCGCCCAGGAAGTCGGCGAGCTGACGGTGTTCCAGCGCACACCGGCGTGGGTCCTGCCCAAGAAGGACAAGCCCACATCCGACTTCAAGAAGGCGGCCTTCAGCAAGGTTCCCGGCGCCACTCGCGCATACCGCAACGCCCTCTACTGGGGACTCGAGTCGCGGGCCATCGCCTTCAACGGCCACCTCAACGTGTTGCCGTTGGCGGAGAAGATCGTCACGCGTTACCTCAAGAAGGCCATCCCGGACGACGAGCTGCGCGCAAAACTCACGCCTGACTACCGTCTCGGCTGCAAGCGCGTGCTCCAGTCCAACACCTATTACCCGACCTTCCTGCGTGACAACGTCGAGCTCAACACCGACGGCGTCGCCGAGATCGTGTCGGACGGCGTCATCGACAGCAAGGGCGTCAAGCACGAGGCCGACATCGTCATCTGGGGCACCGGCTTCCACGTGATCGACGCCTTCGACTACCTCGACATCAAGGGCCGTGACGGCCGTGACCTGGCCACCCAGTTCAAGGAGGGCGGCGTCGAGACCTACATGGGCATGACGATCAACGGCTTCCCCAACCTGTACTTCATGCTCGGCCCCAACACGGCCCTCGGCCACAACTCGGTGGTCTTCATGATCGAGCAACAGACGAAGTTCATCATCAAGATGCTCGATGAGATGCAGAACCGCGGCGCGGCCGCGGCCGAACCCACTCTCGAGGCCCAGACGGCGTTCAACGACGAGATCCAGAAGCGCGTGTCCAAGGGCATCTGGACCACCGGCGGCTGCACAAGCTGGTATCTCGACAGCCACGGCAAGAACCGCACGATCTGGCCCAAGTTCACGTTCCAGTACTGGTGGGAGACCCGCAAGGTCAACTCACCCGACTTCACCTGGGAGCAAGCAGCATGACAACCGGCCCGGAGGCAACCACCCACGAAGGCCTGCCGCCGGGCCCCCAGAGCCGATTCTGGAGATACCCTCCACTGCTGATGACGTGGATCTTCCTGCGGCACCGTACGAAGTTCATGCGCAGGTTCCACGAGAAGTACGGCGACACGTTCTCGATCCGGATCCTGCCCGATCCGCGCCGCATCGTCATCTACAGCCGGCCCAAGGACATCAAAGAGATCTTCGCCGGTGATCCTTCGCAATTCCACGCAGGTGAGGGCAACTCCATCCTCAAGCCCGTCATGGGCGAACATTCGGTGCTGTTGACCGACGACTCCGAACACATGCGGGCGCGCAAGCTGCTGATGCCGGCGTTCAACGGCGCGTCCCTGCGCGGCTATCAGTCGCTCGTCGAGTCGATCGCCAAGAGCGAGGTCGACACATGGACCGACGGCCAGACCCTCGTAACGCTCGACCGGATGAATGCCGTCACGCTCGAGGTCATCCTCCAGGTCGTCTTCGGTGTCACCGACGAGTCCCGGCTCGATCGCATGCGTCCCCTGGTCAACCGGATGGTCAACATCGACGCCTCGATGCTGCTCGCGTGGTCATACCCGAAGCTGTTTGCGCTGCCGCCGTGGAAGTCCTACTTCGTCAATCAGCAGAACGTCGACAAGCTCCTGTATGCCGAGATCGCCGAGCGACGCGACTCCAAGGACCTCGACAGCCGTGAGGACGTCCTGTCCCGACTGCTCAAGGTCGGCCGCGGCGAGGACCACGGCCACGATCCGCTGACCGACGAAGAGCTGCGGGACCAGCCTCGTCACGCTGCTTCTGGCCGGACATGAGACGACAGCCTCGGCCCTGTCCTGGACGTTGCACGAGCTCGGCCGCAACCGCGACGTCATGCGCGAGGCGCTCAAAGCCGCCGACGAAGGTGACGACGCGTTCCTCGAAGCCTGCCTCAAGGAAGCGATGCGCCTGCACCCGATCATTGACTTCGTGGCGCGGACCCTCAAGTCCCCGCAGGTCGTGGGCGGGTGGTCGATCCCCCGCGGCGACACGGTGGCTCCGTCCATCGTGTTGTCGCACGCCCGCGAGGACAACTTCCCCGACGCGGCGACCTACCGGCCGAGGAGATTCCTCGACGAGCACGTCGCGGCCAACACCTGGATTCCGTTCGGCGGCGGCATACGTCGCTGCATCGGCGCCGGCTTCTCGCTCATGGAGGGCACCACGGTCCTGCGCGAGGTCTTGCAGCGGTACGACGTCGTGGCGGCCGAGCCATCGGCCAACAGGCTGCGCAACATCACCAATGTCCCCGAGGACAAGGCTCCGGTGCGGTTGAGCGTCCGCCAACCGGGCATCAACTAAGCGATTGCTTACCGCGTATTCGGTCGCCAAAAGCGCTGTGTAGGGTGCAGAACATGAAGGCTATTCAGATCACGCGGCTCGATGGGCCCGACGCAGTGGAACTTGTCGAGATCGACGAACCGGTGGCCGGTGAGGGCCAGGTCCTCATCGCGGTCAAGGCGTCGGGTGTGTCGTTTCCCGAAGTCCTGCAGACGCGCGGCCAGTACCAGATGAAGCCGCCCGTGCCGTTCACTCCGGGGTCAGAGGTCGCCGGCGATGTGATCGCCGCCGACGAGTCCACCGGCTTCAAGCCCGGTGACCGGGTCGTGGGCTTCACGCTCCTTGGCGGTTTCGCCGAAAAGGCGGTGGCCCAGGCTGACATGGTCTTCCCACTCCCCGACTCGGTCTCCTATGAGCAGGGCGCCGCGGTGCCGCTCAACTACCTCACCGCATACTTCGCGCTCGTCGAACGCGGCCAGCTCGCCGAGGGCGAATCCGTGCTGGTCCACGGTGCCGCTGGGGGCGTCGGCACGGCCGCGATCCAGATCGCCAAGGCCTTCGGTGCGGGCCGCATCATCGCCGTCACCTCCACTCCCGAGAAGGGCGCGGTGGCGATGGAAGCCGGTGCCAGCGAGTTCGTCCTCGTCGAGGGCTTCAAGGACTCGGTCAAGGCCGGCGGCGGCGTCGATCTCGTGGTCGATCCGGTTGGCGGCGACCGTTTCACCGACTCATTACGCTGCCTCAAGGACGACGGCCGCCTGCTCGTCATCGGCTTCACCGCGGGCGAGATCCCGACGGTTCAGGTCAACCGGTTGCTGCTCAACAACCTGTCGGTCGTCGGCGTGGGCTGGGGCGCATACGCGCTCAAACGGCCCGGGTTCATCGCCGCGGAATGGGCCGCGATCCTTCCTCACCTCGAGTCCGGCGCACTCAACCCGGTTATCGGCGAAACGTTCGCGCTGGCCAACGCGGGCAAGGCGCTCGCCAGCATCGACGAGCGCAAGGCGACCGGCAAGGTTCTGCTGACGCAGTAGGTCAGCCGACGGCAGACTCGAGCTTCTCCCGGGTGAGGAAGACGAGTTGTGCGCGCTTCTCGGGCAGCTCGATGACCGGACCCCGATCGAAACCGAAACCGGTCAGGCGCCGCACGGCCTTGTCGTTGCGCGCATCGGGTTCGGCGACGATGCGGCGGATCGCCGGATCCACGAAAACCCATTCGGCGAACGACCTCAGCACGCCGTCGGTGAAGCCCGGGCGGTGAATGGTGGGCGGCGCCATCATGAAATGCGCACCGAGGTCGCCCTCGCGGACGTCATAGCAGTCGCCGACCGGGTCGGCCGCGGGCTCGTAGGTCTGCAGGAGGGCGACCGGGACGCCGGCCTCGCGGGCCAGGTAGGCGTGGTGGGTCGGCAACGAGTCAAGGAACGCATAGACCTCGCCCACATCATCGCGGGTGTGGTCGCCCATCCCCCAGAAGCGGGCACGCTCCTGGCCCACCCATTCGTGGATGAGGGATAGGTCGGTGACCGGGTCCACGGGTGCGAGCGAGATTTTCACAGAGATTCCTTCGTCAGCAGGTTCCAGTCGGTCACGACGGGTATGAGGTCGCCGGCAGCCCAGAGCTGGAGCTGATCGGCGTGGTGCGGGTCCTCGGGGACTCCCGACGCGCCGAGCGGGACGACCCATCGGCTTGAGTCGCGGTCGGAGAGGTCCCAGATGTAGCGCGCGACCGGCCCACGGAAACAGTCGTCGGTGATGCCTGGGACGTTTCGGGTCGACAGCACGCATTCGGAGTCGCCACTCAGCGGCACGGCCGCGACCGCCGGTGGCGCCAGGTCGACCCCGAACTGCTCGAAGCCGTGCAACGGGGTGAAGACGTGGGTCTCGCCCCAGCTCGACGGGTGGCCGGCAACAGCCACCGCCGCCAGCGCCTCGCCGGCGAGCGCGGGGAGATCGAGCCCGAAGGGTCGTCCGGCAGCGAGGAAGCTGTCGAGTGCGTCGGCCAGCCTCGCGGTGAGGTTCAGCCAGGGGTCGAAGAGTGCCGGGTATGCCGAGGGCCCGCGCAGCGGCGCGAACACCGGCTGGGAGGCAACAATTCGTACGAACGCAGAGCGCCAGGCTGCAAAAGCGACGGCACCGGCGCTGTCGGCGTCCATCATCCGGTCCCACTCGACGATCCGATCACGCAACGCCGCATCGGGCTCGGCCAGATCCACCAGTTTCGCGAGCAAGCCTTGCCAGTGCTCGGCGGGCAACAGATGCGTGTCGGTATGCAGCGCGGTGACGTCGTCGACGGTCAACGCCTTGCGTCCGTCCAGGAGCGCCTCGAGGCGGCGGGCCCGATATGGAGGAGCGAACGAGACGCCGATCGGCGCGCTCTCGTCGCCGCGCCGCTCGTTGGCGCTCGTCACGTGTCCATCAGCGGGAATGTCCGTGTGCGGCAGGTCGACCCAGCCGAACCACTGGTGGTCGTCGACCCAGCCCGGAACCGGCCCGCGGCGGTTGTCCTCGTGGCGCCGCGGCACCCGCCCAGCGACTCGGTAGCGCACCGAGCCGGACCGGTCGGCGATGACGACGTTGTTGACCGGTTCGACCCACGCGTCGAAAGCACGATCGACGTCGTCGACGGTCTTGGCGCGCAGCAGCGGGAGGATGGCTCCGAAGCCGAGGTCACGGGCGACATACGTCGACGTGCGAAGGCTGATCGCCTCCTCATCGGGTCCACCGATCACAACCGGGCCGTTGCGGGTGACGACGACCTCGATGACCACCGGTTCCTCGCCCCGGACGTCGATCGACTCGCTCCGGCTCTCGACCGGCTCCCATCCATACGGCCCGAGCGCCTCGACGACGTCGCCGCGGCGGCGGATCTGCTCGGTGTAGAGGTCCTGGTAGTCGGCCATCGCATTGGTGATCGCCCAGGCGACCTCGCCGGCGTGGGCGAAGTGCGCAACTCCGGGCACCCCCGGGAAGACGAATCCGACGACGTCGAATTCCGGGCAGGCGAGTCTCACCTGCGCGTAGACGCCCGGCGACTCGATCAATCTGTGCGGGTCACCGCCGACCAGCGGGCTGCCGCTCGCGGTGCGTCGGCCGCCCACCGCCCAGGCGTTGCTGCCCGACAGCGCCGCGCCCTCGGCGCCGAACAGTTCGACCGCCTCCGGGCCCAGCGCCGCCTCGAGCCGGGCTCGCCACAACTTCGTCGGGAACGTGCCGAACAGGATGTTCTGAACCATGAAGATCCCGAGCGGCGTCCACGGTGACCATCGGCCCGGTGCGAGGTCCAGCGCGGCGAACTCAGGGGCACGTGTGGCACCCTCCTCGATGCCCGCCTCGACCCCGTCGACGTATGCCGTGCAGAATGCCTGGGTCTCGGTGTCGAGCCGCCCGAAACACTTCCTCGCCGTCTCCTCGAGCAATGCCCGGCGGGCGAATGTGTCCCACGCCAACCCGGCCGGTCCGAGGGCCCCGGCCGTCCTCCCTTCGGCCCGCAACCGCTCCAGCTCGATCTGCCAGGCCCGGTCACGAGCGGTGGCGAGACCTTGGGCATACGCCAGGTCGGTGACCGAATCGGCGCGCAGATGCGGGATCCCGTGCCCGTCGCGGAAGATCTCAAAGGTCATGAGCGACGGTAGCGTGCGATCGGGTTGGGCAGCGTCCCGGCGAAGATGAGCGATTCGGCCTGGTCGGACAGGTCGACCATCGACAGCGTGTTGCGCAGCTGCAGCCGGTTGAGGCAGGAGTGCGCGAACTCGGCGGCAAACAGGTCACACCGCGCAAAAGCGTCGGCGAGCTCGGGGTGATCCTGCTGATAGTCGGTGAGGCAGTCGGCGCCGAGAGCCCAGAACTCCTCGCCCGGCAGCACCTGGTCCTCGGCAAGGATCGCCGCGAGGAAGCGGAAGAAGCCGTCGAAGACGTCAGTGAGGATCGCCAGCGGCTTGACGTCGTCGGGCACGGCCGCCCGCACCCGCTCCACATTGTCAGGAAGCGGGAGGTCGCCCATCACGGCGATCTCCTCACCGATGTCCTTCATGAACACCCGTACGGGCACGCCGCCCTCGAGGACCAGGATGAGGTTCTCGCCGTGCGGCATGAACGCGAGCTCATAACGCCAGAGGCAATGAACGAGCGGCCGGAGATAGGCCTCCAGATAGCGGCGCACCCACTCGACGGGATCGAGCCCGGAAGCCGAGATCAGGGCTGTGACCAGGTGTCTGCCTTCGCGGTCGCGGTGCAACAGCGAGGCCATCGTCGCCAATCGTTCGCCCGGAGCGAGGCGCGGCACGGGACTTTCGCGCCACAACGCGGCAAACATCTTCTTGTATGGACTGTCCGCCGCGAGCCGTTGATAGACACCGCCGGTGTAGCCGATCGCCGCGAGCTCGCGGAGGACACCGAAGCCACGCGACTGCAGCTCGGGGTCGGACCCGACGAGGCCGGCGACCCAGTCGTTGATCGCCGGCGTGGCCTTCATGTAGCGGGGCGAGAGGCCGCGCATGAAGCCCATGTTCTGGATCGAGAGAGCAGTCTTCACGTAGTACCGGTCGGATCGATCGGCGTTGAAGAACGTCCGGATCGACTGCTGCGCGCGATACAGATCGGAACTCGTGCCCAGGCAGACGATGTCCCGCTGGGCCACGTCGGGGGCGAAGGTGATCGCGAGCTTGTTGAGCCATTGCCACGGGTGCGCCGGCATAAGCAGGTAGTCGGCCGGATCGAGTCCGAGACCGAGCAGATGGGCGTCGAAACCGGCGCGCTGGGAGGTGTCGAGCTCGCCGGCATACAGGGACTCCTCATCGACACCGTCACCGCAGGAGAGCGTCGCATGACTGCGCCGGACGGCGAGCCATACGATCGCGAACGGGCTGCCGGCCTCGGGGGAATACGCGGCGAAGTCGTCGGCACCGAACCCGATGCGTCCGTTGTTGGCCACGAAGGCCGGATGCCCCTCGGTCATCGCCGCTTCGATCGTCTGGAAGTCGGCGTGGACGAGGTCGGCGGCCGTATGGGTCTGGTGGACGTCCTTCCAGGCCGACGAAGCAAGAGTGCTGCTGATCTCCTCGAGGTACGTCGGGAGAAGGGCCTCCGGGATGCCCAGCTCGGGAGCCAGGTCGACGATGAGGTGGAGGGCATCGAGAACCGCCGGGACCGCTTCGACCTCGCGGGTGATCGACCACGGGTTGATGACCCAGTGGTCGAGCTCATGGCGATGCGCGTGGAACCGGTAGACGACGCGCTCATCGGCCGTACGCACCTCGAAGTGGTGGCCGTCCGGTTCGGGTGACACGAGCCGTTCGTGGGCGAACTCGGCGAGCGCCTTGCACACGAGGAAACGGTGGGCTCGTTCCATCGACTCGGGCGTGAGGTGGGCGACGAGATCGCCCGACGGCGAACCGATGCCACCAGCAAGGAGGGCGGTCATCGGCGGCCACCGCCGAGCCGGCTCGCGTGGAACTGGGCTCGTGTCGACGCGCTCAGGGCGGCTGTCTTGTGTCTCAACGGGATCTCCCTGTCGACGGCGAATCCCGCCGCCGCGTTGAGTGCCGCGATCGCGTTGTTGCGGACATCGGGCTCGACGACGACGCGGTCGTGACGGTGGTCGGCGAAGCAGAACACCATCACGGTGCGCATGGCCTCGGCGGTGAAGCCCGGCCTCGGACGGTCGGTCGGCGCGACGAGCACGTGCATCCCGACGTCGCCGGGCAGCACGTCGTAGTGGTCGGCCAGCTCACTGTGTGCCGGGTCGTAGGTTTCGGCGAGGAACGCGGGTTCGCCGTCCACCCGGCCGAACCAGGCGTCGTGGTGGGGGTCGTCGACGACACGGGCGTACTCTGCCCGCACATCGTCGACCGAAGCCTCCTGCATGTCCCAGTAGACCGACTTCGGGTGCGTGACCCAGCCGTGCAGGACCTCGGCATCACGGTCGGCGTCGACCGGTTCGAGGCTGAACGTGCCGAGCCGGGTCACGCGGGAGAACAGTTCCAGCTGGTCGAAGGCGCTCATACGCCCACCTCCCTGTCTTGTGGCTGTCGAGCGGGCGGTTGGCGAGGATGCGGTTGGCGAGCAGGCACGCCGAACGTCTGGAAGGCGATGCGCTGCTCGATCGGGTAGACCTCGCGGCCGCACATCGCGGCGATGATCGACGAGTTGCGGTAGGCCCCCATACCGAGGTCGGGTGCGACGAAACCGTGTGTGTGCTCCTCGGCGTTCTGCACGAAGATCTCCTTGTCGCCGTGGTCGATCGTGTAGCCCGGCGCCACGGCATACCGACCCCTGTCGTCCCAGCGGATGCGGTCGGCGATCGGCGCGACGAAGCCGGGAACGTGACCGCGGTAGCCCGTGGCCAACACGAGCCCCCCGGTCTCCAGGGCGAAGGACTCGTCCTGCTCGGTGTGGAGCAGGTCGAGCGCGTAGCGGCCGGCCGAGGAGTCCCACGACGCGCCCGTCAGCTCGGTGTTGGTGAGCAGGTTGGAGGTGAAGTCGCCGTTGACGCGCTTGCGGTAGAGCGTGTCGAAGATGGCGTCGACCAGGTCGCCGCTGATGCCCTTGTAGAGCGGTTTGTGCTCCGTGACGAGTCGGTCGCGCGTCGTTGCCGGCAATGCGTGGAAGTACGAGGCGTACTCCGGCGACGTCATCTCGAGCGTGAGCTTTGTGTATTCCATCGGGAAGAACCGCGGCGAGCGGGTGATCCAGTTGAGCGTGTAGCCGAACGTGTCGATCTCTTCCAGCAGGTCGAGGTAGACCTCGGCGGCGCTCTGCCCGCTGCCGATGATCGTGATGGAGTCCTTCGCCTGCAGTGCGGCCTTGCCCTGCAGGTAGTCGGCGTTGTGGATCACCGGGCCGTCGAGGTCGCGTACGGCGTCGGGGACGAAAGGCTGGGTGCCGGTGCCGAGCACCAGCCGCCTCGCCCGCACGGTTTCACTCTCGCCCGAGCGCAACCGGCAGCGGACGACATAGGCCTCGCCGTCGTGCTCGACCCGATCGACGTGCCGGCCGAACCGCACGCTCCCGAGCTGGTTGGCGGCCCAGCGGCAGTAGTTGTTGTACTCGGCGCGCAGCGGATTGAAGTCCTCGCGGATGTAGAACGAGTAGAGCCGTCCGATGTCCTTGAGGTAGGCGAGGAAGGAGAATCGCGAGGTCGGATCGGCCATCGTGACCAGGTCGGCCATGAACGGCACCTGCAGCGTGGTGTCCTCCAGCAACATTCCCGGGTGCCAGTCGAACTCGTCGCCGGCCTCGAGGAACACCCCGTCGAGCTCGTCGATCGGCTCGGTCAGGCAGGCCAGTCCGAGGTTGAAGGGACCAAGGCCGATGGCCGCGAAGTCGTATGTCGTCATGTCAGTGCGCTTCCGCGTGGGGGTGGAGCTCGTCGAGCAGGTCGCGGCCGATCTCACGTATGAGGTCGAGGATCGCGCGCAGGTCATTGGCCGTGGTCGCAGGGTTGAGAAGGGTGAACTTGAGCCAGCTGCGGCCGTCGACCTTGGTGCCGGCGACGACCGCCGAACCGCGCCGGAACAACTCCGTACGGATGCGCGGATTGACGTCGTCGGCCACGTCCTCGGGCAGCGCCTCGGGTCTGTAGCGGAAGACCAGTGTGCTGAGCGTCGGCGCCACGACGACCTCGAAAACGTCGTCCTCACGCAAAAGCCCGTAGCCGACGTGTGCTAAATCGATCGCGGTGTCGAAGATCTCCCCCACCTGGTCGGCACCCATCATTCGCAGCGTCATCCAGAGCTTGAGGGCATCGAACCGACGAGTGGTCTGCAGGCTCTTGTCGACCTGGTTGGGCAGCGCCGCTGACTTCGGATTGAGGTAATCGGCGTGATAGGTCACGTGGCGCAGGGCCTCACCGTCGCGCACCACAACGGCGCTCGAGCTCACCGGCTGGAAAAACGTCTTGTGATAGTCGATCGTCACCGAGTCGGCGTGCTCGATGCCGTCGAGCAGGTGCCGTCGGCGGGTCGAGGCCAGCAGCCCGCCGCCGAACGCAGCATCCACGTGCATCCAGACCCCGTGTTCGCGGCAGAGGTCGGCGATGCGACCGAGCGGGTCGATGCTCCCGAAGTCGGTCGTGCCCGCCGTCGCGACGACCGCCATCGGGATGAGGCCGAGATCCCGGCAACGGCCGATCTCGTGGTCGAGGACATACGGGTTCATCCGGTGGTGCGCGTCGGTGGGGATCGTGACGACCGCATCGAGACCGAGGCCCAGGACATTGGCCGACTTCTGCACGCTGAAATGGCCGTCGCGGGAGGCGAAGACCCGGAAGCGACTCGTCGTCTCGGCGAGGGAAGCCGCCGGGTCTCCGTCGAGGTAGGCCTGACCGCGTGCCATGAGCAGTGCCTGCAGATTGGACTGTGATCCACCGCTGGTGAACACCCCGTCCGCCCCGGGACCGAAGCCGATGCGCCCGGCAGTCCAGTCGATGAGCTTGCGCTCGATGAAGGTGCCACCGACGCTCTGGTCCCACGTGTCGAGCGACGAGTTGACCGAGGAGACGAACAGCTCGGCGAGCAGCGCCGGGATCACGACGGGGCAGTTGAGGTGGGCGACATAGCGGGGGTCGTGGAACCACACGGCGTCGTCGAGGTAGACCTTGCTCATCTCGGCAAGAACGTCATCGACGTCGCCGAGCGGACTGTCCAGGTCGACCGCGTCGACGTGCGCGCGGACATCGGGCGGCCGAGCACCCGAGAACGGAGCCTCGACTCCGCGCAGGTGATTCGTGAGAGAGTCGAGCCCGCTGATCATCGTGTCGCGGTATCGATCGATGTTTTCCGTGCCGAACAAGTAGCTGGTGGGTGCCACCACCGCTCCTTCCCCCGAAGGTGAAATTAGGACAGGCTTACCTAACTAACCTACGGCCCGCTGGCGGCGGGGACAACCAGCTGGGACATTGGTCACACGCTGGCGTCTCGGTACGATGGGCGTGGTGCTCGTATGCCTGGCCCGGCAACCAGGCCAACGCCGAGGAAGGCGTGGTCCGCCTGCCTACCTGCACAGGCGCGGGACCAGGTACGTCATCACGCGCCCTCTGCGGACTGAATTTCCTACAACCTTTGAAGCCTTGTTGACAGTCTGGAGTGCCCCTGGTTGTCGACAAGTCTTCAAAAGTTTGGGCGTGCAGGGAGGTAGCCTCGACGGCATGGCCGAATTCACCGGATTCCCCGAGGCTGCCCTGGATTTCTATGACGACCTGGAGATGGACAACACCAAGTCGTTCTGGGAGGCCCACAAGTCGACGTATGCCGAGGCGGTCGCGGCACCGATGAAGGCGTTGACCGATTCCCTGGAGGACGAGTTCGGAACGGCCAAGATCTTCCGGCCCTACCGCGACGTCCGGTTCGCCAAGGACAAGACGCCATACAAAACCGCGCAGGGCGCATTCGTCCCGAGCGGGCCGGCGACCGGTCGGTATGTCCAGGTCGGCGCGGCCGGAGTCCGGATCGGCGTCGGGTTCTACGACGCCTCCTCGGCACGCCTCGCGAGCATCCGCGAAGCCATCGACGACAAGGCCCACGGAGTCCAGCTCGAGGACATCCTCGGCGATCTGCAAGGGTCGGGATGGACGCTGGGTGGGGACACCCTCAAGACCTCGCCGCGCGGGTATGACGCGGACCATCCGCGCATCGTGCTGCTGCGCCACAAGTCGATGAACCTCAGCAAGGACTACGGCTTCGAGAAGTTCATCCATACGCCCGGGCTCGCCGATCGGATCCGCGCCGACTGGCGCGAGGCTTCGCCGTTCGTGGACTGGATCCTCGCCCACGCACGCGGCTGACGACTGCGCTCAATGACGCCCGCGCGCACTTCGGAGCGCATACGGTGGAGCCATGGCGAAGGCATCGTCTCCGGCCGTGGAGATCGAGGTGGACGACAAGGTCGTCCGGGTCAGCAATCCCGACCGGGTCTACTTCCCCGAACACGGCTGGACGAAGCTCGACCTGGTCGACTACTACCTCGCAGTCGGCGACGGCATCGTCAACGCGCTCTACGAACGGCCGTGCATGCTGCATCGCTTCCCTGACGGCCTGGCCGGCGACAAAGTCCACCAGAAGCAGGTGCCGCGGGGCGCGCCCCCCTGGCTCGAGACCGTGCCGGTGCATTTTCCGCGGTTCGACCGCATCGTCCATGAGGTCTGTGTCACCGAGCTGGCGGCCGTCATCTGGGCGGTTCAGATGTCAACGGTCGAGTTCCATCCGTGGAACAGCCGGCGCGACGACGTCGAGAAACCGGACGAGTGGCGCATCGACCTCGACCCCGGACCGGAGTGCGACTTCGCCACGGTCCGACGGGTCGCCCACGTCGCGCACGAGATCCTCGACGAGCTCGGCGCGACGGGCTTCCCCAAGACCTCGGGCGGTGCCGGCCTGCACGTCTACGTCCGCATCCCGCCCGATCACGGCTTCGCAGATGTCCGCCGCGCGGCGCTCGCTTTCGCCCGCGAGGTGGAGCGGCGGACCGACGACGTGACCACCGCGTGGTGGCGCAAGGACCGTGATCCGGCCCAGCTGTTCGTCGACTACAACCAGAACGCCCGCGACCACACGATCGCCGCGGCGTACTCGGTGCGGGGCTCCCCCGACGGTCGTGTGTCCACGCCGATCACGTGGGACGAGATCGGCGACGTCGACCCGCACGACATGACAATCGCCACGGTGCCGTCGAGGTTCGCACAACTCGGCGACCTCCATGCCGGCATCGACGACGCGGTGTTCGACATCGCGCCGCTGCTGGACTGGGCCGACCGGGACGAACACGAAGGCGCGGAACCACCAGTCGATCCGGAGTGAGTCGGGCTCAGCGGCGCTTGAGCAGGTAGATGTCCATGATCCAGCCCGCGGCGGCCTTGGCCTCGCTTCGGGCGGCGACGATCCGCTCGGTGACCTCGGACAGACGGCCGGCGACCAGCACCTCGTCCTTCGTGCCGAGATTGATGCCCCACCAGATGTCCCAGTCGCCGGCTTGCCCACTTTCGAGCAGGTCCTGAGCCTCGAATCGGGCGTTGAGCATGACGACCAGGTTGTCGTGGCCGGCGTCGATCGCCTCGGCCAGGCGGCGGCCGGTCGTCACGGTGAACGGTTCGCCGATGCCATGGAGCACGATCCTGTGGCGGGCGGCGAGAAGTTGCAGGCTCGAGATGCCGGGGATGACGTCCCACTCGAACTCAACGTTGCCGCGCGCGAGCACCTTCTCCACTATCCGGATCGTCGAGTCGTAGAACGCCGGGTCTCCCCAGACGAGGAAGCCCGCGTCGCCGGGGTTGTCTATCAACGCCTGCTCGTAGACCTCGGCGCGCGCGGTGTGCCAGTCCGTGACGGCTTTGTCATAGTCACTCGGTGAGCGGTCCCGCTCCGGATCGCGTACGGCGATGACCTGCGCGCCGTCCCCGACGTGCCGCACCAGCAGCGCCTCCCGGGCCGCAAGCAGCGGGTCATCAGCTCCCTTGTCGGCCACCACGAAGTACGCAACCGAACGCATCGCGGCGATCGCCTCCAGCGTCAGCTGATCGGGATCGCCCGCGCCGATGCCGATCAGCCGTACGCGCCGGGTGACCTGTCCGCTCAAGGCGAGTCGTCCTCGAGGTCGCCTTCGATGTCGAGGTAGACCTGCCGCATCTCGGCAAGCACCTCCGCATCGGGCTCGGCCCAGAGCTCGCGGTCGGCGGCCTCGTTGAGTCGTTCGATGATGCCGCGCAGGGCCCATGGGTTGGCCCGGCGCATGAACTCCTGGTTGTCCTCGTCGAGGACATAGGTCTTGGCGAGCGTGTCGTACATCCAGTCCTGCACGACGCCGGTCGTGGCGTCGTAGCCGAACAGGTAGTCGACCGTCGCCGCCAGCTCGAACGCGCCCTTGTAGCCGTGGCGCTGCATCGCGGTGATCCAGCGCGGGTTGACGACGCGGGCACGGAACACGCGCGCGGTCTCCTCGGAGAGCGAGCGGGTGCGTATCGCGTCGGGTGTCGTCGAGTCGCCGATGTAGGCCTTCGGGGCCTCGCCGGTCAGCGCGCGGACCGTCGCGACCATGCCGCCGTGGTACTGGAAGTAGTCGTCGGAGTCGGCGATGTCGTGTTCGCGGGTGTCGGTGTTCTTGGCCGCGACGGCGATGCGCCTGTAGTTGGCCCGCATGTCGTCCCCGGCCGGCGCACCGTCGAGGTCGCGGCCGTAGGCGAAGCCACCCCACGCCGTGTAGACCTCGGCGAGATCCTTGTCATCGCGCCAGTTGCCCGACTCGATGACCTGCAGGATGCCCGCGCCGTATGCGCCCGGCTTCGAGCCGAAGATGCGGGTTGTTGCCCGTCGTTTGTCGCCGTGCTCGGCCAGATCGCGCTGGGCGTGCGCGCGGACGAAGTTCTGGTCGTCGGGCTCATCAAGCTCGGCCACCATACGTATGGCGTCGTCGAGGATCCCGATGACGTGCGGGAACGCGTCACGGAAGAACCCGGATATGCGGACCGTGACATCTATGCGGGGCCGGCCGAGCTCCTCCAGCGGGATGACGCTCATGCCGTTGACCCGGCGCGATGCCTCGTCCCATTCGAGCTGGATGCCGATGAGTGCGAGGACCTCGGCGATGTCGTCCCCCGAGGTGCGCATGGCCGAGGTGCCCCATACGGACAGGCCGACCGACTTGGGGTATTCGCCGGTGTCGGCGAGATAGCGCTCGATCAGCGAGGTGGCCATCCGCTGGCCGGTCTCATAGGCGAGTTTGGAGGGGACGGCCTTGGGGTCGACGGTGTAGAAGTTGCGACCTGTCGGCAGCACGTTGACGAGTCCGCGCAGCGGCGATCCCGACGGTCCGGCCGGGATGAACCCGCCGTCGAGGGCGTGGAGCACGGCGGTGAGTTCGTCGGTCGTCTGCGCGAGGCGAGGCACGACCTGCTCGGCGGCGAATTCGAGCACGCGAACGACCGTCGGGTCGGCGTGCAGTGTGGCGGCTACGGAAGGAGCCCAATCGGCGTCTTCCATCGCGATGATCAGCGCTCGGGCCTGCGCCTCGATCGCGTCGACGGCAGAGGTCGACTCCGCGTTCTCCTTCAGGCCGAGAGCCGCCCGCAGACCGGGAAGCGCGTTGTTGGAGCCGCCCCAGATCTGTGTGGCGCGCAGGATCGACAGCACCAGGTTGACCCGCGCCTCGCCCTCCGGCGCCTGACCAAGAATGTGCAGGCCGTCGCGGATCTGAGCGTCCTTGACCTCGCAAAGCCAACCGTCGACGTGAAGGATGAAGTCGTCGAACTCCTCGTCGCCCGGGCGGTCGTCGAGGCCGAGGTCGCGATGCATCTCGGCGGCCTTCATCAGGGTCCAGATCTGGGCGCGGATCGCCGGCAGCTTGGCATGGTCCATCGCGGCGATGTTGGCGTACTCATCGAGTAGCTGCTCGAGCTTGGCGATGTCGCCGTATGACTCCGCGCGCGCCATCGGCGGTATGAGGTGATCCACGATCGTGGCGTGGGCGCGGCGCTTGGCCTGGGCGCCTTCACCCGGATCGTTGATGAGGAACGGGTAGATCAGCGGCATGTTGCCGATCGCGGCATCGGTCGCGCAGGACGCCGAGAGGCCGGCATTCTTGCCTGGCAGCCACTCCATCGAGCCGTGCTTGCCAAGGTGGACGACGGCATGGGCGCCGAACCCGCCCTTGTCGGATGCAGTCTCGAGCCAGCGGTAGGCGGCGAGGTAGTGGTGCGAGGGCGCCATGTCCGGGTCGTGGTAGATCGCGACCGGGTTCTCGCCGAATCCGCGCGGCGGCTGGATCATGATAACGACGTTGCCGGCCCGCAAGGTGGCGAGGACGATCTCGTCTTCCCCACCATCGGGCTCCCCACGATCGCGCGGAGTGCTGACGAACAGCTTGCCGGGGGCCTCGCCCCACGTTTCTGTCATCGCACCGGTGAGCTCGGCCGGAAGGTGGGCGATCCACTCCTTGTAGGACGAAGCCGGGATGCGGACGGTGCTCTCGGTGAGCTGGGCCGTGGTCAGCCACTCCTCGTCCTGGCCACCGGCGGCGATCAGCGCGTGGATCAGCGCGTTGCCCGACGTGCTGTCGGGGTCTTCGCCCTCGACCAGCGGCAGTGGATTGAGGCCCGGGATCAAGCCGGGCTCCCCCACGTCATACCCGCTGTCGCGCATGGCGCGGAGCAGGCGGATCGCGGAGACGGGAGTGTCGAGGCCGACGGCGTTGCCGATGCGGCTGTGCTTGGTCGGGTAGGCCGACAGCATGACCGCGACTTTGCGTTCGGAGGCGGCGACACGGCGCAGGCGCGCGTGCGCGACCGCAATGCCGGCGACGCGGGTGCAACGCTCGGCGTCGGCGACATAGCGCGGCAGGCCGTCCTTGTCGATCTCCTTGAACGAGAACGGCGCGGTGATGATGCGGCCGTCGAACTCGGGGATCGCGATCTGGTTGGCCGAGTCGAGCGGCGAAAGCCCGTCATCGGATTCTTCCCACGCGTCGCGGCCCCAGGTCAGGCACAGGCCCTGCAGGATCGGGATGTCGAGTGCCTTCATACGCTCGACATCCCAGGCCTCGTCGTCGCCGCCCGCACTCGCGGTGCCGGGCTTGGTGCCACCGGCGGCAAGGACGGTCACGATCAGCGCATCGAGTGTGCCGAGGGCGTCATACAGGTCGTCGGGTGCGGCACGCAGGGACGAGGAGAAGATAGGGATGCCGACCGCTTCGCCGGTGGCGTCGATGGAGTCGGCGAGGTCGTGGACGAATGCGTTGTTGCCGCTGCTCTCGTGAGCGCGGTAGAACAGCACACCGATCCGAGGCAGGTCGCCTGCAGGAGAGGTGCGCTTCGAAAAGCCCCACTCGGGTATGACGACAGGCGCGTCGAAGCCCTCGCCGGTCAGCAAAACCGTGTCGGAGAGGAAGGCATGCAGCTGGCCGAGGTTGCCGGGGCCGCCCTGGGCGAGATAGAGATGCGCTTCGGCAGCGGTGCCCACCGGGACCGTCGAGTGGCCCATGAGCTCGGCGTCGGGAGTCTGCTCGCCGCCGAGGACGACGACCGGGACACCCGTAGCGATGACCGCGTCGAGACCGTGCTGCCACGAGCGTGCGTTGCCGAGGATGCGGATGATGATCAGGTCCGCGCCGTCGATGACGCCGGGCAGGTCGTCTTCGACGTCGAGCCGCGAGGGGTTCGCGAGGACGTAGTCAGCACCGCAGGCGCGTGCCGACAACAAGTCGGTGTCGGATGTGGACAGCAGCGCGATGCGCGTCATGAGTCTCCTTCACGGGGTTCACGCCCCATACGGATGGATTCGCCACGCTCAGTGTCTGGCTGTGCTGACATACGGGCTGTCGGCGCTCACAGTGGCGGAACCGCCCCGGAATCGCACCGGGTTCCTGACCTTTGTGGCGAAAGGCTTGGTCCGCTCAGCGTACTTGACCGTCAATTGTTGCCGACCGGCTGTCGATTTCTCCTGTACCCGTTCGTCGTATCAGTGTTCACTCATTAGTGCGCGGTCATCGTCGCTCGCGCGACAGGAAGGAAATGTCATGGCTGACAGATATTTGATCCTGATCCGGGAACCCGAATGGAACCCCGAAAACACGTCCGAGGGCGACTGGGCCAGCATGTCGACGGCGCACAAGGAGTTCGCCGAGGCGGTCATCGCGGCCGGTGCGCAAGTGGTCAGCGGCGAAGCCCTGCAGCCGACTTCGGCCGGCGTCAACATCACGCCCGCCAAGGACGGCAATCCCGCCGTGTTCACCGATGGACCGTTCACCGAGACCAAGGAAGTCATCAGCGGCTTCTACCTCCTCGAGGTCGAGAACGAGGCGAAGGCGCGCGAGCTCGCGGCACTTTGCCCGACCGGCGGCTGGGTCGAGTTCCGCCCGGTCTTCGAGTTCAGCATGTGACGACCACCCCTGGCCACGCCCCGGCGCAAGCCACCCCCTCACGGGGTTCGCGCGCTTTAATGGGGCGTGGCTTTGAGTCTGGACGAGGTGTTCCGCGCAGAGTGGTCGCGCGTCCTGGCCAATCTCATCCGGTTCACCGGCGACCTCGACCTCGCCGAGGAATGCGCGCAGGAAGCCTTCGTCCGCGCCGCCGAGGTCGGCATCACCGGCACCACCAATCCGGGAGCCTGGCTCACGACCGTCGGCAAACGCATCGCCATCGACCGTATGCGGCGGGAGGCGACCCTCGCCCGAAAGCTGCCCTTCCTGGTCGCCGACAGCGATGTTGCCGATGAGGTCGAGGCCTCCCCCATCGATGACGACCGGCTCCGACTCGCCTTCGTGGCGTGCCACCCCAACCTCGGCGAGGAAGCCCGTGTCGCGCTGGCCCTGCGGCTGGTGTGCGGTGTGGCAACCGTCGACATCGCCGCAGTTTTCATGGTGCCGGAGGCGACCATGGCCGCACGCATCACGCGGGCGAAGAAGCGAATCGGCTCGACCGACGCCCGTTTCGAGCTGCCCCTCCTCGCCGAGCTGGCCGACCGCATCGACGCGGTCCGCACCACGATCTATCTCCTCTACACAACGCTCCACGCGGTCCCGCAGCCGGCCGAAACCTCAGCGGGGCCCTCGGTCGCGGCCGCGATCTCGATGGCGGCGCAACTCGTCTCGCTCTACCCCGAGGACTCCGAATCGGCCGGCCTGTATGCCCTCCTGCTCCTGACCGAGGCGCGCCGTCCCGGCCGCGTCTCATCACACGGGGATGCGCTTGCGCTCGACGAGGTCGATCGCACTCTGTGGGACGGCGAGCTCATCACCGAAGGCCTCGCTCAGGCGGCGAGGGCGCTGCCAGGAGGCGGACGGTTCGCCCTGCAAGCGGGCATCTCCGGGTTGCATTCGGCCATCCCGACCTGGGACGCCACGCCATGGCACGACATCGTCCGGCTGTATGAGCGCCTGATCGGGATCTGGCCGTCCCCGTCGGCCCGACTGGGTGCCTTGATCGCGAGGAACTACCTGACCGGGCCCGAAACTGCTCTCGTCGAGCTCGACAAGCTGGTCGGAGACCTGGGCGGTGTCCCCGACCGTCAGGTTGCCGCAACCCGCGGCGACCTGTTGCGCCGCCTCGGCCGGCACCGCGAAGCGATCGTCGCCTATGAGGCCGCCGCCCGGCTCGAACCAGATCCGGTCCTGCACGGCTACCTCGTCAGGCGGGCCGAGGAGAGTGCGCACCGCGACTCATAGTCGGCTCGCACTGACCCTTCCCAAATGTGACCTGCGCCACTAGGTTCGGTTCGGGCCCTTCGGGTCGGGGGAGCACGATTACCAAGGAGTCCTGCATGTCGCACAAAACTCGGGTCCGCACGCTCGGACGCGCCAGAATTCTCGGGGGCGCAGTCGGCCTCGCACTGGTCGGCCTCACACTCGCCGCCGTGCCGGCTCAGGCCGACGGCCCCGGATCGGGCACCCCGTGGGTGGTCTCGGTCGGAGATTCCTACATCTCGGGTGAGGCCGGACGCTGGGCCGGTTCCTCCAACAGCAGCGCCGGTTCGGCAGATGCGCTGGGTGCCACGGCGTACTTCGACAACGGCTCCAACAGCGCCGAGCAGATCAACCGGTGCCACCGCAGCAAGAGCGCGGAGGCCTACATCGGCGGCGGCGTCAACGGGCTCAACCTCGCCTGTTCGGGCGCCAAGACCGCGACATACAACGACGGGAGCTACTTCAAACCGGGCCTGGACTTCTATGACAACGGCGCCGGCCAGCTCGGCCAGGCCAAGATGCTGCAACAATTCGCGGCTTCGCACAACGTCAAGATGGTGGCGGTCTCCATCGGCGGCAACGACTTCAACTTCGCCGGCATCATCCAGTCCTGCGTCACGGACTTCCTCACGTCCCCGACGTGGTTCAAGGACTACTGCAAGGACGACAGCAGCGTCGTCGCCAACTTCACCAGCGCCAACGTCGCGACAATCAAGACCAGGATCGCGAATTCGTATGTCAACGTCCGTACCGCAATGCGGAATGCCGGCTATGCGGACAGCGCCTGGACGATGCTCGTGCAGAACTACCCTTCGCCGATCGCGAACGGCTCGGGGTTCCGCTACGGCGAGAGCAGCTACACCCGTCAGAACACCGGCGGCTGTGGCTTCTGGAACGGCGACGCGGACTGGGCCAACGCCACCGCGCTGCCGACCATCAACAACACGGCCACCGGCGCCATCACGCAGGCCGGAATCACCAACGCCAAGACGCTGAACCTCACCTCGGCATACAACGGCCGCCGGCTCTGCGAGACCGGTGTGGGCCTGTATGAAGAGGTCGGCCTCAGCTCGTGGACGCAGCCGACCGCTGTCGACCGAACCGAATGGGTCAACCAGATCCGTACCGTCACCACGGGCGGAAGCAGCCCGTACTACATCCAGGAGTCGCTGCACCCCAACTACTGGGGACAGCTCGCGTTCCGCTCCTGCGTGCGGCAGGCCTACAACGCGGGGACGCCCAAGAGCGGCAGCTGTGTCCGCAGCGGCACCGGCCTGACAAGCGCCGGTGAGCCAAGGATGTTGCTGCAGTAGTTCGCCATCGTGTCGCAGAGGCCGGGTGGGCAAGCCTGGCCCCTGTGACACGATTGGCCGGTGAACCGCACGTATGTCGACCGCTGCCCGGGTGTCTTGCGCCCGTGGATCGCCGACGACGGCGCGTTGATCCGGTTGCGGCTCATCGGCGGGCAGCTCGGTGCCACATCGCTGCGGCAGCTGGTGGAGATCGCCGCCGAGTATGGCGACACCAACATCTACCTGACCTCGCGCGCCAATCTCCAGCTGCGCGCGATCGCGCACGAAGACGGCTGCGTGCCCGCTGCACTCGTCTATGCGATCTCGGCCGCAGGGCTCCTCCCGGCGCCTTCGCATGAGCTCGTGCGCAACATCAACGTCTCGCCGCTCACGGGTCGAGTCGGCGGACGCGCGGACCTGCGACCGCTCGCCGATGCCATCGACAAGCTGTTGTGCGCCGATCCGGTTTTCGCTTCGCTTGCCGGCCGGTTTTTGTTTTCCCTCGACGACGGTCGCGGCGATGTCGGCGGGCGCACCCTCGACCTCGGCGTCTTCGCGCTCGACGCCCATACGGCTCAGCTGCGGGTGGGATCCAATCTCTGGGGTCCGACGGTCGATCTCAACGACGCGGAGTCCAGCCTGCTGGAGCTGGCGCGCGAATTCCTCGACCTGCGCGGTGGCGGCGACACGGCGTGGTGGCATGTCGACGAGCTCCCCGGCAAGGGTGCCGAACTCCTCGACCGCCCATACGAACGCGACGAACGCACCCTGACGACCTCCGCGGCTCCGCCCTTTGGGAAACTCATCCAGGACGACGGCCGCCAGGCCCTCCACATCGAGGTCCCGGACGGCACGCTCACTCCTCAGCTCGCCGGGCAGGTCGCCGCCCTCGGCCCGGAACTCATCGTGACTCCGTGGCGCAGCGTCATCGTCCCCGACCTGGAGCCCGCATGACTTCCCGCAAGATTCCGCACCACCGCCCCACCCGTCACTACGACTACATCGACGACGGTCCGGCGATCTATGTCGACTCGTTCTCGACGATCCGCGCGGAGTCCGATCTGTCACAGATTCCGGCCGATGCCGAGAAGATCGCGGTCCGTATGGTCCACGCGACCGGCCAGACCGATCTGACCAAGGACCTCGTGATCCACCCGGGGCTCGTGTCCGCCGCGCGTTCGGCGCTCGCCGCCGGCGCGCCGATCATCACCGACGCCAACATGGTCGCCTCCGGCGTGACCCGTGCGCGGTTGCCCAAGGACAACGACGTGCTGTGCTTCCTGCGCGATGAACGCGTGCCCGACCTGGCCAAGGCGTGGGGAACCACCCGATCGGCTGCTGCGGTTTCGCTGTGGGAGGACCGGCTCGAAGGCGCGGTCGTCGCCATCGGCAACGCTCCCACTGCTCTTTTTCACCTTCTCGAGATGCTCCTGGACGGGGCTCCCCGACCGGCGGCGATCGTCGGCGTCCCTGTCGGATTCATCGGCGCGGCCGAGTCCAAAGAGGCTTTGATCGCCTTCGGCAGTGTCTATCCAGGAGGAGACATACCCTTCCTCGCCGTACGCGGTCGCCGCGGCGGCTCGGCCATGGCCGCTTCCGCGCTCAACGCGATCGCGCAGGAGAAGGAGTGAGTCCCTCATCCCAGGGGGCGGGCCGGTTGTATGGCGTCGGGCTCGGCCCCGGCGACCCCGAGCTCATCACGCTCAAGGCCGCCCGGCTCATCGGCGCCGCCGATGTCATCGCCTATCACTCCGGAGTCGGCAAGAGCTCGATCGCGCGCCGGATCGCTGCGCACCTGTTTCCCGCCGATGTCATCGAGGAAGACCTGCGTTATCCGGTGACGACCGGCAACACCGATCACCCCGGCGGCTATGCCGGTGCGATGGCTGACTTCTATGAGGAGTGCGCCGCCCGGCTCGCCGTACATCTCGAAGCCGGCAAGACCGTCGTCATCATCGCCGAGGGCGATCCACTGTTCTACGGCTCCTACATGTACATGCACGACCGGTTGTCCGGGCGGTTCCCGACCGAGGTGGTGCCCGGTGTCACGTCGATCGCCGCGGCGACAGCGGCCGTGGCCTCGCCGCTCGTGCGACAGACCGATGTCCTCACGATTCTGCCCGGCACGTTGCCCGAACCCGAGCTCGCGCGCCGCCTCGCCGACACCGATGGCGCCATCATCATGAAGCTCGGGCGCACGTTCCCGGCTGTGCGCAGCGCCCTCGAACAGGCCGGCCGTCTCGACGACGCCCTGTATATCGAGCGCGCCTCGATGGAGGAAGAACGCTGGCTCCCGGTCCGCGACGTCGACCCGGCGTCAGTGCCGTACTTCTCGATCATCGTCGTCCCGACGGCAACCCTGGACCATGCAACGAGCGTGGCGGTTGAGGAGCCGAGCGCCGGCGACCGAAGGGCAGCCACCCTTCTCATCGTCGGCCTCGGCCCGGGCCCCGACAAATGGATCACCCCCGAGGTGTCGCATGCACTCTCCGAGGTCGACCACGTCATCGGCTACGCGCCATACGTCAACCGGGTCCCCCAACGCGCCGGCCTCCAGCGCCACGCGACCGGCAACACGGTCGAGATCGACCGCGCCCGCCACGCCCTCGAGCTTGCCAAGGCCGGTGAGAGGGTTGCCGTCGTATCCGGGGGCGACGCAGGCGTGTTCGGTATGGCCGCCGCTGTCTTCGAGGCCGCCGAGGACCCGGAGTTCGCCGAGGTTCCCATCCGCGTCCTGCCCGGTATGACCGCCATCCAGGCCGTCGCCGCCCGGGCAGGTGCTCCCATCGGTGGCGATTTCGCGGTGATGAGCCTGTCGGACCGGCTCAAGCCCTGGGAACTGATCGAGAAGCGGCTCCGCGCCGTCTCCGACGCCGACCTCGTGCTGGGCATCTACAACCCGGCATCACGTTCGCGCACGACTCAGGTCGCCGATGCCCAGGCCATCCTCCTGGAGCACCGCTCCCCAAACACCGTCGTCATCGTCGGCCGCGACGTCGGCCGCGAGGGCGAGTCCCTCGAGGTCACCACCCTCGCCAAGCTCGACGCCTCAGCGATCGACATGAAGTGCCTTCTGATCATCGGCGCCTCCGGCACGAAAGTGACCCATGCCGGCCTGACATGGACACCGCGATCAACGTCTGACTAGATGGGCCCATGGCCTATGACGTCGAGCCGCGCGTTGACGACTACATCAACGCTTTGCCCGAATGGCAGCAGGAAATCTGCTCAGAGGTGCGCGGACTCGTCCACGCCGCCGACCCTGAGGTCGTCGAGGCGATCAAACGCACTGTTCAGCCCTACTTCGTCCTCGAGGGCAACATCTGCGCCCTGTTGGCCGCCAAGGACCACGTCAACGTGTTCGTCTATGACGGCGGCATCGTCCCCGATCCCGAGGGGATCATCACCGCGGGGCACGACAACCAGACCGCACGCACCGTCGGTTTCCGGGAGGGCGAGCCGATCAACGCGCCCGCCCTCACTGCGATGTTCAAACAGATCATTGCCAACAACCGAGCCGGCGGCTGGCGAAAGATCAAGGGCCAACAGTAAGTAGGCCCAGGCGCTCTGTTCCTCAGGCACTCTGTTCCTCGAGCGCTCTGTTCCTCAGGCGCTCTGTTCCTCAGGCGCTCTGTTCCTCAGGCGCTCTGTTCCTCGAGCGCTCTGTTCCTCAGGCGCTCTGTTCCCCAGGCGCTCTGTTCCTCAGGCGCTCTGTTCCTCGAGCGTCTGGTAGTCCGTGTAGCCCTCGGCCCCGCCTCCGTAAAAGGTCTTGCTGTTCGGCGCGTTGAGTTCGGCGCCACTCTTCCAACGTGTCACGAGATCGGGGTTGGAGATGAACGGACGGCCCACGGCCACCAGTTCGGCGAGGTCGCCATCGATGATCTCCTTGACCTCGTCGAGGTCGGTGACATGAGAGAAGCCGGTGTTGGCGATCACCGGGCCACCGAAGCGGCGGCGCAGGTCCTGGAACAGGTCGGTCTGCGGGTCGGCCAGGATGCTGAGGTAGGCCAGACCGAGCGGGACGATCGCGTCGACCAGCGTTGCGTAGGTCGTGGCGACGTCGTCGGGATCGGTCTCCAGTGCGCCCTGCACGTTGTGGGCCGGAGAGATCCGGATGCCAACACGGTCGGCGCCGATGGCGTCCACGACTGCCTTCGTCACCTCGATCGAGAAGCGGGCCCGATTCTGGGGTGAACCGCCATACTCGTCGGCGCGCTCGTTGGACGATGGCGCGAGGAACTGGTGCAACAGGTAGCCATTGGCCGAGTGCAGCTCCACCCCGTCAAGGCCGGCTTCAATGGCGGACTTGGCGGCGTGCACGAACTCCTCGATGACTCCGGCGATCTCGTCGGTCTCGAGTGCTCTTGGGACGACGGAGTCCTGCTTGCCGTCGGCGGTGACGGTCTGCTGGTCCAGCTGGATGGCGCTCGGGGCAACGGATTCGAGCCCGTTCTTGTTGTCCGGGTGCGCGATCCGGCCGACGTGCATCAGCTGAACGACGATGTGGCCGCCCTCGGCATGCACAGCGTCGGCGACGGCGCGCCAGCCCTCGATCTGCTCCGGCGTATGAACGCCTGGCGTGTCGAGATAGCCCTGGCCCACAGCACTCGGCTGGGTGCCTTCGGTCACGATGAGCCCGGCGCCGGCGCGCTGCGCGTAGTAGGTCACGGCGATGTCGCGCGGTACTTGTCCCTCGCCGGCTCGGTTGCGGGTGAGCGGTGCCATGACGAAGCGCTGGGGAAGATCCCAATTGCCGACTTTGATGGGCTCGAACACGTCTGTCACGTGGACTCCTTCGGTCTGTGCTGGTCTGCCCGGCCGGGCAAGTCCTTCTAGGTTCAACCACTTGCGGCCTGAGTCATTCCCTGAGGAGCACGCCACCGACTATCGGATCAGTCACACCATTCGCGTCAGTCACCATTCGAGCACTGGTCGGTCCGAGTCGATCCAGCTCAGTCGGAGTAGATCCAGCCGACGACGTCGTTGTCGACACCAATCGAGGCATGCGTTTGGACGAACCGCCAGGAGTCTCCCTCGAGATGAAATACCGAGCTCCATCGTGGCGAGACATGCTGACCGTCGGGCAACGTGATCGTGAGCATCGTGGTCGCCCATCCCACCGTGCCCTCCTCGAACGCCTCAGTCTCGGTCGGCGTGAATTTCACGTTGCCCGCAGCGTTGTCCACTTCGCCGCGGAGGAATTGCATCACCGCATCGCCCCCACAAAACCACTCACCCGGATCGCTTCCGATTAGGCAAACTCCTTAGTCGACCGAGACCAACTCATCGACGATCGAGGAGTCTCCGCTCGTCGCGGCAGCGAACCATCTCGAGACCAGTTCCTCCAGTTCGGGTGAGCGCTTCATCGCCACTCCCTTCTGTCTTCGGCCGATGAGTTGATATTCCTCCGCTTCGGATTGGAGCGCAATCACGAGATTCTGGTGTACCGATGGGCCTTGATCTGTTTGCCAACCCGGCGCCACGAGTGCGTCGCAACATCGCCTCATACAGCTCCGGAGCCACGTCGTAGTACTCATAAAGAGCGCCCGAGCGAAACTTGACTCGCATCGTGCGGGCGTTTGCGTCGTAGCCGACCGCTGCGACGGCGTAGGAGACCACCGGACTCAATTTCACGTCAATCAGCCAACGCGCGTTCGACCACGAAACTGGCGAAGTCCTGCTCGATCCGGCTCGGCCGGGCTCCGGTCCGCCCAACAGCAAGCCGTCTTGTCTCGGAATCGACCACGTAGCCGTCGGGCATATGCCATCGATGACCAGCGGCGCCGAAATCGGTGGCAGCGATCCCGAAGGTCTTCATGCGGTGGTGTCTTCGACAAAGTGCTCGCAAGTTGTGTCCGACTGTTGGCCCACGCGGCGAAGGTATGACGTGGTCGTTGTCGCACTCGGTCGCGGGACGCGAACATGTCCAGAAGGCGCAAGTGCCGTCCCTGAACTGGATTGCCGTCTTGAGCTTGCGCGAGGGATAGCGCCCGATCTCGGTGACGTCGAGGATGTGGCCGAGCGGATCTGTCATCAGGCGGTAAAAGAGCGTGCCAGGCTCGGCAGCGAGGTCGCGGACCAAGTCGGCCGGCAGGGCGAATTGTCCGTCGAAGGACTCGCCCGGTTGATCGTCGAGTCCGGCGAGCGTCGTGACGGGAACCGTGATGGCGATCGTCGCGCCGCCATGCACTCGCCCGGTCGGGGCGCCGGACAGGTCACGGCGTCCGAGTACCAGGTCGGCGAAAACATCGGCCCGAGCCTGCTCGAGAGTGGCATCAGCGGTGTCACGCACCTTCTTGCCGAGACCGGTCAACAACCCGTCGAGTCGGATGGCATCGGTCGTCGCAAGCATTGCGTGAACCCAGGAGACTCCGTCCGGGTCGTGGTCGAACCACACGCTCCGCCTGCTCCACTCGTGCTTGGAGCGACGCTCCTGGCCCTCGGGTTCGACCCTGGCCGCAAAGCGCCGCAACCACGCCTTCGTCTGGGCCGCAGTGTGCGAGCCGGCGTAGGCGCCGACCTTGTCGTCAAGCGCAATCAGCGACTGTGCGTGAGCAAGCTTGTCCGCGCAGGACGATACGAGCTTGACCCTGAACCCGTCGATCTCGCCGCGATTGAAGGCGAGCCAGGTACGGGGCAGCAAGCCACGCGCGCGACGCGCTTCCGCAAGACGGCACTGCACCGTCCGGGTGGGTTGCTTCAGAACCAAGGCGAGCTCGTCCGCCGCAAAGGAAGCTTCGAGCTTGCCGATGGCGGGAGTGGCAGCGAGCTCGGACCGACGTCGACGTAGATCGGCGAAGGCGAGCATACGGCGGGCGATCTTCGCTTCGGTCTGCGCGCGCTCCGTCTCGAGCTGGGCGATCTCGTCAAGGATCACCGCACCGGGTTCGCGAACTGCCTCCATACCTCCAACCTAGAGGGCCCCACTGACAGTGCTTTCGGAGGCGGAGTCCCTTTGTGGACAGGGATTTTGGCTGGGTCAGCGCGCGGGTTGCGGCACTGCCTCAGCGGCCGGCCATTGACATCTGTGCGGGCCGGCGGTTGCTGATCGGGCAGCGAAAGCGGCTCACGATCGGGCGGTGTTGGCGGTCAGCACTCACAGCGGCGACATGCGTGATCGGGGACTGCTTGAGCTCGACCCCAGTGGCGGCCTTGGTGCGCGCAGAGTGCCGTGCAGAAGCGAAGGCGAGCGCGGGGTCGTCGGCGTAGTCGTCGAGGATCGTCCGTACGGCCGGTAGCTCGGCGTCGAGTGCGCTCCGCAACTCCTCGACTGCCGCTGCCATGTCCACCGGCGGCACGGCGAGGAGGGCATCGAGCCGCGCGTCGAAGGCGCGCGTCCAGATGGCGTAAACGTCGAGCAGGAAATCCCCGAAGTTTTCGAATTCGGAATGAATGTTGTTGTCCGCAACTGCGACGCGCGACGAACGGCCTTGACGGACGTCGTCGAGGACTACGCGCAGCACCTGGCGGCGGTCATGCAATTGGTTCCATGGGTCTGACATCGAACTCACCTTCTCCGTGTCTGTCACATACTCTATGTATGTACTATACTCAGTGCATGTCAATCGTCAAGAGCCGTCGCGAACAATATTCCGACGCAACCCGCGCCGCCCTTCTCGAGACAGCGACATCGATGTTCGCCGAACGTGGCTACGACAGCACGGCGCTCGCCGATGTGGCGGCTGCTGCGCACGTCACACGCGGCGCGGTCTACCACCATTTCGAGAACAAGAAGGCGTTGTTCCAGGCCGTCCTCGAAGAACTCGAAACCGCGGCGATGCACGAGTCCCAGCAGGCATACGCGGGTGCCGGCGATCCACTCGCAGGAGCATTCGCCGCGCTCGACAGCTTCCTGGACCAGGCTTCCGATCCGGTCTACGGAGAGATCGTCTGGCACCAGGGACCGCTCGCCCTCGGTTGGGACCAATGGAAGCTGTGCGAGCAGCAGTTCGGTGCGGGCCTGATCGAGCAGATCATCACATCGCTGGTGGATGCCGGGAAGGTCCAACCCCTGCCGATCGGCACCGCATCGGCCATCGTCTTCTCGATGCTCGGCGGCGCGGGTATGGCGCTTGCCGACGCCGACCCAGAGGACAAGCCTCGGGTCAAGGACGAATGCACCGAAGTGATCGGGCGCCTCATGAGCGGCTTGCTCGTCTAGTTCCAGCGCAGCTGATTGGCGGCTTCGGCTCGTCGGGGTTCTGGGTGAGCAGGACCTCTCGCGCTGAAGTCCTGAGCCGGCCGTGCCCTTGCACCGGGTTGGTTGGTTTGGTACGACTGACAGATCACCACGGAAGGGCTTGAGACCATGGATGCGACAACGCCACAGGCTTCCCGGCTGACACAGCTGCAAGGTCGCCCGTTTGTCACCGATGGCGGCATCGAGACCGATCTGATCTTCCATCACGGCGTGGACATGCCTCATTTCGCCGCCTTCCCGCTCCTTGAGGACGCCGAAGGGCGAACGCTGCTCGAGGACTACTACGACGGCTATGCCGCGATTGCCGGTAACGCCGGAGCGGGCCTGATGCTGGAGGCCCCGACATGGCGGGCGAACTCCGACTGGGGCGACCTGCTCGGCTACTCCGCGGAGTCGTTGGCGGGTGTCAACAGGTCTGCGATCGAGATGCTCTTCCAGCTCCGCGAACGCTATGGGGAGACGATCCCCGAGGTGATCGTCGGCGGCATCATCGGTCCACGAGGCGATGGCTACCGCCCCGATTCGCTCATGGACGCGCCGGAGGCCGCCGACTACCACCACCCACAGATCAAGGCCTTTGCCGAGGCCTGTGCCGACCTCGTCACGGCACTCACGATGACCAATGTCGGTGAGGCGCTCGGGATCGTGCAGGCGGCTCGTGACGTCGGACTCCCGGTCGCAATTTCCTTCACGGTCGAAACCGACGGAACCCTGCCCACCGGCCCTTCACTCGCCGAGGCCATCAACGAGGTGGACGAGGCCGGCGGTCCTGAGTACTTCCTGATCAACTGCGCACACCCGGACCACGTCGAGCACGCGTTGGCGCCCTCAGGCCCATGGCTCGAGCGGATCATGGGGATACGTTTCAACGCCTCGACCAAGAGTCACGCCGAGCTCGACGAGGCGCTCGACCTCGACGAAGGCAATCCGGAACTCCTCGCCGCGGCGTATGGCCGACTGAAGCCGTTGTTGCCGAAAGTGTCGGTCGTCGGCGGTTGTTGTGGAACCGATGCGCGTCACGTTGCGAGCCTGTGGGGCGTCGGCGGGACGGACGGCGTCCGATGACGATGACAACGACGGTGCTGACCGACGCGTATGAGCGGATCAGCCAAGAGGTCCACACAACCGTCGAAGGCCTGGCGCCGGACCAGCTCAGCGCGCGGGTCGCGCCCGGCGCGAACACGATCGGCTGGCTGGTCTGGCACCTGACGCGTGTGCAGGACTCCCACATCGCGGACGTCGCCGACAAGGAGCAGGTATGGATCTCGGGCGGCTGGTATGACCGTTTCGGGCTGCCGTTCAAGGCCAACGCCACCGGCTACGGGTTCAGCAGCGAGGACGTCGGCGCGGTCAAAGGCATCGACGAGTCTCAGCTGACCGGTTACTTCGATGCCGTGCACCAGCAGACCCTGGCCTATGTGGCCGGCCTGGCCGACGCCGACCTCGAAGAAATCGTCGACACCCGCTGGGATCCACCGGTGACCCTGGCAGCGCGCCTGGTCAGCGTCATCTCCGACGACCTCCAGCATGTCGGCCAGGCCGCATACGCGAAGGGCCTGCTCTGAACCCGAGATTTGCACGGCCGGAACTCCCGGGAGGCGTCGCCGTCAGCGCGCAAACCTCGAAACCGGCTTGCGGCGTCGCTGCCTCAGCACGGCAATGGCCGCCGGTATGAGCGACAGCGCGACGACGCCGACCGTGAGGAACTCGACATGCGCCGCCACAAAGGCGACTCCGCCGAGATAGAAGCCGGCCATCACGATGCCGACCGCCCACCCGAGCGCACCGACGGCATTGAAGATCGTGAACGTCCGGTGCGGCATCCGGCCGACGCCGGCAACGACGGGCACGAAGGTGCGGATGACGGGTATGAACCGGCCCAGGATGATCGCCTTGGGCCCGTACCGCTGGAAGAAGGCCTCCGCTCTGAGCGCATGTCTCGGCGAGAAGAACCGTGACTCTGGCCGCGAGAAGACGCGGGGACCGAGCCGTCGGCCGATCAGGTATCCGACCTGGTCGCCCGCGACGGCTGCGATGAAGACGCCCAGGGCGACCAGCCAGATCGGCAGATGGATCACGCTTGACGCCACCAGGACTCCCGCCATGAACAGCAGCGAGTCCCCCGGCAGGAAGAAACCCACGAGCAGACCCGTCTCGGCGAGCACGACTGCCATCACGAGCAGCAGCGCAACCGGGCCGAGCACATACAGCAGTGGCGTCAAGGCGACGATCATGAGGCCAGCACCGGCTCGAGCTCGCGGTCATCGCGCTTCTCGGCAACGGTGAAGTAGCCGACGCACGCCAAAATGACGGCCAGGAACAACGCACTGGTGCCGTTCGTACCGAGGCCGAGGCCGCCCGCGTGATGCGAAGCCGTCAGGAAGTCACCCATCGACGCACCGAACGGCCGGGTCAGGATGTATGCCGCCCAGAAGGCGAACACCGCATTGAGTCCGAAACGGTAGTGCGCGACAGCGATGACCGCGATTATTGCGCCGAACAGACCGGCCGACGGGAGGTATCCGACGGCGAGCTTCTCGGCTATGAGGTCGCCGGCTGACGTGCCGAGGGCGAATGTGAACAGGATCGTCAGCCAATAGAAGGCTTCGCGCCGACGCGTGACGATCGTGTGGATCGACAGGGTGTGCTCCCGGCGGTACCAGGCGAAGAACATGACCGCGAGCCCCGCAGCGAACACGAAGGTGGTCGTCCAGAGGCTGACCCCGAGGTTGTCGACCAGGTTGTCCGAAAACAGAGTGCCGACGACGCTGATCAGGACGACCGCGAGCCAGTAGACCGAGGGGATGTAGCGGCGGACCGAGAACTGGGCGATGAGCACCACGACAAGAAGCAGGCTCATGATCGCGGTGGTGGCCGGGAGGCCGAGGCCCAGGTTTCCGGACAGGAAGTCTGCCGCGGTCTCCCCGACGGTCGTCGACATGATCTTGACGATCCAGAAGAGCGCGGTGACTTCGGGAACCTTGTTGAGCAGTGTTCGCGTCCACGACCTGTCGCGTGCGTGTTGTGTTTGCGTCATGCCGACCACTCTGGGCGAGACAACCTGCAACGAACCTGACCGGATTGGTGGCGCGGTCAGTGGCGCGGGATCTCCAGCGTGAACGTGGTCGGGTCTGCCGGCGAGAGCAGCCCTATGTCGCCGCCGAGCGTCCGGGCCACCCGGCGCGACAGTGCGAGGCCGAGGCCGGCGCCGGTGCTGGCATCGCTCCTGGCGCCGGCGCGGAACACGTCGTCGAGGTCGCCGAACTCTACTCCGGGTCCGTTATCGCTGACAGTGACGACCACCGACCGTCCCCGGACCTCGGTCGAAACTGTGACCGACGACTTCGCATACTTCACCGCGTTGTCGATGAGCGGCGCAAGGGCGCGCTCGGCGAGCTCGGCAGGCGCTGCCACCTCGAGCCTTGCGTCGACTCCGGCCAAGTCCACCGTCGTCGTCGACGGCAGTTGCCGATCGTCGAGGATCGTGCCGAGGACGGCTGCGACATTGGCCCGAGAACCGCTGCCTTCGTGTCCCCGTGCAATCGCAACAAGAGTGGTGATGATTCCGGACAGCCGGTCGACGGAGGCGACGATGCGGCCCAGCCGGTCCTGCGCGTGGGGATCCCCGATCGCCATCAGCCCGAGCTCGGCTTCGCCGCGGATGGCGGTGAGAGGCGTACGCAGTTCGTGGGCGAGCTCGGAGGTCAGCCGTTGCTCCCCGCGAATGGTCGTCGCGACCCGGTCGAGCAACAGGTTGAGGGTGCTGCCGAGATGCGCGATCTCGTCCTCGGTCGTTCCGACGTCGAACCGCGACTCCAGATCACGGTCGCTCCATTCCTCGGCGCGGGACGCCATCGAGTTCACCGGGTCGAGAGTTCGTCCGACTGTCCAGGCGGCCAGCGCTCCCGTGCCGGCTGTGACGGCAATGCCCAGGACGATCAGGCCCACGATGGTGATGGTCTGCGTCGCTTCATACGGCTCGAACGATTCGGTGACGACCACAACCGCCATGGTCTTGCCGGTCTCTTCGTCCTTGACCGGGGAAGCCAGGTAGAGGTGCTCGCCACGGTGGAGGTTGGTCCGTTTCGTCACCCGCGACAGTGATTTGACCGCTCTGGTGACATTTTTGCCGGCCGCTGGGCCGACGACTTGCTTGCCCGGGAGATCGAATACCCACGCGCTGTCCTGGATCGCGTCGGAGGAGGTTTCGAGCTCGGAGATGCTGCCGTCCTTCCCCTGGACGAGCGTCGCCGAGACGGCGTCGAATCGGTCGTTCAAGGCCGATTCAACCTTGTCCTGAGTGAGCGCGAGCACAACCAGGACCATGGTGCCGATCGCTGCGATCATCGCGATCGCCGACACCAGGGTCGTCGACAAGACGATCCGTGAGCGAAGACTGCGCGGCCTCACTGGAGGACGAACCCGACGCCGCGAACCGTTTGCAGCTCGACCGGTGAATCCACGGCTTCGAGCTTCACCCGCAGGCGGCGCATATAGGAATCGATCGTGTTCTCGCTGACCATCGCACCGTCCGGCCAGGCGGCCGCGACGACCGCACGACGTCGTACGACGACCCCGGGCTTGGCGGCCAGGGCGGCGATGAACCGGAACTCCGTCGGCGTCAGCTTCTGTTCGCCGCCTTGGGTCCGCAACGAGAACCTCTCCGGGTCGAGATGGAGTCCGCTGACAGCGGCCGGCGCCGGGCGGGTACGCCTGATCAGCGCTTCAAGGCGGACGAGGATCTCGGAGATCGCGAACGGCTTGACGACATAGTCATCGCCCCCGGCGTGAAATCCGGCCACCCGGTCGTGCACGCCATCGAGGGCAGTGAGGAAGAGGACAGGCGCGTGCTGGCCCTCGGCGCGCAGCGCCTGGCAGACGTCCCGGCCATCGGCGTCGGGCAGGCCGATGTCGACGATGAGGACATCCACACTGTCCGGCGGTCCGAACGTGCGGACCGCATCGTGGCCGTTGCGGGCGATCAGGACGTCGTAGTCACTCATACGTAGGGCATCGGTCAGGACACGGCGAACGGATTCGTCGTCTTCGCAGATGCCCACAGTCGTCACGAGTTCATCGTGCCCGATGAAACAAGACTTCGGGCCGCCCTCGAGCTCATTGCCCTGAGGCATTCAGGTTGCAGTCAGGTTTGGGGGAGCACCTTGGAAAGGTGACCACCGTCCTCGATCGACCCCGAGCAGCAGCGCCGCTAGTCGCGCGCGACGTCGGCCGCTGGGTCGTTCCCCTCGCGGTGGTCACGGTCATGGTCCTTCGCCTCCCCTTCCTCAACCATGCCGCAAGCCCTGACGAGGCCGGATTCCTGATCGTTGGCAGCCAGTGGCACGCCGGCGGGACCTCGCTCTACGGCAACTACTGGGTCGATCGACCGCCGTTGCTCATCGGCATCTTCCACCTGGCATCGATGCTCGGCGGCCTGCCCGCGCTGCGGATCCTGGGTTGCCTCGCCGCCGGCTTCGCAGTGTTGGGATCGGCGAAGGCGGCCGGATCGATCGGCGGTCAGCGTGCCGCGGGCTGGACCGCGGTCGTCGCGGCTGCCCTGTTCACCACGCCTTTGCTCGGGACCATTGCCGTCAACGGGGAACTCCTCGCCAGTCCTTTCATCGCGTGGAGCGTCGCGGCAACTGTTGCGGCGTTGCGCCCCGATGACGTTGGCCGCGCGAAGCTCCTGGCGATCGGCGCGGGCGCCAGTGGGATGGCTGCACTCCTCGTCAAACAGAACCTCGCCGACGCCTTGTTGTTCGGGTTGGTCGCGACCGTGATCGCTTGCCAACGCGGCGAGATCACCCTTCGCCACGGTGTGCGGATCGTGCTCGCCGCGATCGGCGGTGCGACCTCGACGCTCTACGCCGTCGCCCTGATGACGTCGCTGCACGGCACCGCGCTTGACCGAGTCTTCGAGGCAACCTACCCGTTCCGGGTCGAAGCCGGACGGGTGATGGCGGCCGCGGGACGCCAACACGCAACGCCCCGGTTGTTCAGTCTTCTGGTCGCGTTCGCAGTCAGCGGTATGGCGATCCTGGTCGTCTCGATCGTCTGGGGTGCGGTGACGCACCGATTGCGCGACGCCGCCTCCTTGGGCCTGGTGGCCACGATGTCCTTTGCCGCACTGTCAGTGGCTGTCGGCGGCAACTACTGGACCCACTACCTGGTCGAACCGATCGTCCCGATCGCCATTGTCATCGGCGTTCTGGTCGCGCGCCATCAACCGTTCACGCGATCGCTCGTTGCGACCGTCGCGGTGGTTTCGGTGGCGAGCTGGGCGATCTGGCTCGTGGTCAATCCCCCGTCGACCGGCTCGGATATCGGCCGGACCATCGCGGCATCAGCCGCTCCGGACGACACGATCGTCACCGCGTACGGGCACGCAGAAGTCGTCGGCAGTTCCGGACTCTCCTCCCCATACCGCTATCTATGGAGCCTCCCGATCAAGACGCTCGACCCGCGACTGCACGAACTCAACCGGGTGCTTTCCGGTCCCGATGCGCCGACCTGGTTCGTGACGTGGAACGGCGTCCGGTCCTGGGGGCTGGACAGTGCGGCGGTTCAGGAAACCGTCGGGCGCGACTACCGACCCGTCGACCGGATCTGCGGGCACACGGTCTACCTCCGCAAAGGCTTCGACCGTCCCGAGCTCCATACACAAACCGCGTGCCCCACGGCGACCGCCGCCGAAACCCCCACGAAGGAGTATTTGCCATGAAGACCGTCATCGTCATCCCGACCTACAACGAAGCAGACAACATCGTCGCCCTTCTCAACGAGGTGCTGTTGGCCGAGCCCGACGCAGATGTGCTCGTCGTCGACGACAACAGCCCCGACGGAACGGGCCGACTCGTCCGGAACCATCCCCGTTTCATGGACAGCGTCCACCTCCTGAGGCGCGCAGAGAAAGAGGGGCTCGGCGCCGCCTACCGGGCCGGCTTCGCGTGGGCACTCATGCGCGGCTACACCGAGGTCGTCCAGATGGACGCCGACTTCTCGCACCCGCCGGCGATGATCCCGGAGCTGGTCTCCGCGCTCGACTTCTCCGACGTCTCGATCGGTTCGCGGTATGTCGACGGCGGTGAGGTCGTCAATTGGTCATGGAGCCGAAAGCTCATCTCACGGGGCGGCAACCTCTATGTTCGGCTCGTCCTCGGCATCGGCGTACACGATGCCACCGCCGGGTTCCGCGCGTTCCGCGCCGATGCGCTCGCGAAACTCGGAGCACTCGACTCATCTTCCAACGGCTACTGCTTCCAGGTGGAGAACGCCTGGCGCGCGTGCAGGCTCGGCATGCGCGTGACCGAGGTCCCGATCACGTTCACCGATCGCACCGCGGGCAGGTCGAAGATGACCGGCTTGATCGTGCGCGAAGCCCTCCGGCGGATCCTCATATGGCGCTGGCAGGAGATCAGTCATGCCGGCAACGCGCCACGCGAAAGCCTCGCTGATGTCGCTGCGTGAGCGGTTGTTGGAGCCCGAGGTCCTGACGTTCCTGACCGTCGGCGGCGCCGGCTATGTGGTCGACGTCGCCGCCTTCAACCTCTTCAGAACGACCTCGCCGACCGCTGCGCTCGACCCGTCGATCGCCAAGATCCTCGCCGTCATGATCGCCATGACCGTCACCTATGCCGGCAACCGCGTGTTCACCTGGCGCGGAGAAAGCGTCCACGGCCGACACCGGGAGATCGCCCTGTTCGTCCTGTTCAACGCGATCGGGCTTGGCTTGTCCGTCCTGACACTCACCATTTCCCATGACCTGCTCGGCCTGACCAGCCGCCTCTCCGACAACATCTCGGCCAACGTGATCGGTCTCGCGCTCGGCACGGCATTCCGCTATTGGTCCTACAAGCGGTTTGTGTTTGCCGTGGACTCCCGGCCCGAGCCCGTTCGGGTCTAGATGTGGACGGACCTCATGCCGCCTTCGGCGTAGCGGGCGCCCGAGGCGATGCCGATCGGGGCCACGTCGTCGAGTGCGGCGAGGTCGTCGGCCGTCAGCTCGATGTCGGTGGCGGCAGCATTCTCTTCCAGGTACGTACGACGCTTCGTGCCGGGGATCGCCACGACGCCGGGCTGGTTGAGCACCCAGGCGAGAGCCAGCTGTGTCGGCGTGACTCCCTTGCCGTCGGCGAGATCGCGAACCCTGTCGACGACCCTGAGGTTGGCCGCGATGTTCTCGTCGCTGAACCGAGGTGAGTGGCGACGGAAGTCGTCCTCGTCGAGGTCCGCAGCGCTCTTGATCTGGCCCGAGAGCAACCCCCGCCCGATCGGCGAATAGGCCACGAATGCGATGCCGAGCTCCCGGACCGTGTCCAGGACGCCATTGGTCTCGGGCGAACGCTCGAACAGGGAGTACTCGGTCTGTACCGCGGTCAGCGGATGCGTCGCGTGGGCGCGGCGGATCGTCTCCGGTGCGGCTTCGGAGACGCCCAGGTAGCGGACCTTGCCCTCGGCGACGAATTCGCTCATCGCGCCGATGGTCTCCTCGATCGGCGTGTTCGGATCGACCCGGTGCAGGTAGTAGAGGTCGATGTGGTCGGTGTTGAGATGCCGCAGGGACCGCTCGAGCGCCTTGCGGGCATACGCCGGGCTGCCGTTGACCGGGCCGCGTTCGCCCACATCGGTGACTTCGCTGGCAAACTTCGTCGCGATCGAGAATTCGTCGCGACGGTCGCCGAGCACCTTGGCGATGAGCTGTTCGTTGAGGAACGGCCCATAGATCTCGGCGGTGTCGATGAGGGTAATGCCGAGGTCGAGCGCGCGATGAAGCGTGGCGGCCGACTCCTCGTCATTGCGGTCCCCGTAGAACGCGCTCATGCCCATCGCGCCGAGCCCTTCGACTGACGCGGTAAGTCCCTGGTTTCCCCATTTGGTTGTCTTCATACGTTGATTGCCCTTCTGTAGAAATCGATTTTGCGTTCGATGGCCGCGAGGTGCTCCTGCACTTCGCGGAGGTCTGCGAGCACACGCTTGCGGTGTTCGGTGAGGATGGCCATGCGCTCGGGTTCGCTTCCCTCCTTGCGATACAGCGCCACAAAGGCACGCACGTCCCGTATGGTCATGCCGGTTTTGCGCAACATGACCAGCGAACCGATCCAGCGCATGTCGCTCTCGGTGTAGCGGCGCTGACCGGAGGCGGATCGGTCGGGCTTGGAGAGGACGAGTCCTTCGCGTTCGTAGTAGCGCAAGGTGTCCACGCTCAGCCCGCTTGCCTCGGCGGCAGCACTGATGGGCAGGCCCCCGACGGGGAAATCTGTGGTGGGTTCTGCGGTGGCAACACTCATGCCTTCAGCATTCACCCTGGAGTGCACTTCAGGTCAAGTCGCGTTGCCGCGTCCACGAGTCCGTCCGTCGATCGTGGCGTCGCCGCCGAACGGCACGTTCGCGTCCGCCGGACTCGTTGAAACCCAGCCTGACCAGTTCACTCAAAAGAGAGGTGGGCGTCCGTCGTGGCCACTAGGGTTCACGCTTGGGCGCACGAACGGCGCCCACCCCAACCCATACGAAAGAAGAACTGCCTACTCATGACGACTGACTTCACGACAGCCGACGCCAATGCTCAGATCCCCGCGGGCGCGGGCATACCTGCCCCCGGTTCGCTGGGCAAAGTCCGCGGCACCGGAGTATGCATCCTGCTGGCCATCGTCACGTTCGGGATCTACGCGATCGTCTGGTACTTCAAGACCCACACCGAGATGAAGCGCCACTCCAACAACGGCATCGGCGGCGGCATCGCCCTTCTCCTCGCGCTCTTCGTCGGGATCGCCATGCCGTACATCACGTCGAGCGAGGTCGGGAACCTCTACCGCAACAAGGGCCTGGAGGCTCCTGTCAGCGGAGCGACCGGACTCTGGTACTTCCCCGGGATGTTCATCCTCGTCGGACCCATTGTCTGGTTCGTCAAGACCAACGGCGCGCTGAACAGTTACTGGCGCGCGCAGGGCGCCAACTGAGGCCATAGCCTGACCAAACGTCCCAGCCGAGTCGCTCGGTTGGGACGTTTCTCTTTTGCCCTCGCGTCGTGGGGACCCGCGTCTTTGGCCCGCGTCGTCGGTCCCCCGCGATGGGGAAATCAGGGCCGGAGCTTGGCGGACCGGTCGCGGTTGGCGTCGTAGAGGTAGGACTCGGCGACGTTCGCGGTGTCGAGCGCCGGGCCGACGAGGATCACCGCGGCCAGCTTGAGGCCGGCGGCTTCGACTTGGTCGGCGATGTCGGCGAGGGTCCCCTTGAGCACGACCTGGCTCGGCTGACTCGCATTGGCGACGACGGCGACCGGGCAGGCGGCGCCATACTCGGCGACGAGCTCTTCGGCGAGGGCGCGTATGCGGGTGATCGCCAGATGGAGGACGAGCGTCGCTTGGGTGCGGGCGAAATTGGCCAGCGATTCGGACTCGGGCATCGCCGTCGAACGTGCCTGGGTGCGGGTCAGCACGACCGACTGAGAGATGAGCGGCACCGTCAGCTCGCGACCGATGAGAGCCGCTGCCGCTGCGTAGGCC